>NZ_JANAVI010000005.1:0-455046 GCF_024213325.1 Paenibacillus sp. MZ03-122A | reverse complement strand
CCGGTAGATTACAGGCGACTGGCTGCTTAAACTTGAAAGGTGTTTTGATCCCTGTCTCACAAACGGGGGTCAGTCCCGTGGAGTTAAAGGTTCTTTATATTGTGCTGCCTTTTTAATGAAGTCATGTGTTCTCCACTTTTATCCTGTCACCTTCAACCAAAATAACTTCCGCGTTGCTGATTGGATATAAATTTAATTGGCTGCCATATTCCTCAATGATGTTCTCCACCGCTTTTTTAAACGGAATGTTCGTATGATGGGGGACTGGATAGAATTCAATGACCCCTAGCGCAGCAAAGGAATCTAATGCAGGGGCCTCCTGAACATCGTCCATAAGTTGAACATATTCGATATTCGGTGATAAAATCAACGAACCGGCAGATTCGCCTATATACAATTTCCCTGCGTTAACTTCTTCAGCAATGATTTTGTCAGCCCCAGTTCTTTTTAACTCTTGAAGTAAATAAAATGTGTTGCCTCCGGTAATATAAATATAGTCATTCCCTCTAATTTTACTCGCTATTTCATCCCAGGTTGCTGTGCTTATTTCGATTTCATCCACGACTAATCCTAAACTCTCTAATGCTTTTTTTCCTGATTCCACATAAAACTTAACTTTCTCTGGAATACTTGCGGTTGGGATGAAGGTGACTTTTTTTCCTTCCAAGTTTTCACCGACGAAATGGACTAACCATGGTGCAACATCCTTAAATGAGGACGACAAAAATAATTTTTTCATCTCTTTATTCTCCTTAGAACAGCGTTTAATGAAACGGGATATGTAACACTTTATTCTAGGTATATTATAAAATATATTATTATCAAAACATGACACCATTGGAGGATAACATAAAAAAGCTTGAAGCTGATAAAGTCATATGAAAAAGGAGACATTATTATTGAATAATATCTCCTCTTTTTCAACCTCGTATCCGTTGAAAATAACTGGGGTTCCTTGATTTTGACCCATAAAATACTCTCTTCCCCGCTCTCATTTTGGAGTGGGAGCAGATGTTCGACCTTGAACCCGTAAAAAAGACTCCTGCCGCACAGCGATATTTCGGCCGATGCGGAGGAGTCCTGATGTTGTATTGGTGAATCTCCAAAGGTTTGTGATTACAGGGCGGGAGTTCCCGCGTTTATTCCCACTCGATTGTTGCTGGTGGTTTGGACGTTACGTCGTACACGATACGATTCACGTTATCCACTTCGTTTACGATACGTACCGAAATTTTCTCCAGCACATCCCAAGGGATACGTGCCCAGTCGGCGGTCATACCGTCGATGGAGGTTACTGCACGAATACCTACAGTGTAAGAATACGTACGAGCATCGCCCATAACGCCAACACTCTTCATATTCGGCAAAGCGGTGAAGTATTGCCAGATTTCCCGGTCCAGACCGGCTTTAGCAATCTCCTCGCGCAAAATGTAATCCGACTCACGAACAATCGTTAGCTTGTCCTCTGTCACTTCGCCCAGCACACGAATGGCAAGACCCGGACCTGGGAATGGTTGACGCCATACAATCTCAGCTGGCAATCCACATTCTTCGCCGACTTTACGCACTTCGTCCTTGAACAGGGCATTCAACGGCTCGATCAGCTTGAACTTCATGTTCTCCGGCAAACCACCCACATTATGATGGGATTTAATGGTCTGTGCCGTTGCTGTTCCGCTCTCCACGATATCCGTATACAGCGTACCTTGTGCCAGGAAAGTAAAATCGTCAAATTGAGAAGATTCTTCCTCGAACACATAGATAAACTCGTTACCGATGATTTTACGTTTTTGTTCTGGATCATCGACTCCTGCCAGCTTGGACAAGAAGCGCTCACGTGCGTCAATTTTGACAACTTTCATATCAAATTTACCAACGAACGTCTCCATTACACTTTCGGCTTCACCTTTGCGCAGCAATCCATGGTCAATGAACATACACGTCAGTTGGTCACCGATCGCTTTGTGAATGAGCATCGCTACAACGGAAGAATCCACGCCACCGCTTAAGGCACACAATACTTTCTTGTCGCCTACCTGTTGACGAATCTCACGAATCTGATCTTCAATGAACGATTCCATGGTCCAGTTGCCTTCACAACCGCACACTTCATAAAGGAAGTTGCTGATCATCTCGTTACCTTGAACGGAATGACGTACCTCTGGATGGAATTGCACCGCATACAGATTCCGCTCCAGGTTACTCATCGCGGCAATCGGCGCACTCTCTGTTCCTGCATCCAGTGTAAAGCCAGTCGGCAGATCTGTAACGTGATCCCCATGGCTCATCCATACGGTTTGACGAGAATCCAATCCTTTAGCCAAGCGGGCATCCTGATTGAATTGCACGTCTGCTTTGCCATACTCACGCTTGCCCGCACGTTCTACCTTACCATCCAGTTGGTGAGCCATCAGCTGCATGCCATAACAAATACCAAAGATAGGGATGCCAAGATCATAAATTGCCCGATCCACCTGAGGAGCATTGTCTGTATATACGCTGGAAGGTCCGCCTGAGAAAACAATCCCTTTTGGCGCCAGCTCTCTCAGCTTCTCCGCAGGCGTATTGTATGGAAGGAGCTCGCTATATACGCCGAGATCCCGAATTCTTCTTGCGATTAACTGGTTGTATTGTCCTCCAAAATCAAGAACTACAACGATTTCATTAGGCTTATTCATTACCGTGCCTCCCTCAATTGTTCGTTTCATTATACGCAACGATAAAACAAGACGTCAAGAAATCAACCGGAGTTGAGTGGGCATGAAAAGATTGTTAAAATGAATTGATTCTAAAATACTCAATCTGTTCGTAGGAGTGTAAACGATGGATGTGCTGAAGTGGATCGCGCAATTGTTCGAAGAATACGGCTACGGCGTCCTTTTTTTCGGCTTGCTGCTTGAGTTTATTGCTTTACCATTTCCCGGGGAAACCACAATGGCTTATGCGGGATATCTCTCCTATGCCGGTACCTTGGATTTCGGTAAACTGGTGCTACTAGCTTTTCTGGGCACAACCCTCGGTATGACTATTACCTACTTTGTTGGAAGATGGGCTGGACTCCCCTTTATTCAGAAATACGGTAAATGGGTTTTGTTATCGCCGGACAAGCTTCAGAAAACACAAAAATGGTTCCAACGATATGGATACTGGCTTATCTTCCTTGGATATTTTATCCCCGGTGTCAGGCATTTTACCGGTTATTTTGCCGGGATTATTGCTCTTTCTTTCCGTAAATTTGTCTTGTATGCTTACAGCGGCGCTTTATTCTGGGTCATCCTCTTTCTAAGCATCGGCAAGCTATTTGGTCCCCAATGGGATGCCATTTTCCATTTGGTAGAGCAGTATGCGCTGCGAATTGCGGGAGTCGTCGGGTTCATAATCCTGCTGTATATTATTTACCGGTGGAGAAGTTTCCTGTTTAGCTCGCTACGCAAATCCGAAAAATCGGTGAAAACCAACAACAAGGATGACTTAAAGTAGTCAAACTCCTGCTGCCTTACGGCTACGAATCCTTGCATAATACATCGAAATCACGATAGATATCACCACAAATCCCGCGCCTCCAACCAAACCCAACATACGCGGCTCCATCATTTCAATCGCCACCCCTGCTCCAAACATAGACAGTCCGATGATACCTTGGCTCCACGCCGTCAGCATGCCCAACAATGGACCCTGTAAATACAATGGGGTCTCCCGCATTAATAATGTATCCAGGAAAATGGCCCCTACCCCGCCAGCCAACGAAATTAAGAAGTAAATAGCAACCGCCGCCCATGCGTGATAAATACCGCTTAATCCCATAAGTAAAATCCCCTCCAACAAAGGCATACCAGTCCTCCCTTCACCGGAGCAAATCGCGAATGTCAGACTGTATTCGTTTCTATAATCGTCAAGGCATAAATTCATATATTCAGAGCATACTAAGCCAACAAACTCCAATATCGGAGGATTTTACGTATGCCAAATCAGAATAAAAGTTGTCCACTTACTCATGTGTCCTCTAACTTGAGGGATAATGTAAACCATATTGAAAGCTCCTTTGGAAACAGCGGAGATGTAATCATTAAAGAGCTATTATGGATGCAAAAATGGCCAGCAGCTTTGTTTTATATCGATGGTCTGATTAACACTCAATTGCTCCATGATTCCGTTCTGCGTTCATTAATGCGGGTAAACGAGCATCATGTACCGGAGGGTGCGGAACCGTTCGACTATTTAAAGGATCAAGTTTTGATTGCAGGTAACTCAGGTAGTGTGGACGAAATGGATGCCTTATTCAACCAGATGCTATCTGGCGGTATTATCATTTTGCTGGACGGATACGCAAAGGGCATATGGATTGATGCGGTCGGTTGGGAGGATCGCAGTGTCAGCGAACCCCAATCCCAAAGTGTCGTACGGGGTCCAATGGAGGCTTTTACCGAAAATTTACGTACCAATACCGCCCTAATTCGTAGGCGAATCCGCGATCCGCGTCTCTGGATGGAAACAAGACAGATCGGTCAAGTGACTCATACCAATGTGGCCGTGATGTATGTCAAAGGGATTGCTGACGAAGGAGTTATTCAGGAGCTGAGAGAACGTTTGGACCGAATTGATATTGACGGGATTTTGGAAGGGGGTTACATCGAGGAGGAAATTCAGGATGAAACCTTCACCCCGTTTCCCACCATTTATAACAGCGAGCGCCCGGATTCGGTCGCTGCCAGCCTACTGGAGGGCCGAATCGCTATCTTGGTGGACGGGACCCCCTTTGTACTGTTGATACCCGCATTGTTCGTTCAATTTTTCCAGTCGGCGGAGGACTATTACCAGCGTGCTGACATCAGCACTTTGCTGCGTTTGCTGCGTTTCTTTTCCTTTTTTATCGCTTTGCTTGCACCAGCAGTTTATATTGCGGTAACTACCTTTCATCAAGAGATGATTCCTACAAATTTATTGGTCAGTCTCGCAGCACAAAGGGAAGGCGTGCCGTTTCCAGCCTTTATCGAGGCGATGCTCATGGAAATTACTTATGAAATTTTGCGTGAAGCAGGAGTCAGAATTCCGAGGACAGTCGGACAGGCTGTATCTATTGTAGGGACACTGGTTATTGGGCAAGCAGCCGTGGATGCGGGGGTTGTCTCGGCGGCTATGGTCATTATCGTGTCAATCACCGCCATCTCCAGCTATGTTATTCCAGAAAACGGCCTGTCGATAGCGGTTCGTATTATACGCTTCGCCTTAATGATGCTAGCCGCAGCCTTCGGGCTTCTTGGAATATTGATGGGTTTAATCGTGCTTTTACTGCACTTAACCAGTCTGCGATCGTTTGGAGTATCTTATATGAGCCCGTTTGGTCCCTATGTGGAAAGCGATATGAAAGATACGCTGTTTCGCCTACCTTGGCCTCGCATGACGACACGGCCTCAATCCATTTCTATCCAAAATACGATCCGCCAAAAAACGAAAAAAAGACGGATTGGCCATAAATCAAAAACCAGAAGGGATCAACCATGAAGCAGACCATACATTTGTTCTTCGTCTGGGGACTGATTGCTTTACTATTGGGTGGATGCTGGGATCGCAAAGAATTAAACGAGCTGGGCATCGCTATTGGGATCGGAGTGGATATGGAAGGTGACCAGTATCAGGTGACGGCTCAGGTGGTTATTCCTTCGGCAGTAGCTTCCAAATCTTCACCAAGTGCAGGCTCGCCCGTCGTTACTTATGAGGCCACTGCGCCCACAATTCAAGAGGCTATTCAAAAAATGACGGATACAAGCCCGCGAATCATCTATTTATCTCATATTCGTATGCTGATTTTAGGTGAAGAGTATGCGAGAAGAGGAATTTCTGATGCGATTGAAGCCTTGATGCGAGAGCCTTTTACTAGAAGTGACTTTTATATTGCGATAGCCAAAGATAACAAGGCTTCCACGATGCTAAAAATCCCCACTCCACTTGAAAAGTTACCGGCCAATAAAATGTTTGCTTCATTGGATACGTTAACCAAAACATGGGCTCCTGCCACCAAAGTAACCATGGATCAACTGCTGAGCAACTTGGCTAATCCTGACATCCAGTCCACTCTGCCCGCTTTGGAAGCTTTGGGAGATATAGAGTCGTCCAATGAAAAAGGTATAGATGACACCAAAAGCATATCTCCTGGAACCACACTGAGGTTCTCCGGTATCGGTGTCTTAAAAAAAGACCGCTTGCTGGGCTGGATCAATGAACAAGACAGCAAAGGGTTCAATTACATTTGGAATACAGTGGAATCAACTACAGGACACGTCGACTGTCAGGGAGGAGGGAATATCGCCTTATTAACCTTAAGCAGCAACACCCAAAAAAAAGTGCTTATTCGCGATGGAGAACCTGTTATCTCCATATCCGTTACCAACGATAGCACAGTACGAGAGGTCAACTGTAAGCATATGAAGTTAAGCAGTATGGCTGATATTAAAGAAATTGAGGCCGCAAGCAATGAAAAAATCGTTGAAATTTTGAAGCATTCCGTAGAGACTGTTCGGCGTGAGTTCAAGTCAGACATTTTCGGCTTTGGTCAGCTGATCCACCAGTCCAAACCAGAGCTTTGGAAAAGACTAAAAGAAGAAAAAGAAAATCCATTTATGGACTTACAGATTGAATATAAGGCAAAGACGACGATCAAAAAAATTGGTTCTTTGTTTGAATCGTTCCAAAAAGAAATGAAGGAGTGAGCTGGGTGGAGGAGAAAGGGCGTATTAGCATACCAAATATAGCCGTACTCGTATTTTTGAGTATTATCGGAGACTGCGTACTGGTGTACCCCTCCCTCATTACAAGTATATCCAAGCAGGATGCCTGGATCAGCTCATTTCTAAGCATCCCCGCAGGACTAGCTGTACTGCTGCTGCTCCTGCGGGTACACCAGCTATACCCTGAACTTACCTTTATTCAGCTCTGCCAGCGAATTTTGGGTCCGTGGCTAGGCGCCCTCATCTCAATATGGTATTTGTTCCATTTAATGATGAATTCAGCGATTTATTTAAGAGAAGTTGGAGATTTTATGAACAGCCAGACCTATGTGATGACACCTCTTCCCGTTATCAATTTACTCTTAATCCTTGTGCTGATGTGGGGGATGTATATGGGGCTGGAGCCTATTGCCCGTACGGCTCAAATGTTATTTCCTCTGTGCCTGGTTTTTACATTATTTTTAATCCTATGCTTGCTTCCCCAATGTGAAAGTCAGCAGCTTAAGCCTATTATGGAGCAAGGTATTCCTAAGATTATGGAAGGCAGCATATTTGCGCTCTCCTACCCATTCGGAGAATTAGCTTTTTTACTCATGATTTTTCCCTATGTGAGCAAAAAACCGGGTCTAAAAAAATCAGTTTTATTAGCCGGCCTTACTGCTAGCGTTCTGTTAAGCGTACTACTTCTGGTTTCTCTCATGGTTCTGGGCCCTTTTGTAACCGAAAACAGCGTGTACACCTCTTACACGCTTTCTAAAAAAATTAACATAGGAAACTTCTTACAGAGGGTTGAATCCATGATGAGCACAGCCTGGATTATCACTACCTTTGTTAAAACCATTTTACACTTCTATGCCTTTACCTTAGGAATGACTCAGCTACTGCGTTTAGACAATGTACGGACTTTTCTGGGCCCTAGCTTTATGATCCTGTTTGGTCTGATTATCGTGTCGGCACCCAACATTACTTATTATCTGGATACGATCGTTCACGCCTGGATTTATTGGGATTTGACTGATTCCGTGGTCCTTCCTTTGCTGCTGCTTGTCGTATACAAGTTTAGATCGAAAGGCCGTCACAGCCTGGGACCTGGTTGACCCTCACCCTTAACGGAAGGAGCCTTAACATGCTGATCACCATTGTCATTATCTGTATCAGTCTAGCCATTGCTGCCAAAGATTTACCAGGCTTGTACCGAAAGCATCGCTTTAAGGATATGTTCGTGTATATCATTATGCTCGGATTAGGCACATGGCTTAGTGTCCTTGCGGCCAAATCAGAGGTTACGCCAAGCCCGCTGGTTCTGATTGAAATCATCTATAACCCTGTTAACGCTTTTGTGTCACATGTATTTGGCTTTTAGAAGGGAGGCAGCCACATGTTAAAAAAAGCACGTATTAGCGTTCGGCAAGTGACTGTCCTGATGTTCCTGAGTTTAATCGGGGATATGCTCTTAATCTATCCGACTATCATTACACATATTGCTCAGCAGGATGCCTGGATCAGCTCTATATTATCTATCCCGTTGGGCTTAGTTATCATTTATGTACTTATTCGCGTTCATGAGCTCTACCCGAATCTTTCGCTTATTGAAGCCATCCGCAAAATTTTGGGACCTGTGTTCGGATCTATTGTTTCCTGCTGGTATCTGTTTTATTTTTTTATGGGTACCGCCCTTAATGCGAGAGAGGTAGGAGATTTTCTGAGTACACAATTATTTGAAGAAACCCCTTTGAGCGTTCTACTGGCGATGGAAGTTTCACTACTGGTGCTTACTGCGCTAGCGGGAATTGAAGCCTTTAGTCGGGTTAGCGAGATTTTGCTACCTGTGTATGTACTCATCTTCTGTGGTCTGATCTTGGCACTCCTGCCACAAATTCAGCTTTCTAATGTACGGCCTGTTTTGGAAAACGGGCTCGCTCCTGTTGCTAAAGGGATGGTTCCAGGCGCGGGAATGCCTTTTGCCAGCATGTCTATCATGCTCATGGTATTTCCTTTTGTAAACAAAAGAGGCCACTTTAAAAGAGATATGCTGCTGGCATCGCTCATAGGCGGAGTGCTGATTACCCTCTTTTTACTGCTCTCCCTCCTTATCATTGGGCCCTTTGTGACCAACTACAGTCCATACATTTCTTCTGCACTTACAACAAAAATCAATGAACTGAATTATATTACACGCGTTGAGTCGCTTGTCTCATTAACCTGGGCACTGGCCGCTTTTTTCAAGGGAGTCATTTTCTTTTACGCGTTTACCTTCGGAACAACCCAACTATTCCGAATTTCTAATATCCGTCCCTTTGTCATCCCCGCAGGAGGGCTTGTGTTTGGCATGACCATTTCGATAACCCCAAATGTATTTTATTATGTAAGAACTCTCGTTTATCCCATGTCTACCTGGCATTATACCAACGGCTTGATCATTCCGCTTGTTTTATGGGGTGTTTATCTCTGCAAGCAAAAGTGGAAGCATCGACAAAACGCATCTAAAAATTAACAAAAACCTTTTGAAACCGATGCTTAAAAAGCATAATCCGATTTCAAAAGGTTTTCTTTGTTCTTCACTTACGCCATATCCTGAATGTATGCCAGCGCAGCATCAATATGCCCTTTCACTCTTAAACCACGCCATTCATGAACTAAAATGCCATTTTCATCAATAAGGAACGTAGACCGAACAATACCCATGTACTGCTTGCCGTACATCTGTTTTTGCTGCCATACACCATACGTCTCAGCGACCTGATGCTCTTCATCAGATAACAACTGAAAAGGGAGTCCGTACTTTGCAATAAACTTCTCATGCTGCTTGAGTGGATCTGGGCTTATCCCCAAAATCACCGTGTTCAAGCCTTCAAACTCCGTATGTTTATCCCGAAAATCACAAGCCTGGGTCGAGCAGCTAGAGGTCAAATCCTTGGGATAGAAATACAGCAACACCCTATTGCCTCGATAATCAGACAGCTTGACACGCTTTCCTTCACTCCCAGGCAATTCAAAATCCGGTGCCTCTTGCCCAATAACGGTAAATATCGTGGACATCTCATCATCTCCTATCTTGTGGGGGGCTTATGTGATCTGACCTATGAGCCTGCCCCTCTGTAGCGGCGAATTCCCCAGTTCCATGCCAGTAAGCCCAAGGTCAGAAAGACAATCCCCATCACAGGAGTTAAGAGAGCCATATGGCGCATGTCCTCTCGGTGGAGGAATAGGGAGGCTGGATATACACCAACAAAAGCAAAAGGTAGTATCCAAGTCAGCACAACCTGAATGGCACGGTTATAGATGGTCACCGGATAACGTCCGTAGCCCTGAATATTGTACATGAGCGGAATAATTCCAGTGGGCGCATCCGAAAAGAATGAAAGAGAAGTCAATATGGTGTAAATGCCTGTATAGATTGCCACGGCACTTAGGCTCAAAACGATCAGCGCTGGTACGAACCACCACTCCATAGCCAAGTCCATCTGTGCCCCGCTGATCCCCATAATAATCAGACCGATCACTGAGCCCACCAACGCTGGCGGGTCCACATTTTCAAGGAAAATCTGGAACAGATTATATGCAGGACGAGTCATTACCCGATCGAGCTCACCTTTCACAATATAACGTTCGCTAAAGTTCCAAAGGTTGACAAAACAGCTGAATAGTCCGTAAGGAACCATGAAAAATCCATAAACGAACACGACTTCATTTTCACTCCAGCCCCCCAAACTGTCCGTATGCATAAAAATAACCAGGATAAAAATAAGATTCGTGGCCTGAAACAGCAGGTCTGAAATCACTTCTACCCAAAAGTCAGCCCGATAGGTGAGCCGTGACTTCATGTAATTTTTCAAATATTCGCTAATGAGACCCAAATAGTACATCATCGGCTTACCCTCCCTGCACGAACAGACGTCTGCGCGCCAGTCGCCAAATGATGATCATCGGCACGAGCAGAACGACCAGCCAAATGATTTGGATACCCAGTACATTCCAGATGCCCACGCCTTTTACACGTCCCGTAAATACAGAACCCGGCAAATAGGTAATCGCCTGAAACGGCATCCATTGGGCGATTGTCGCCAGCCAGCCGGGAAACAAACTGATTGGCAAAATCAACCCAGAAAACAGATCTACAACTACGCGCTTCATACGCATCATGCCCTCATTATTTTCGATAAAAAAGGCCGTTAATCCCGTAATAATATTAATCTGAGTGTTGATCATAAAGCTAAAAAACAGCATGACCAGAAAACCAACCCAGGCTACCGGATCCGTGGGAAGCTTTACCGGAAATAACAGCATCGCAATCGCCATGCCTGGAATCATAAACAGCAGAAAACGGAACATACCCTCGCCGAGTCCTTGCATAAATTTAACAAGTACATAGTTATAAGGTCGGATCATCTGAATTGCAATGCTTCCATCACGTATATCCGTCGAGATCTCACGATCCAGATTGTTAAAATAAAAAGCTCTCGCCATCCACGATACTGCTACATACGTCGTCATCTGAGCAGCGGTAAAGCCTCCAATGCTACCCGCATCGCCATATATCGCTTTGTATGTGAAATAATACACGCCAATATTCATGCAATAAATAAGGATTCCTGAATAATAGTTCACACGATACGCAAGCATCGTGAGAAATCGGATACGAATAAAATCGGTGTATACGCTAAGCATGAACTTTGGCCTCCACTATCGGATTGCCCTGGCGTTCAGCCGAACCAGATTGATAGATACTGCGGACGATATCATCCGTGTTGGTTTCAATGATTTTGATATCCGTAATGTCCGTGCGACCGACTACGCAAGCGAGCACATCCGATACATTAATATGAAGAGGAATCCATACTTTGGCAGCCAAATCATTATCCATCGTCCAAGCCAGTGGCATATCAGCAGTCCATGCCTGTAATTGCTCCAACTGGGTCGATGTGCCGAACTGGAACCGTACTTCTCGACCTGTCCCCCAACGCGCCTTCAGATCCTCCAGACCACCATCATAAATGATATTTCCATCATCCAGCATAATGACGCGCGAGCACAGCGCTTCAATATCCTGCAAATCATGGGTCGTCAGCAAAATAGTCGTACCGTGATCCCGGTTCATGTCCTTCAGAAACTCGCGGATTTCGGATTTCACCATAATATCAAGCCCAATGGTCGGCTCGTCCAGAAAAACAATAGACGGATTGTGCAGCAAGGCAGCTACCAACTCACAGCGCATCCTTTGCCCGAGACTAAGCTTGCGTACCGGGCGGCTTAGCAGATCCTGCAATTGCAGCCTCTCTACCAGCTCATCCAGCCTACGTTTGAAGTCCGTAGCCGGAACCTGATATACTTTCCGCAGCAGTTGAAAAGACTCGATCACACCGATGTCCCACCAAAGCTGACTGCGCTGACCGAACACAACGCCAATGTTGCCTACAAATTTCTCGCGTTCCTCATAGGGGACATAACCGCCCACCTTGAGATGTCCCGATGTCGGCACGAGAATACCTGTCAGCATCTTAATCGTGGTGGACTTTCCGGCGCCATTCTCACCGATATAACCGCATATTTCTCCTTGCGGAATACGGAAAGATATATCTTTGACCGCGGCTACCTCGTTGTATTCTCGGGCGAATAAATCAAGGAAGGCACCCTTTAAGCCCTCGCGATTTTTTTGAACCTTAAATGTTTTGCGCAGATCCTGCACATCAATTGCCAGCATGTTATACCTCTCAATCAGGATTTGTAAAATCCATAGTTAAATTGATTGTGCTCCAAAAAGAAATTATAATGTAATGAACTGAAAAGCGAAAGGGAGAGCATCCATGACAAGCAGAACCAAAAGGACGATATGGTCGGTTCTAGCCGTGGTAATCGTCGCGATTGTCGGCTTTGCCGTGTACTATTTTACATCCATTTATAATCAGCTGGATAATCTGCATAAAGAGGGCGCTAACTCCCCCTTCAAAAATGTAAAGCAGGTCGATCAGGTTCGTACGCCAGAACCACCCAAGTGGGAAGGTACCGATATGGTTAACATTTTACTGATGGGTGTCGATGGGCGCGGTATCCAGAAAGGGGAAGTCCCCCGATCAGACAGCATGATGGTTGTATCACTGGACCCCGTTAAGAAAAAAATCCACCTGTTCTCTATTTTGCGTGATACGTACGTGGATATTCCCGGCTATGGAAAAAATCGAATTAACACTGCCATTACTCACGGACCCAACACGGCCATGAAGACGGCTGGCGACCTGTTAGGCATCCCGGTGCAATATTATGTGTACACGGATTTCCAGGGCTTTATCAAACTGGTGGATGCCGTAGGCGGGATTGATTTTGAAGTGGAAAAGGATATGCATTATACAAGTAATGCGGATAAACATCAGTACGATATTGATTTGAAAAAGGGCATGCAGCATCTAGATGGCAATACGGCGCTTCAATATGTGCGGTTCCGCCACGATGCAATGTCCGACTTCTCCCGATCAGGACGGCAACGGGCATTCTTGGAAGCCGTAGCCCAGAAAATGCAGACCACGACTTCCATCGCTAACTTGCCGAATATTTTAGAGCAGGTTAACCCGTACATCGACACGAATCTCAGTGTTAACGATATGTGGAAGCTGGCAAATGTGGGGTACCAAAGCAACTTTGCAGGCAGCGAACAGGTTCCACCGATGAAGATGCTCGGAGAAGAGAATGTGGGCGGCGCAGCAGTTCTTACGGTCCGCGATCCGGAAGAACTGAAAACGTATGTGCAGGATATATTTAATAATCCACCCACACAAACACAGGAACAAAACAAGGATCAGAACGAAACGAAACAGCCAGACAGTGCATCGTCTACCAAGAAGGATAAAGCTTCTTTTACAGGGGGCAGTAAAACCAGTAATGAGGATGCTTCCACACAATCAACAACAAAGACAGGTCAAAAAGAGCTATAATGATGTATGCAGGGGCAGCCGTGAACGCTGCCCTTTGGCGTGTGTATACCCTATTTTAATGAACGGAAAGGAAGTTTTTGATGATGAAACGGGAAAACTCCGAAGCACTATATAAAGAAGCCCTGGAGCATATAGTCGGGGGCGTTAACAGCCCTTCACGCTCCTTTAAAGCTGTGGGCGGCGGCGCTCCAGTATTCATGAAACGTGCTAAAGGTGCTCATTTCTGGGATGAGGATGATAATCGATATATCGACTATTTGGCGGCTTATGGCCCTATTATTACTGGGCATGCCCATCCCCATATTACTAAGGCCATCAGCGAAGCGGCCGCGAACGGCGTATTATACGGAACCTCAACGGTATTGGAAATTAAACTGGCGAAGATGCTGAAGGAAGCAATTCCTTCTATGGACAAGGTCCGGTTTGTGAATTCTGGCACAGAAGCAGTTATGACGACGATTCGTGTGGCACGAGCCTATACTGGGCGGAACAAGATCATCAAATTCGCCGGCTGCTACCACGGTCACTCGGATCTGGTACTTGTAGCCGCAGGCTCAGGCCCTTCCACGCTGGGCATACCGGATAGCGCAGGCATTACGACCAACATTGCGAGCGAAGTTATTACCGTGCCATTCAATGATCTCGACGCGTTGCGCCAAGCATTGGAGCGTTGGAGCGACGATGTGGCGGCAGTCATGGTTGAGCCGATTGTCGGTAATTTCGGCATGGTTATGCCGCAGCCCGGTTATTTGGAAGGGTTATGCTCGATGGCGCGTGCGAACGGCTCACTCGTCATTTATGACGAGGTCATTACCGCATTCCGATTCCACTTCGGTTCCACCCAAACGTATGCAGGTTTGGACAACCATGATGCGATTCAGCCAGATTTGACCGCTCTGGGCAAAATCATGGGTGGGGGTCTGCCGATTGGTGCCTACGGCGGCAGCAAGCACATCATGGAGCAGGTTGCCCCACTCGGCCCGGCTTATCAGGCGGGTACGATGGCCGGCAACCCGGCTTCCATCTCGTCAGGCATCGCCTGCCTTGAAGTCCTTCAAGGGGAAGGCGTGTACGAAGAGATGGAACGTCTGGCCGTGAGACTGACGGACGGTATTCAGTCCTCTGCCGAACGCTACGGCGTGCCATTGACGATCAACCGTATTCGTGGAGCGTTCTCGACGCATTTCTGTGATCATCCGATCACGAATTACGCACAGGCGCAGGATACGGATAGCGAAGCGTTCGCATCCTTCTTCCGTCACATGCTGGATCGCGGTATTCATCTGGCGCCATCCAAGTACGAAGCCTGGTTCCTCACAACAGCGCATACCGACGAAGATGTGGATGCTACGCTGGAAGCGGCGGACGATTCGTTCCGGGCGATGTCACAAGGTAAGTAAACTAAGCAGTAAGTGATAGAATATGAATAGGATAAGAGCTGGAAGTAGTCTTAGGGATGGGTATCCGACCTCTGGGACTTCGTTCCGGCTTTTTTTATTTGACAACTGTACCCGTACAGTTGCAGGTTTTATGGATTGTATCAGATGATGCCATCCGGGTATATTGAGAGAACAACAGGTTAAGGTCATGATTACGGAGGTTTATTATGCACAGTCGTTCCAGAAATGGAGCCGCCTATCTGGCAGCTCTCAGCTATGCAGCTATACTTGGATTTTCATTTTTATTTGTAAAATTGACAGTCACAGAGGCGAGCCCGCAGGATGTGATCGCCCACCGCTTTGCGCTGTCATTTATTGCTTTGACCGTTCCAGTGCTGCTCGGTTGGATTAAGCTCAACATCAAGTTGCGTGACATTTTGCGCATTTTACCGCTAGCATTGCTCTCCCCTCTGGTGTATTTTCCACTGCAAGCCTTCGGGCTGATGAGCACTTCTTCATCGGAAGGTGGAATTATTCAAGCAACTGTTCCCATCTTTACGCTGCTGTTAGCTTCCTATTTTATTAAAGAGCGTACAACGGTAGTCCAAAAAATTTCCTTACTGCTCTCTGTCTTTGGCGTGGTTTTTATATTTGTGATGAAAAGCGGAGCACCGCTAGCATCCAATAGCTATGGCGGTATTCTTCTGCTCGTGCTTTCTGCGATATGCCTATCCGGCTATAATGTGCTGGCACGACCCTTAACACAAAAGTACAGCCCCATGGAATTGACCTACGTTACCTCTATTTTGGGATGTATCGTTTTTAACGTGGTGGCACTGGGATATCATGCCATAGACGGCTCCATGAGCGCCTATACCGCTCCACTGGTGAAGCCTGGTTATTGGATGGCACTGATTTATCTGGGCATTCTGTCTACCCTCGTCACCTCGCTGTTATCGAGCTTTGCCTTGAAGTGGATCGAAGCCTCCAAAATGAGTGTGATCGGTAATTTATCCACCCTCATTTCCATGATTGCCGGTGCTTACATTTTGAAGGAGCAGCTCGCCTACTATCACATTGTTGGGGCTGTGATGATCATTATCGGCGTGCTGGGTACCAATTTCGGAGGGCGAAAAAACTTCACGCCGATCAAAACAACTTCGGCAAAATCACAAAAAACGGGCTAAAAATAGACACTCATTTGCCTGCAAAAAAAGAAATCTCCCAGCTGCACAATTGCAGCCGAGAGATTTCTTTTTTCACTTCTTAGTCTTCGTCGGATTAAATAGGATACGCCATGACACTCATTAATGCCAATTCCGGCTGTGTCGTGTCCAATCTGCTATATTGTACGATGATGGGCACATCGCTAGTGACCGTAATTGCGTAAGGAATGCCTGTCGGAATCCGTTCGCCGGATTTCTCCAACGAGGCTGTTCGGATATGACGGGTTCGTCTTCCTTCCACCACCTCGATCAATCCCTCCAATGGCTCGCGGTCTTCAAAATAGATGTCTATACTTAGATTTGCCACACGGCTCCCACAATTCAGCACGCATATACTCTCATGACTGAGCAGCTCTCCCCGGCTTTCCGGTGGAATATACCCATCGGGGATGACCCAGAATAGACTGCCTCGCGGCTGATTAGCCACCTTTTCCTGAGAAAGTTCAGCATTTCCCATACTATTGGCCTCCTTTACCCATCATACTTTTTGGCGCTTATGCCCCTTCTTCTAGCCGTACGGATTCTCCTTGGTACGCAACAGTTGAGCCAGAAAAGCAAGCGCCAATCCCTGACCCCAGCCCTGAAGGCGTTTGTACGGAACGTTACGATAGCCGTCAATATCGTTCATCACAGCAGTTCCAGCGGATACCCCCGTTACTGTGCCGTCGTCCTTAATGCGGGAAAGAATACCGTCGATCGCCTTTTGGGTGTATTTGTTAAACAATCTTCCTTGCATAAGCAAGGCAGTCGCAATTCCAGCCGAGCCCGAGGTTTCCAGATAAGAGGTATCATCGTTCAGCACCGTATGCCACAGCCCTTCTGGGGATTGCAGCCGCACCAGTGCATTGAGCTGGTCACGCAGCGAGCCATCGATGATCATATAAGATGGATGCTGCACCTCCACCAATTTCAGCGCTTTTGCCATCGTGAGGGCTGCCCATGAATTGCCGCGCGCCCAATATATTCCTGACATCCGGCTTTGATTCGCATGATCCCATCCGTGATAATACAGATTCGTATCCGGGTCCTGCAAAAATTCTTCATGCCCGTGATATTGACGAACCCCATCCTCCCAATACTCCTTGTTGTCTAACAAATGACCGATGCGAAGCAAATAATAACCGGCCATAAACATCGTATCCACCCATGCTTGCTGCGGAAATACATCATGAAGTGAGTTCACCGTATGCTGGAAAATGCCGTCGGCAAACCGCTCCGCTTTTTGGGCCAAAAATTCTGCCATCTCGATGGCAATATCAAGGTATTTTTGCTCACCTGTGGCCTGATAAAGCGTCAACAAACAGTGCCCGACAGAAACGCCGTTCACCGAGAGAGATGGAAGTCCATCCTCGATATTTTCGTCAACCCATTCTTTCAGCTTGGTCAAATACTTATCATTCCCTGTCGCTTCATACGCTTCGCATACTCCGTAAAAGGCGACTCCACCCGGCCAATCCCAGCTGTAGTGCATTTGAAAGGTGCGTTCTACGACCCGGTCGATCACCTGCTTAACTTGTTCTTCATCAAAAATCAATGCAGGCATTTCCACGTCTCCCCCTTTGGTAAGTTTCACGTGAGTTACCTCCTTGACGCCCGACATGAAAAGGTCGTCCTTCAACGTAAATACATGCGCAGCGGTTGCAAATCCAGTTCCTTCACAGCATCCACCACCATGTCTGCAATACGAACCGCGCCATTCTCATGAAAATGCGTGTTATCCTCTAAGCCGCTGGAAAAGTTCATGTATTCACCAGGCAGCAGCCACATAAAAAGCTCTTTACTCTCTTCGGGACCCAGCTGCTCATATAACTCCTGCGTGCGGGCAGACAAATCGATTAGCGGCGCATTCGCTTCTTCCGCCAGTTCACGAACCGCTGTTACATAGTCACCATGTGTGTCAGATAGCGTACCATCCTCGTTAAAATAGCGGCGATGTACGGGCGTGACCAGTACCGGGGTTGCCCCATGGCTTCTTGCGCCGTCGATGTAGAGGCGAAGATGCTCCTTGTAGGTTGTAAAAGGCTCTGTAGCCCGCTCCGGATCAGGCTTCTGATCATTATGACCGAACTGGATGAACAGGAAATCTCCTGCCTTTATTTCGCCCAAAATGACATCCAGCCGTCCTTCGTCCACGAAGCTTTTGGAGCTTCGTCCTGATACGGCATGATTATCCACGCAGACATCATGCTTGAACAGGGCGGGCAAAGCCTGGCCCCAGCCAGTATACGGATAGCCGGAGGCGTCCTGATCCGTAACCGTGGAGTCTCCGGCTAGGAATAGCCGGAGGGTCTGTGGCGCTGGCGTAATCTCCAGCGCATTGAGCCGTGGCGTGGTGCCTGATACGGTGAGGCGTAGTTTGCCACCCCGGACAGGCACCGTAAATAGGGCTTCGGTGAACTGACCCGGCAGTGTGTGTACTGGGGGAAGCATGTGCTTGCCTTCACCAGCCTTGAATCGCGTGAGCGTTTCCGCCTGTGAATCGCCGACCAGTACGGTGACGAGATACATCCCGTCTGGCACATCTGCAACAAATGCAGCGTTCAGTGGAATACAAAAGCTGCTTCGTAGCCGCGTGCGTGCATCCTTGGCTGCACTCTGCCTTTTTCGACCGTACACATGCTCCGTCGTCTCGAAGCCATAGCCCTGTTCAGTTGTATATAAGCAATCCGGGGACACACCCTTGTAGCCATCCGCAGGCTCTCCCGGACCAAAATCAAACTTCCACAATGTACTCACCTCTCAGCCATCGCCCTCAAATCCCGTCCATTTAATCGTACAAACCCGGATGCCTTCCATTTCCACTCGTAAGCTTCATATCCTCACGCTATGGATTTTGGATCTTACCCCTTCAAACCACTCGTACTCATTCCTTCTACAATTTGCTTCTGGAATGCGAAGAATACAGCGATAACTGGAAGCAGGCTTAGGATAGACATCGCGAACATTCCTCCCCAGTTGGAAGCCGACTCGCTGTCGAGGAACATCTTGAGTGCAATAGATACGGTATATTTCTCCGGCGAATTCAGATACAGTACCGGACCAAGCAAATCCTCCCACTTCCAGTAGAAAGAGAAGATTGCCGCTGTAGCCAACGACGATTTGAGTAAGGGTAAAATAATTCTGAAATACAGCCGGAACTTGCCGCATCCGTCAATCGTCGCCGCTTCATCCAACTCTGCTGGAATCGTTCGTATAAACTGCACCATCAGGAAAATGAAGAACGGCATCCCGAAAAAGGAGGGTACCACCAACGGTAAGATCGTATTGATCCAACCGAGCTTGGTGAAAATAATATATTGCGGTACCAGTACCACATCCCCTGGTAGCATAAGCGTCACCATCATCAAAGCAAACCACAAGTTACGCCCTTTGAATTTCAAGCGTGCGAAGCCAAATGCGATCAATGAGGAGGAAAGCACAGCTCCAATCGTTGAAATCACCACGATCGTGAGCGAGTTTAGAATGTACGTGCCAAAGTTGTAGCCAGTTGTCCCTTTCCAGCCTGTTACATAGTTTTGCCAGATCCATTCAGTAGGGAAAAGCGAGGATGCCGTGACGAATATCGTCCGACTTTCTTTAAACGAGCTGAACAGCATCCAAAACACGGGATACAGCATCAGGAGCGCCAGTGCAGCAACCAGTATGTGATAAATTGGCCATTTGACCGTTTTCCATGCCATCGGTATCAGCGCCCCTTTTCCGTTTCATAAAATACCCAGTATCTGGAGGTTATAAATAAAATCGCTGTCAGTATCCCAATCATAATGAGCATGACCCAAGCCATGGCTGCCGCATATCCCATGTTGCTGAACATAAACGCCTGCCGGAACAGATACAGTGAATGCAGCATCGTTCCATCCATCGGGCCTCCTTCGCCCTTAGAAATAACATAAGCCGGGACGAAGGTCATAAAAGCGCTGATCGTCTGCATAATCAGATTAAATAGAATAATGGGGCTAAGTAACGGTAGCGTAATACTGAAAAATTTTCGTACTGGCTTAGCGCCATCTACACTGGACGCCTCGTACAATTCAACAGGAATGTTCTTCAAACCTGCCAGAAAAATCAGCATGGAGGAGCCAAATTGCCATACGGACAGGGTGATCAGCATCGTAAGCGAAGCATCCGGATCACCAAACCATTTCACCGGAGTCGCCCCTAAGGTCGAAAGCAGGCTGTTCACTATGCCGTTATTACTGAAAATGTTCCGCCACATAATGGATACCGCAACGCTACCTCCGATAATCGACGGCAGATAGTACATTGTCCGATAGGTGCCGACCATGCGCGATTTGGTATTCAAAATCATAGCCACAAACAGCGCGAAAATCAGTCGCAACGGTACACCGACCAGCACATACGTAAACGTGACCCTGATCGAATTCCAGTACTTCGGGTCGCCTGTGAACATTTTTTCGAAGTTACCCAGACCAATCCATTTGGGCGGGGTGAACAGGTTGTAGGTGGTAAAGGACAGATACAGCGAAATAAACATTGGAATTAACGTAAACGCCAGAAAGCCCACAATAAACGGGCTGATAAACGCATATCCGGTCATATTGGCTTTCAAGCTCTGATGATTTCGCAAGCTCATCAAGCCTCCCTTCTGTTGCTTTTAAAGAAATAGAAAAACTTTACGTTGTTAATAATTCGTTGTTATACGAATATTATTGTGACGTCTGCAAAGGGTGCTTATGCAGTTGGTTCGTCGAATCAACCGTGCGCAATCATGCTTTGGACTACGCACGGTTAACTTAACGAAACGTTCCTTCGATTTTGTCGTTCTTATGCTAAAACGATGTCAGATATCCTAAAGGTCTCATTGCGCTCATTATTGCTTGTTATTCGCAAGGATAGTATTCGCATCAGCCCGGAATTTGGCCGCTGCGTCTTCAGCCGTCATCTGTCCGAAATTGACCTGCTCAATATAATCGGTCAGAGTCGCAATCACTTCCGGCGATCCGACTGGTGGCGGCGGGCTCATTGGAGAAGCCTTCGGCTCCATGGAAGCTACAAATTCAAACACCTGCTTCGTAGGCTCGCTTAACTCTGGCGCAACATCCTCCTTGATTTTGGAGGAAATTGGCACGCCCCGTTCGCCTTTAATCAATTTATTCGCTTCTACATCATTCATCCAGAAATCAATAAACTTTGCGGCCTCATCCTTTACCTGTGAACGGGAAGCAACCGTCCAGTACATCGTAGGCTGCATGTATACGCCTTTTTCCATATTCGGCCCAAACATTGGAGCCAGTGCCATTGGGCGGTTAACAACCTGCTGCAAGCCCACATACTGATTGGACCACTGCCAAATACCGATGCCTGTTCCTTTTACGATATCGGATTCCTCAAGAATCCCCTTGGTCTGGTTCATGATTTCAGGAGGTGGGGTCGCTCCCTTCTTAATCAGATCAGCCAATCCGCTGAAGAAGTCAACAAACAGCTTATCATCGTCATACCCCAATCCTGTTCCTTCCGCATTGTAGAGAGTCTTTCCTTGCGTACGCAAATAGTAGTGGAAGAAAATATCAGCCGCCATCGAGCTGTCAAAGTATACTTTATTGGAACCCGCTTTTAAAGCCAGTTCTTTGTATTGATCCCATGTCCAGTTGTCAGGAATTTTGTCTATGCCTGCTTTTTTGAGCAGCGCCGGGTCATACTGGAAACCCAGAACATTGACACCGGTTGGGATACCATATTGCTTACCAGCAATTACGCCTGTTTTAAGTACATTTTCGGTCACATCAGCGACCTGAATTTTTTGATTCAAGTAAGGCGCGAGATCCTCCAATTGACCATTTTTCGCATATTGGCTAATGTACGAAATGTCCATTTGCACGATATCTGGCAGCTGATTAGCCGCAGCCTGCGGGGCGAGCTTTTTCCAATAGTCATCAAAAGAGGCATATTCCACATCAATCGTTACATTAGGATTTTTCTGCTTATACAAATCAACGACCTTCTGCGTGTATTCATGACGCGTATCCGATCCCCACCAAGCGATCCGTAATTTTACTTTCCCGTCTGCACTTGTGCCCGAATTGCTGCCGCCGTCCGCTCCGCTACATGCCGTCGTCAAAACGAGCAGCATAGCTATGATCAGAAACCATCCCTTTTTGCCCACCTATCTCTCCCCTTTTCGCTGTTCTAGAAAGGAGCCAAATCACGAGTGACAACGCATTTCCGCAATTTTGATAGCGTTTACATTAGCTCCTGTTGTTATTTTCCCAAAAGCAGAGAAACATTGGAATACACAAATCAGGTTTCCTGGGTTTAAAAAACAGTGGGGGCCATCAGCTCATCCCCGTTCATGTGACTTAATATACTCGGAAGGCGTCATACCCGCCCATTTTTTGAACACCTGGCTAAAATATTGCGCGTTCCCACCGAAGCCGAACCATTCCGCCAGTTCAAATACCTTCACGTCTCCTGTCTCTCGAATATGCTCAGCCGCACGTTCGATCCGATAACGATTGACGTAGTGTGAAAAGTTTTCCCCTGTCACTTTTTTGAAAATTTTTCCTAAGTAGTCGGAATTCATATACAGCATTTGACCTGCCACTCCGTTCAGCGACAGATCGGATTTTCTGTAGTTTTGCTCAATAATAGTGATCATTTTATCAACGGTGGAAGATTGGCGATACACATTACTTTTATAATAGATTGCGGTCATTCGTTCGGCAGCTTCCTGTACAAAAGATTTGAGACATGCCAGCGTTTTTTGCTCTGCCAGCACCACCATTCGGCTCGTAAATGCCGCACGCTCTTCTTCAGGGCATATACGGATCATAGCGGCATAGAGCTGAAGCACATAGGAGCGGGTCACGGAGATTTCCAGCTTCATCCGGGACAAAATACCGAACAACCGATCCACTTCCTGTGCAACCTCCACCGTATTTCCAGCCTTGATCAGCAGACCGAACTTCTCCTCGTCCAGCTCCAAATCTGCCATCTCCCGGGTATCCTCAGCCGCTAAATCCTCCTTCGTAATCAAACTGCCCTCCCCGGTGTAAAAACGGTGATTCATACAATGCAGTGTCTCCCGGTACATCCCCCGTGAATGCTGCATACTATCCGACTCACTAACTGCGATTGTTACCTCCAGCTTGTAAAAGCGATGAAATGTCGCACGTACCGCTTCAATCTGTTTCATAAACCGTGACGTGTCATCCTCACTTTCCAGCACGATGAGCAATTGCCCCTGCATGGTCGTACTGAGCAAGACATCATCCATCAAATCTGCCGCTATATTTTGCAATGCAAACAAATGCTCCGGCTCATGGGATTCCTCCACCCGCAGCAGCAGCATTCGAACCTGCTTATCTTGCAATTCAATTCCGAATAACCGCTCATAAAATGCGATATCACGGCTACCGTAAGTTTTATAGGAAATAAACTCCTTCAAAAAGTGTTCCTTCACATGAGGCAGCATACGCTGAAAATCCAGCTTCATCCGGTTTACAAACTGCTTGCGTTCTCCCTGTTCCTCCCGCTCCTGCCCCAACTCGGTTAGAGCCTCATGAATTTGCCGCTCATTGCATGGCTTCAACAAGTAGTGCTTCACCCCGTATTGCATAGCCCGACAGGCATAATCAAAATCTTTGTAACCAGACAACAGAATGAAACGGACGTCTGGAAAATGCTCCGTCGTTTTGGCAACCAGTCCGATACCGTCCAATCCAGGCATAGAGATGTCGCTAATCACAAAATCAGGCGGGCTCGCCTGAATCTGATCATAAGCCTCAATCCCGTTACGTGCCGTACCAACCAATCTCGTTCCCGCTTTCCCCCAATCAACCACCTGTGATATGCCTTCCAAAATCATACGCTCATCATCAACCAGTAGCACCTTGTACACGACCCTGATCCCCTTTCACATATGGAATACAGACATGAATCGACGTTCCTGTTCCTGACTCGCTATGCAGTTCTATCCCCCAAGGTGTACCAAATGTCAGGTTAATCCGTTCCTCAATATTCGTAAGTCCAATGCCCTGCCCACGAGTCATGACCTGCCCGCTCCGCAGCTTTTCCAAGAAATCCGGCGTCATTCCCGGTCCGTCATCTTCAACTCGCAGAAATAGAGCCCCCTCGCTTTCTATCGCAATAATAGCAATCCGACAAGGTTCAATTCGCGGCTCCAGCGCATAATGAATGGCATTCTCCACCAAGGGCTGAAGCGTTAGCTTCGGAATTTGTGCATCCATCAGTTCTTCCGGGACATCCAGATGGAAGACGAGACGTTCATCAAAACGTGTTTTTTGAATCGTTACGTAGCTCCTTACAATATCCAGTTCTTTTCGAAGCGGAATCAGCTGCTCTTCAAAACTGACGGCACTACGCAATAGAAAAGCAAGTGCTTCCACCATCTCTGAAATCCGATCCTGCTTATTGGCCTTGGCGAGCCAGTTCACGGATTCCAGCGTGTTGTATAAAAAGTGTGGATTAATCTGTGCCTGTAATGCCTTTAGCTCTGTTTCCCGCAGTAATAGCTGCTTGGCAACATTCTCATTAATGAGCTCACGAATGCGGCGAATCATTTTCTTATATGTCCGATGTAACAAGCCTACCTCATCCTGTGTGGAAAGGGGGACCGCGCCAAGTGCTTCTTCTTCCAAACGGTCGAGATCGCCTTTTTCTATTTTACGCATGTTCTGGATTAATTGAACAATCGGTTTGGTAATGCTCCCTGACAACCTAGCCCCCAGTGCCAATGCGATAAGAAGCATAATTACAAAAATAGCGCTTACAACTTCTTTAATGATCGTAATACTGCGAAACATATCATCGAAGGGGGTCATATGCAAATACGTCCACCCCGTATAAGAGGACTTGATTTGAGCAGCGAAAAAGGTTCCTCCTGAGTAGGTCGCAATCCCGTAAGGCTGCTTTCGGCCAAGCTCCGCCTGGATATCACTCTCACTCAAAAGTGGTGTTTCGGGATAAATCATCCGTCTTCCATCTGTAATCATCAGTTGTCCGTCACGGCCGGAGGTCTGCACACGATCCGCTACAATCCGGTCAATTCGCACACGAATCGCAAGCGTTCCGAGCCCATTCAGTGTAAAATTGGAATCGGTAAAGGATTTGAACTGCCGAGCGGCCAGCAAGGAGGAATGGCCTGCCACATACCATGCATTGGAACCGTCATGTTCGTCTGCCAGCTCCGACAGGGTGGATCGAAGCTCCTGGGGAATACCTTCGCGGTTGCCCGCGCTCATGACCTGTCCCTCTTTATCGATTACTATCATAGAATAGACATAGGTCTCAGAGCCGGCAAAGGCGACGAGCCTATTCGTTATTTTTTTACGAAGCACCATTTTGGTATAAGGTGACGTTTCCTTTTCCAATTGCAGCAAATAACGTTGAAGCTGCTCGTCCGTTGTTACCTTGAAAGTAACTTTTTCCACATCCTTCAGCTCATTTTCTATGCCGATTGAAGAAATATTGAGTACTTCGGATGTTTTTTTGTACATTTGATTATCATAAATATGAAATACGTACTTAAGTATGACTGCAACAACTGCAAAATTAACCAGCATAAGCACCGTAATCAGCAGTACCATTTTATGATGGATTCCAGCATTTTTGTAAGCGCTCTTAAAGTAGGTAATCAGTGAATGTCGCCTCCTTCGCTCATCCTGCCCGGTCCAGCCCAAAATGGAGAAAACTCTATATATCATACAAAATACCCCATGCCTTGGTCATTCGGCAAGAGGTATTTGTATTTGCTTAGCGTTGATCGGTTGGTTTCGATTTGTCCGCCTTGCTCATATATTCGTCGTATCGGTCATCAAGTTCCCGTGCCATACTCCGGTATTTACGTGTCTCCTCAACAATGGGATCGATATGAGTCTGAACCCGCACCTCATATTTAGGACTGAGTCTTTCCCGCTTCTGGGCCTCATTCTCACGAATTTCGCCTTCCGTCAGCAGTTCACTGAGCTGGCGTTCCAATTCTTCGGATTGGCTCATCGCGATTTCCTCCTTCATGATGATGTTCTACGTAGAATTATAATCCGGTTGCGTCTGCTTCTTTCAGCACTTGAATAAGTTGAGAATGAATAGCTGTATTCGTCGCTGCAATATGCCGTACACTCAGGTCATAAGGTCTGCCCAATGTATCGGTAATGGTGCCGCCTGATTCCTGCACCAGCAAAGCGCCCGCTGCCACATCCCACGCATTCAAACCAATTTCGCAATAGGCCGACAGCCGTCCTGATGCTACATAAGCCAGATGCAATGCTGCCGAGCCCATCGCCCGAATGCCGCGTACCTGAGGTGTAAGAACCTGCGTAATTTTCATATTTAGCGGTTGTGCATACGTACGATCCGGCGGGAAGCCGACGCACACCAGACTATCTCCCAGTGTTTCTTCTCTCGATGCTTGCATGCGATTGCCATGTACATAAGCGCCTTTTCCTTTTTCCGCTACAAACATTTCATCACGGGACGGATCATAAATAACCCCGACAATCACCTCTCCACGATGGGCCAAGGCAATTGACACACTGTAATACGGCAGACTGTGTACAAAATTGGTAGTCCCATCTACCGGGTCAATAATCCATAGATATTCCTCTTCACGGGCAGCCTCTAATGCGCGGGCCGAAGCTTCGGCTCCCGGCTCTACACCCTCTTCACCCAAAATAGCATGATCGGGAAAATGGGTCAGAATCAGTCTGCGAATCATCTGCTCTGCCCCTTTATCTACCTCGGTCACTAGATCCGTAGGAGACTGTTTGGTATTCAAATGTTCAACAGTTCCCAGCCTGCTTTTAATCCATTCCCCGGCTTTGGATGCCGCGTTAATAGCCACGGCAGTATAGCTTTTTCCTGATACGATATAGGGAACCTTTTCGTTTTCATTTTCGTTCAACGTGTTCACTCTACTTTCTATATCATTGTTACGTGGTTTACGAAGCTGCTCTACAACACAGTCTCTTAACCATCTCTGTTTCAGTACAAGTTTGCTAGTTTACACATTCTAGTATACACAATAATCTGCATAAAGTTTCTCTAAATGGGAGCTTTATCCGCAAAATGCTACTTTCTAAGGCATAATTTCTACGGAAGCTCCATCCAGCACTTTAACCCCATTAGCTTCCTGAAGGCGCAGTTCATTCATCAACCCGAATAACGCTTCATCCTTAAGTTTGGCTTCAAGCATGACATCAATCCGATCCGTATATCCGGCAATATTGCGCAAAAAGGTAAGCAAGGGCTCCACTAGAACACCGTCCGCATGGCCCCGAGGATCTTTTTCACTTTTGGGGCTGGACGCATGGATTTTGGGCGGCAATGGATGATCCACAGAAGATCCGGCTTGGGCCAATTCCCCTGTCCAGGTATCCAAAATATCCGGCCATAGCTCCCACGGCTTTTCCCCCTCATTATTCACCCATTGATGATGAATATCGAGAACCATCGGTAACCCCGTCAATTTGCAAGCCTCCAGCGTTTCCACCGCATTGAACGTTTTATCATCATTTTCCAGCGTTAACCGTTCTCTTAACGAAAGATCCAGAGCACTAACCTGCTCTACAAAACGCTGGCCTGAGGTCACCTTATCTCCGTATGCACCACCAATATGAATGTTGTTCTTGGCTTCGGCACCGAGTCCCATGGCCTCCAGCATCGCTTTGTGGTACTTCAGATCATTAATGGAGCTCTGCAACACCTCAGGACGGGGAGTGCTTAACACTGTAAAATGATCGGGGTGAAACGATACCCTCATCTTATTCGCCCTGACATAGTTCCCAACCTCTGCAAAGTCAGCAGCAAGCGCCTGAAAAGGGTCCCAATCTCGCAGATCCTGATGGGTCGCGAGCGGAATCAGCTTGGATGAGAAACGATAGACCTGGATATCACTCGCGCGATTATGGCGCAGCAGCCTCAAAGTATTATGGAGATTTTCGGCTGCTATCCGTTCTAGCTTGCGGATTGCAGCTTCTCGGTCTCCAATCTTGTTAAAGCTGCTCAATGTCATTGTTTTAGAGGGGGATGCATTTTGAACGTTAACCGACATGGCTACATAACCGAACCTTACGATCATAGGGTGTCTTCCTTTCAGCAGTCGCAGTAGATGGTAAGGTCGCTTTCGTTCAGTGACCTAAAACCCTTTTCTACTGATCATACCCGGAAAAGCACCTGCTGATTCGGTGTTATCGCACAAATTGCAAGAAGAAAACAGCTAGGATTGCTGCTGTGCTCCAAAAAACATTTCATCCGCCAATGCGGTCTGAATTCTTGATTCCTCTTCATTCAGCTTACGAATGAGGATCATTTCAACTTCGGTCACTTCATCGCCCTGGAAATTAATTTCGGCGATACAGCCCACAATCTGCACGATGGCTACTGCCACGTTGTCCACGCTGTAAGCGATGACCTTCTGGCCTGTCGGAAACACGCGCAGCCCGGATTTAACCATTTTGCCACGTCCGTATTCCAGCAGTTCGTAAAGTTCTTGCTCGCTCTTGAATTTGCACACGGAGTTAAATTCAGTTTGAAAGCCCATGTGTAACCGCCACCTTTCATCATTAAGGGTTTAGTGTAGTGCTCAAAGATATGCCATATATATGAACAAAAAGGAGAGTGATCAGCTCCCCTTTGTTTCGTTTATGAGTTCTCGTAGTGCAGTGCCGACCTGCGCTCATAACGCTCCAATGCAAGAGCAATCATGCGATCCAGCAGACTTGCATAGGATACGCCAGTTTCTCTCCACAGCAATGGATACATACTGAACGGTGTAAAGCCAGGCATCGTATTCACTTCATTAATAAGGATATGTCCGTCCGAGCGTCTGACGAAGAAATCGGCACGGGAAATCCCGCAGCCTTCCAGAGCACGGAATGCTTGCAATGCGGCTTCACGAATACGATCTGCCACTTCCTCATCCAACGGTGCCGGAATAAGCATTTCCGATTGGCCATCCGTATATTTGGCAGCGTAATCGTAATAATCACTCGACGATACAATTTCACCCGGTACCGAGGCAATCGGCTCATCATTGCCAAGTACGCTGACCTCAATCTCACGGGCATCGACGTACTCCTCGACAATCACCTTTAGGTCAAATTGCAAAGCCAGATCTACAGCCTTTTCCAGCTCTTCTCGGTTACTGGCTTTGGAAATACCGACACTTGATCCCAGATTAGCCGGTTTGACAAAGCAAGGATAACCTAGCTCGGTTTCCATGTTACGTACCAGATCATGACTGGTTTGGGCCCACTGTGTACTATTAAAATAACAGTATTTCACTTGCGGCAATCCTGCATGCTCAAACAGCTTCTTCATGACGCCTTTATCCATACCTGCTGCCGAAGCCAGCACTCCCGCACCGACATAAGGCATATCCGCCATTTCGAACAGACCCTGAATCGTTCCGTCCTCGCCAAAGGTGCCGTGCAGCAACGGAAACAGTACATCCAGCGTCTGCTCTCCGTACAGCTTGCCGAACAATGTATCTAATGCCGCCTTGGTGCCGCCCTCTGCGCGTTCCAGCTTCAATTGCTCTACAGAAGCCAGAGGAGCGCTTAATAGCGCCCCTCTACGCCAATCGCCAGCCTTCGTAATATAAAAAGGAATGATCTCGTATTTCTCATAGTTAAAAGCGTTCATTACCGCATACGCCGTTTGCAGCGAAACCTCATGTTCGCCCGATTTGCCACCGTACACTAGCCCTACGGTCAATTTTTGATTTGCCATGCCTATCCTCCGCTTTCCTGCTTTCGTCATTGTGACTGATTTGCATCACTGTACCTGTTATCCATCATCTCATTTAAAAATAGTCGGCGATGTGATAAAAGCGATATACCGTGTTGTCCGTCCACGCATACGAATTTTTATAGTCCCAATAACGATGTCTGGAGCTTACCGTATGTGCATTGACTAGCGGCATGCCGCCCGCATCAAAGGCCGTGACCACCGTGCTGTGCTGGAAGGTTCCGTCACCATCCCAATCGTAAAAAATGACGTCCCCCAACATGAGCTGCTCTGGGCGACTCACCTGCTCAGCGGTCAACCCCCATGAGCTGGAGCCCAAATACCGCTCCAGACTGTTGGAAACTGCCCAACTGTAGCTCCACAGTTCACGTCCGGCAACCCGTCCTTTATACCACCAGCCCGATTCTCTTTTACCAGTATAGTGGATCGGTGCTCCCCCTGCAAAGAGGCATTGCGAGATATAATTGGTGCAATCCACATCAAAACCTTCAAACTCCGGATTGAAGCTATCCCACCACTGATCTGCATAGGCCGCTGCTTCTTCGCGGCGATATCGGCTGGGACGTGCTGATGAGCCAAAGCCCAGCACACCGCGATTCAGCAGCGGCAGATTTCCTCCTTGATTAAACGAAGCCTGTTCAAAAGGAACCTCTCCCCCCGCTGGCTTCCTTTCTGCCGGATCGCGCTCAATTCTCGCTACCTGCCAGGCTTCACCCTCGCGTGTGAATGTCAGACGCTCCCGTTCGATCCGATCCTCCCGGTGAGTCATCCCACCCTTCTCATAAAAGAGTCGGACATGCAGTTGTACATCTACCACAGCCTCATCCGGGGTATCCTGCACCATTCGTAGGGGCTTGGCGCGTGTCTCGCTGCGTAGGGGAACAGCATCCCGTTCGTTGTACCACTGCTCCAATCTGGCCGCACGTGCTGCTCGTTCCATCCGCTGACCCACCTCCAGATACTCATCCGGCTGCGGTACACCATTCACTTCACTGCGATTGTATTGATTCACGTAAGCAAAAAGGGCCTGTTTCCATTCCCGCTCCCCCATCCCAATCCCTCCATATTCGTCCCGCTATCCTTTTCCGGGGATAACCGGAATGATGAATAACTTCCTTTCTTGCCTCTCTGGTCTGAAATGCTCTCTATCTATAAGTATGAATCTCTAAAGCTTGGTATGAACATCGAAACGCGAGGGAGCGGGCGTTTTATTTTCCAATCTGCAACGCATCATTTAGGCCAAAAAAACTTTACGGAACCGTCTGAAAACGGTATACTTAATCCAAAAGCAATCATTTTGAAATCATGTTTCATCTAATGAAACAAATTACATTCATCTCAACCTCTAACACGTTATGAACCACTGAAGATGTAATTGAGAACGCAACCAATTTAAACCAACTGTGCAAGACGTCGAAAAAACGACATCCCTATTTTCCCACAAGCATCCACTTCAAGGAGGTAATACTTATGTCAGGAAAAGATCAATTCTCCATCGCCCGTAGTCTGGAAGTTAACGGGAAGCCTTACCGCTACTACAGCCTTAAGGCACTGGAGGAACAAGGAAAAAGTGGTATCGCCAAGCTGCCTTTCTCCATTAAAGTATTGCTGGAAGCCGCGGTTCGACAGTTTGACGGTCGCGCCATTACGGAAGAACATGTGCAACAGCTGACAGGCTGGGCTGAGGATCGGGATACCAACAAGGAGATTCCGTTCATTCCTGCACGCATCGTGCTACAGGATTTTACCGGTGTCCCGGTGGTTGTCGATTTGGCAGCTATGCGTGATACGGTGAAAAAAGCAGGCGGGGACCCGAAGCAAATCAATCCGCTCGTTCCCGTCGATCTCGTTATCGATCACTCGGTCATGGTCGATGCTTTTGGTACCAGTGATGCGCTGGATTACAATATTAATGTAGAGTTTGAACGCAACGAGGAGCGGTACCGTTTTCTGCGTTGGGCGCAAACGGCGTTCAACAACTTCCGCGCCGTTCCGCCATCCACCGGTATCGTCCATCAGGTCAATCTGGAGTATCTCGCCTCCGTTGCCGCTACCAAAACCATTGACGGTGAAACGGTCGTCTTTCCAGATTCCCTCGTAGGAACAGACTCCCATACCACGATGATTAACGGGCTGGGTGTTGTAGGCTGGGGTGTCGGCGGGATTGAAGCAGAAGCGGGCATGCTGGGGCAGCCGCTGTATTTTGTCACTCCCGATGTGATCGGCTTCAAACTGACAGGCAGCCTGTCGGAAGGCTCTACTGCCACCGATCTGGCGCTCACTGTTACGCAAATGCTGCGTAAAAAAGGCGTAGTCGGCAAATTCGTGGAATTTTACGGGCCTGGTCTGGCAAACATCAGCTTGGCTGACCGTGCGACAGTTGCCAACATGGCACCGGAATACGGCGCAACGATTGGCTTCTTCCCGGTCGATGCGGAAACGCTAGCCTACCTGCGCAGCACCGGACGTTCCGATGAGCAAGTAAGCCTCGTAGAGGAGTATTACAAAGCCCAAGGCATGTTCCGCACATCCGATACACCGGACCCTGTGTTCAGCGATACGATTGAGCTTGATCTGGCTTCGGTAGTACCGAGTCTCGCCGGACCCAAACGTCCGCAGGACCGTGTTGAGCTTAGCCGCATGAAAGAAACGTTCGAAGGCATTATCCGTACCCCGGTGGACAAAGGCGGCTATGGACTGAGCGATGAAAAAATCGCACAGAAAATTCCGCTGACCCATCCGGACGGCTCCACCAGCGAGTTGGGTACAGGAGCAGTCGTTATTGCGGCGATCACAAGCTGCACGAATACCTCCAATCCAAGCGTTATGCTCGGTGCGGGCTTGCTGGCCAAAAAAGCAGTACAGCGTGGGCTCAAAAAGCCAGGCTATGTTAAAACAAGCTTGACACCAGGCTCCCTCGTCGTGACGGAATACCTGCAAAAAGCCGGATTAATCGGACCGCTCGAAGCCCTCGGCTTCCATGTAGCCGGTTACGGCTGCGCAACCTGTATTGGTAACTCCGGCCCACTTCCTGACGAAGTGAGTCAAGCCATCACAGACCATGATTTGACGGTTGGCGCAGTTATTTCCGGCAACCGGAACTTTGAAGGCCGTGTGCATGCGCAGGTCAAAGCCAACTATCTCGGCTCACCGCCACTGGTTGTCGCTTATGCGCTGGCAGGCACAGTGAACATTGATTTGGTGAATGATCCTCTCGGTTACGATCAGGACAATCAACCAGTCTACCTGAAAGACATCTGGCCCACTTCCGAGGAAATCAAGGAAGCCATCAGCCTGTCTCTCAGCCCGGATATGTTCCGTCGCAAATACGAAAATGTATTTACTGCCAACGAAAAATGGAACTCCATTCCGGTTCCTGAAGGCGAACTGTATGAATGGGATGAAAACTCAACTTATATTCAAAACCCGCCGTTCTTTGAAGGACTTCAAGATGGCGTACAAGATATCAAGGAAATCCGTAATGCCCGTGTGCTTGCCCTGTTGAATGATTCGGTCACGACGGACCATATCTCACCAGCAGGCAACATTGCCCCATCCAGCCCGGCAGGACTGTATTTGAAGGAGCATGGCGTGGAACGCAAGGACTTCAACTCCTACGGCTCCCGTCGCGGTAACCACGAGATCATGATGCGCGGTACATTCGCCAACATCCGTATCCGCAACAATGTGGCTCCAGGCACCGAGGGCGGCGTGACCAAATACTTGCCAACGGATGAGGAAATGTCCATCTATGATGCATCCATGAAATATCAGGCAGCCGATCAGAACCTGATCGTCATTGCTGGTAAGGAATACGGCACAGGCAGCTCTCGTGACTGGGCGGCCAAAGGTACGCTTCTGCTGGGCGTTAAGGCTGTCATTGCCGAAAGCTTCGAGCGGATTCACCGCAGTAACCTGGTCGGCATGGGTGTACTGCCTCTGCAATTCCAGGAGGGCTATGGCTGGTCCAGCTTGGGTCTCAATGGCCGCGAAACCTTCGACATCCTCAGCATTAACAATGACGTGAAGCCTGGTCAAGAGCTTACAGTGGTGGCTAAACGCGAGGATGGCACAAAGTTCGAATTCCCGGTAATTGCCCGTCTAGACAGCACCGTCGATATCGATTACTACCACAACGGTGGTATTCTGCAAACCGTATTGCGTCAGATGATTCAAGAGTAAAGAGCGTATAAATAACGAAATCCCCTCCAAATGCAGTGGAAACTGCGAATTGAGAGGGGATTTTTTATATGCTTTAAGCTTTTAAAAGGAAACATATGCCGAGAACTGAGAACACTAGGGTTATAAGGAGTGTGAAGAGACCAGGCAGGCTTTCCATGATTACAGAGCCTTCTTCGCTCTTGAACTGACGACTGAGATAGGGTTGAAGCATTAGCATAATTATAAAAGATATGAGACTAATTCCACACAACAACCATACCTCAGGGGAGGATTTGTCAACAAAACGGTCAGCCACATCATTGAAATTGTAGTGGATTGCTACATTCCTAGGCATTCTCGGATACATGAAAAAGTAGATGACTAAAGGCAAAACAGAAATAAGAAAAGACAATACATTAGAAAAATTTAATTTACTTCTCATGGAAATCCCCCTAATATGCTAAATCGATCTGCATTATACAGATATCAGCAGTCTATATTTTTATACCTATGACTTAGAAAGAGAGAAGTAATAAAACTAATCATCGTCGGCAAACAAGATGCGAGCACCATATACACATTAACTTCTTGTCCTAATCCTATAGCGATCCCGATTAAGCCAAAGGCTATCCAAATATAAGCAGAGATACGATGCGTTTTCTTCCAAGCGCTTTCATTCGAAAGCAGCCAAGGAAACTTACGTCATAATTACCCTTATTCTCCATCCCGCCAAACCCTCCATAACAGGAATTGAGTGACTCCTCTTTATTATGCATATTTTCCAATACCAAAAATGGAAGAAACATCACAAAAACAAAAAGCCGATCCTCTCAGGACCGACTTCCAACAATATTCTCCTATAACCTTACCTTCGTGCATACGAGTTACTTCGAAATATCCAGGAAACCCTCTCCGAACACGTCCCGCACGTCATGAATGGTGATGAATGCTGCTGTGTCGATGGCTTTGACTATCTTTTTAAGCGCTGACACCTCTTGTTTACTAATGACGATATACAGCACTTCTTTTGGATTTTTAGTGTAATAGCCGTGGCCTGACAGGACGGTAACTCCACGATCCATTTTCGTAATGACCATCTCGGCAATTTTATCTTGGTGCTCCGAAATGATCATGACTGCTTTTTTCGGGTTCAGTCCTTCGATCATGAAGTCCATCACCTTTGTACCAACGTACAAAATAACGATAGTTAGCATCAATTTTTCCGGACCAATAATAAAATAGGAAGAGAATGCGACAATCAAATCAAAAAACAGCAAGCCATAGCTGATATTCCAATCCAGATACTTGTTGGCGATCCGGGCTAAAATGACCGTTCCTGCCGTTGTGCCACCTACCCGTACGATTAAGCCAATGCCGACCCCCACCAAAACTCCGGCAAATACAGCATTAATCGTCGGTTCATGCGAATCAATCCGCCAGTTGACCGTTAAATGTAAAAACAGCGAGTTAAAAGCGACCGCAATTATAGTGTACAAGGTCGTTCTCTTGTCCAAAAATTTATATCCGACAATCAGCAGCAAGCCATTAATCACCAGATTGACGATCGAGGGAGACCACTGAAACAGGTAGTACAGGATGATCGTGACCCCTGTAACGCCCCCCTCGCCAAATTCATTCGGGATCACAAACAGATTAACAGCTAGCGCGAAAAAAAACGCTCCCAGAATAATAAATGCGATGTCTGCAATACTTTTTTTCATATATGCTCTAATCCTCTCTCTAACATTTCAAAGGATGAATCGCCAGATGGATTGGCTGACTCTTGTTGCCAAAATACGCTGACAACCAGTTCATGGTATCTACTACCAAACATAAAGTCAATACAACTTTGACACTTTAATTCGCCACCAGACTGCCTCAATCCTGACTTGAGGATTCCGCAAAATCCTCCTTTTACAAGGTTATTCGACAAAAAAACACAATCCCGACTACTAAACTAAGAAAACGGGCCTCTAGCCCTTGTTTTAGACCTAGGCACATTTTCCCCTAAAATGACCATCCTCCTAATCCAAATTTTGGACACATATGACCATCTTCCTGTTTTATGTCAAAAGCGTTTTACTTTGAGAAAATGTGGGTATAATGATTGAAACATTACCAAGCAACCTACACGGTATTACGACATCAAGTACATACAAATAGTCCTATACAGACGTCCTAAGCAACTCAATCTGAATTTGACAATATGGAATTGGAGGAATGACCTACATGAATACAATGAACTTAACCGTCCACACCCTGATGCCCTTTCACCACCAATACCAACGTGCCAACGCGGTGAGTATGCAGAAGAAAGAAGATAGCTCGGAGAAGAAGCTCAGCTTTCAGGACATTTTGAATGAAAAAATGGGTAAAAAATAAGGCGCCGTTTATCCGGTTGAATGATCCCACTTTACATAAGAAGCTAAAAAGCCGTAGTTTCCTACATTGACTGTAGAGAACCACGGCTTTTTTAATTCATACGTTCCTAAACTCCACGTTCGTTTTACTGACCGCCATCCCGATACTGCTCTGCCTTCTCACGCATCCCGACAGCTACTGCTTCTTGGGTGTTCAGCCCCTTATCCGCTGCATAGGCGCGAATGTCCTGAGTGATACGCATACTACAAAATTTAGGGCCGCACATCGAGCAAAAATGTGCTTCCTTGGCGCCCTCTGCCGGTAGCGTTTCATCATGGTAGGACAAGGCACGCTCGGGATCAAGCGACAGATTGAACTGATCCCGCCAGCGGAACTCAAAGCGCGCCTTGGACAAAGCATCATCCCGCTGCTGCGCTCGTGGATGCCCCTTCGCCAGATCGGCAGCATGTGCCGCAATTTTGTAGGTAATGACACCCTCGCGGACATCATCCTTATTGGGCAGACCCAAATGCTCCTTAGGCGTAACATAGCACAGCATGGACGTCCCGAACCAACCGATCATCGCCGCCCCGATGGCTGAGGTAATATGATCATATCCGGGGGCAATATCCGTCGTGAGCGGTCCCAAGGTATAGAAAGGAGCTTCCTTACAAATCTCCATTTGTAAATCCACATTCTCTTTGATTTTATGCATAGGGACATGTCCCGGCCCTTCAATCATGACCTGAACATCATGCTTCCATGCGATTTGCGTTAGCTCGCCCAACGTTTCCAGCTCTGCAAACTGTGCTTCATCATTCGCATCATAGATACTACCTGGACGTAGACCATCTCCGAGAGAAAAGGCCACATCATAGGCTTTCATAATTTCGCAAATTTCTTCAAAATGTGTATACAAAAAATTCTCCTGATGGTGCGCAAGGCACCAGGCTGCCATGATTGACCCGCCTCGGGATACAATTCCCGTCATTCTATTCGCCGTCATCGGAATATACCGCAGCAATACACCCGCATGAATTGTAAAATAGTCCACTCCCTGCTCCGCCTGCTCAATCAGCGTATCGCGATACAACTCCCACGTCAGCGCTTCTGCTTCACCGTTCACCTTTTCAAGTGCCTGATACAGCGGCACAGTCCCAATCGGTACAGGAGAATTCCGAATGATCCATTCACGTGTTGTATGGATATTACGGCCTGTGGACAGGTCCATAACCGTATCCGAGCCCCAACGCACCGCCCAAGTCATTTTCTCCACTTCCTCCTCGATGGAGGAGGTAACCGCAGAATTACCAATGTTCGCATTGATCTTCACGTGAAAATGACGCCCAATGACCATTGGCTCACTTTCCGGGTGATTGATATTCGAAGGCAAAATGGCTCGTCCAGCCGCCAATTCCTGCCGTACAAACTCAGGCTCGACCCCTTCGCGGATCGCCGCAAATTCCATTTCGGGCGTAATGATCCCTTGCCGCGCATAATGCATTTGCGTCACTGTACGCCCTTGCGAAGCACGAAGCGGACGATTGGTCACGCCGGGAAATTCCACTGTCTCCCGTTTGGAGCCAGGTTTCAGTCCATTATCCTCCGGCTTGACGGCGCGTCCCTCGTAAGCCTCCACATCGCCCCGTTCCAGTGCCCAAGCTCGCCGTAATGGAGGCAGGCCCTGACGGATATCGACCTGATAGGCTTTGTCGGTCATGGGACCGCTTGTATCATATACACGCAATGGCTCATGATGCTCCGTGCCCTGCGGCGTATGTGTAGGATGAAGAGCAATTTCGCGCTCTGGCACGGCAATGTCCGGCCGCGAGCCTTGAATATATACCTTACGGCTTCCTGGAAAGGGCGTTACCCCACTGGCTTGCTCCCCGTTTGTCTTCTCTACCTCAACTTTTTTTGTTCCTTCTGCTTCTGTCGGCTTCATTGTCCATTCCTCCCGTTTCGATGAAATGACACACCGATCCGGAACCATTCCCAGGGTGGCGCTGATCTATGCAAAAAAGCCGGTTCCCCAGGGAACCGGCTAATCTAACGAGGCAGCTGTCCAGACAGTGCGCATATGGAATATCCATTCCAATGCGCCACTGAAGACAGCAGCCGCGTATACATTTCAATGGCCGATTACTTCCCTACGCTGGTATGATCCAGATCAGGTGCAAAGGGTCCGGAATCTTGCACGATTCCATCTCAGCCCGGCATTACAGGCTCCCCCAGTAACTGTGATACTTCTATTCACATGAGGCGGATATAACAGACATCCGCCTTCCTTACCAGACTACTTCAAATTTATGGCTTTGGCAACCCTTCTAGGTACCCTTTTACCAAGAAGACACTCCCTATCAAATCACTCTGCTTGCTTCAACTGTGTTCATTCTTGTTACGGAAGCATAAGCCCCATTTCCTTCGCCGCTTCGATCAAAATCGGAGCAAAGTCATGTAGCGTCTCGGGTGCAAGTCGACTGACCGGGCCGGATACAGATAAAGCCGCAGTGACCTGTCCCTTCCGGTTCACAATTGGCGCTGCCACAGCAGCAGCCCCTGGCTCCCGTTCTTCATAGCTGGTCGCATAGCCCTTCTCGCGAATGTCCTGCAGCTGGGCTTTATAGACCTCCGGGTCTACTGAGGGCGGCCATTCATCCCCGCTTAGCAGGGCTTCCAGCTCCTGCGGCGGCATAAAGGCCGCCAGCACCTTGCTGGAGGCCCCTACAGCCAGCGGCATACGCGCACCTACAGGCGCGACCCTGCGGATCGCCTGATTGCTCTGCACGGCTTGTATGCGAATACGCATACTGCCGTCCCGTAAGTACAAGCTGACCGTCTCCCCCAGACGGTCACGTAGTCCTTCCATTGCAGGTTGTAACAGCACCGCCGGCTCGTCACTTTGGGACAAATGCGTGGATAGCTCCCAAATGCGGAAGCCAAGTCGATATTTTTCCGTTTCGGCATTCCGAACGACAAAGCCCCGATCCTCCAACGTAGTCAGCAGCCGATGAACCGTGCTTTTATGTAGACCAATTTTGGAGGCAATCTCCGTCAGGCCAAGATCCGAATTTGCGGTAAAACACAGCAGTATATCAAGTGCACGCTCTACAGCGCGAACGGTTAATTTACGGTCTTCCATCGTGAACCGCTCCTCTTGTATCCATATTCGTTTCACACTATGAAACATGGTTACATAAATTATATAGAATAGTCGCGGCTACTGTAAACCGATGTTTTTGTGACAACCATATTACAGAACGAGAACAAACATCGACAATTCTTTGCATCATTTTTACTTTTCCGGTTCAGGCGTTGACTTTGGATAATCCCCATCATACGATAATAGGTATCTATACGGATCTACACTACTATTTTCAAGTGGAATTATACCTATATTCTATGAAACGAAGATCAATTTTATATAAGGAGGCTCTTACATGATTTCGACATCCCAGCGCAACGCTCAGCTACAGACCGCTGTTCAGGAGCCGTCCACCCCACTCTTTAATCCCCGTCTGCTGCGGTTCAAGCACGTTGTGATAGCTCTGCTGCTGTCGGTCGTCTTTTTTCTGTTGTTTTGTTTTATTGCCTTGCATGCTTACATCGCATGGGTACTTACGAATCCCACCGTTGCACCACTGTACTCTAATCCGATGCAGGCCAAAAGCATGCCTTATGAGGAAGTCAGCTTCCCTGCCAAGGATGGTAGCCGCATGGTACAAGGCTGGTATATCCCGGCGGATCAATCGCGGAAAACGATTATTTTCAGCCATGGTTATGGGGCTAACCGCGAAGAAAGCTGGATTCCCATGTATGATCTGGCGCATTATGCCCACAGTTTGAACTTTAATGTGGTCATGTTCGATTATGGATTTGCGTCACAAAACAGCAAAGCAGTCGCAACCGGAGGCAAAGCAGAATCCCAACAGCTCCTCGGAGCAATTCAGCTTGCGAAGCAACGCGGCTCGTCGGAGATTATCGTATGGGGCTTCTCCATGGGGGCAGGAACCGCTCTTCAGGCGGGCTTGCAAACCAAGGATGTGGACGCAATGATTTTGGACAGCACCTTCCTGCTGGAACCGGATACGCTGTACCATAACATTCACAATCAAATTAATCTGCCAAGACATCCGTCTTTGGAAATTCTGGAGTTGCTGTTTCCAATTTTGAACGGCACCAGCTTGCATCAGATTCCATATCAGGAGGTTAAAAAGGAAAACTACCCGTTCCCGATTATGTTTGTGCATGGTACACAGGATGAAAAAGCTCCTTATCCTATTGCGGAAAAGCTCGCTGCCAATCAAACCAACCCGCTTTCCAGTGTATGGATTGTTAAAAACGGGATACATGAGCTTATTTTCAGAGAGCACCCTCGTGAATATTTGCGACGGGTATCGACGTTTCTAAGCAGTGTACAGGAGCTGGAGGACAAGAAAACCACCGCTGATGCCCACAAACAAACGAATACGAAGTAAAAAATTATTTTTCGAAGAACTATATTCTATTCTTCCCCTTGAAGAAGCCTGTCTATGGACACTTAACCCGTGCCGTAGCTGGGCTTCTTTTTCGTGTTCCATGGGTATTCATTGTTTTAGTAACAGATGTGACCGGATTAAGGGAGTTCATAGACATATTTCCGATGAGACAGTGAATATACTGGGTACGTATGCGTCCAGGGCAGATCTGCCAGATCGGCCGGATAGCCATAGTGGGATACGGGAGGTAAAAAACGATGCTGAGTACTTATGGGTCTTTCCTGCCCTTACGTGTGCTGGAGGAAATTCGGCATTGGAAGCAGCAGGAAAGTTGGCATGTGGAAGTGATTAAATCCGCTACCGAGGGACTAGAGCCTACTTATGTACGGCTGCTGGATGATTGGCGGACTGTATTCGAACAGACGGAACGCACCGCCATAGAGCTGCTTGAAGAGCAACGGAGCGCACTCGATCCGGCAGATCAGGCGTGGCATCAGGAGTGGAAACAGATGTCGGCTGCTCCACAAGCACATACACACGAATTCACTGAACATTCAAAACAGTCAAGAGGATTAGACGCATCATCATCTGTAAAGATGCCATTGTCAGAGTCAGCCTCAAACTCTCAGCTTGACTCACAAGAATTAAATCGTCGATTAGACGATTTGCTGCAAACCGCAAACCGTCAGTCACAGGAGTATGTACGACAGCTCGGGCTGCTAAGCGAGCACAGTCATGCATTGCGTCAGCAACCAAAATCCGCCGGAGTTGTATTACACGCGGCACATGAAAGCCAATATTTCCTGATCTCGACAACCCCCTTTCAGGAACCTGGCTCCATCGCAAGGGCTGCTAGGTTGTATCATGTAGCTACAGAGGGTGAGAATTACCCAGAGGAAGCGTTTCGAGAACGGCAGGCAGGCATAAGGGGAGAAGGCGCATGGACGACTAAAGGCGTCAAGTCCAGCCAGGCGCAACCTTCGGCAACGGAAAAAACCTCAATCGGCCGGTCGGTTCCTATTGGGGGACATCGGCTACCGCCGCTCCCTTACCCCTATAATGCGCTTGAACCGTATATTGATGAGAAAACAATGCGTATTCACCATAACAAGCATCATTTGAGCTATGTGAATGACCTGAATAAAGCGGAAAAGAAACTGGAAGAAGCCCGAAAAACAGGTGATTTTGACCTCGTAAAACATTGGGAACGGGAACTGGCATTCAACGGCGCAGGCCATTATCTGCATACTCTTTTTTGGACGATCATGAGTCCTCAAGGTGGTGGAAACCCAAGCGGCCCGCTGGCTGAACAGATTAAAAAGGATTTTGGCAGCTACGAGGCATTCAAAAAGCAATTCAGTTCAGCAGCCGAAAAGGTCGAGGGTGGCGGCTGGGCTATCCTGGTATGGAGTCCACGCGCGGGACGACTTGAAATTTTGCAGGCCGAAAAGCACCAGAATCTGACTCAATGGGAGTCCATTCCGCTGCTGGCGCTAGATGTATGGGAACATGCATATTACTTAAAGCATCAGGCCGAACGCAACAAATACATTGAAGATTGGTGGCATGTCGTTAACTGGCCAGAGGTTGCAGAGCGCTATACCCAAGCCTCCAAACTGAGATGGCAACCCTTCTAAGCTAAAGAAAAACTACACCTGCAAATCGTATCGCTCTCTGAGTGCTGCCATTTGTTCGGTCAATCCTTCCGGTTGTACCAGCCAGCCAGCGACAGGTAAAACGGCTGTCCGGCTCTCAACGACACGGCGCAGAGATGCCGTGTACGCCTCAACAGACGGCACTCCAGCCAGCTCTGCCAGGCTACCCATCGTTGCTGGATTCACCCGGGGGTAATCCTGCTGCTGCACGCCTGCCGACGTGTCCCCGGCTGCCTCTGTGTAGAACTGCTGCACCGCCTGTGCACGCTCTACACCACTGCCCTCAATCATCACGAAGGCTGTGATGATATACGCCTTGGCTTGGCGCCGCTGTGCAATGCCGCAAAACTTGCGGCCTCGGACGCTGACATCGTAATCCCCGGGACAGAAGGACCCGGGGATTTCTCCGGTCTGCGCCTCGCCAGACCACGGAACCAGCGCATCGGCAATTAGCGCTGCCATGAGCCGGAAATCCTCATGCAGGCTGATGGCCCGCTGTGGATTCGGCAGGATCAAGGACAGGTTCAGCACCCCCCTGTCCAGCATGACGGCTGCTCCACCCGAGGGGCGTACGCATACCGAGGTTCCCGCGCTGCGCACTCGCTCCATCGCCTGCGGGGCGTAGGGAAGCCTGCGGTCCCGGTGACCGATCACAAGCGCTGACGGATGCCGCCAAAGATGCAAAATGGGTGCAGCTCCTTTCCCTACTTGCCGACAGGCCAGCTCCTCCCAAGCCAGCGGAGACAAAACGTCCTCCTGAGTGGCCGCGAGTGGCGCTTCAAACCACTGCAACTCAGGCAAAGCTGTTGTTTTTTCTGTTGATCTATGTACATTCTCCATACGTTATCCCCTATCTATAAAAATAACTGTTATCCATAGGCAAATCGTAATTTTAAGGCGGCTATCCCGTCGTCTCTATTTCTGATGTTAACAAAAAAAGGTGGCTACGCCTATGCGTAAACCACCCTTTTTTGTTCATCACATAAACGTCTTGCGATGTTCGATCAATCCTTGAGCAGCGACAGAAATTCTGCGCGCTGCGCTGCATCATCACGAAACGTACCGCGTACCGCAGATGTTACCGTTTTGCTACCAGGCTTTTTGACACCTCTTGCACACATGCACAGGTGCTCGCCTTCCACGACCACCATAACCCCGTGAGCGGAGACCGCTTCATTTAAAATATCAGCGATCTGTGATGTAATACGCTCCTGTACCTGCAATCGGCGGGTCACTGCCTCTACCAGGCGTGCAAGCTTGCTCAGTCCTACAATTTTGCCGCTGGGTACATAGCCGATATGCACTTTTCCGAAGAAAGGAGCCATATGGTGCTCACACTGGCTGTAATAAACGATGTCCTTCACGATGACAAGCTCCTCGTGATTCTCGTCAAATGTCACACCCAGCGCATCCCGGGGATCAACCTCATAACCCGCAAATATTTCCTCATACATGCGCGCAACGCGTGCCGGTGTTTCCAACAACCCTTCACGCTTGGGGTCCTCACCGATCAGTTGTAAAATCTGCTCCACATGGTACTCGATTTTATCCCGGTTATCCGCAGCTTTGCGGTTAATATAATCTTTTACGCCAGCCACAGTAATCCTCCTCTATGCAGCAACCTCATGCGGCATCCGTGCTCACGTTGCTCATTATTTCCGACGGCCCTGATTTTTACGCGGACCAGGCTGATTTTTGGAGAACTGTTGGTTCTTCATCATCTGCTGGGCTTTTTGCATTTGTTTCCCATTCAGGTTGTAACCCATCTGTTTGGCCATTTTTTGCAGCGTTTCAGGGTCGTTTTGCATCTTTTCAAGCTGTTTACGAAGATAATAAGCACCGATGAAAAATCCCCCAACCAAACCAGCAATCAGGGTAATAATCGGAATGACAATATTCCACACCACGAAGTCGTCACCTCTGTATATTTATATGAAACATCTTGAATTGCACGAACCTATCATAGCAAAACATGGGACAGCTAGCAAATCACTTTTTGCAAACATATGTCCTTATTGTTTCTCCAAATCCAGCAGCTTCGTCTTGACTGGTAAGCCTCCAGCATAACCGACCAAACTTCCGTTAGCACCCGATACCCGGTGACATGGAAACAGAATGGGTAACGGATTTTTGTTATTGGCTCCACCCACAGCACGTACCGCCTTGGCTCGTCCGATCGATTCTGCAATATCTTTGTAGGACACACTTTGTCCGTACGGAATATTTTGCAATGCACGCCATACCTGCTCTTGAAAAGGAGTGCCTCTCAAATCATAGGCTATGCTGAATTCCCGTCGTTCTCCCGCAAAATATTCACGCAGTTGATCCGCGGCTTCGCGCAGCTTTTCCGACTCCTGCACATAGACATATTCCCCAATCCATGTTCGGGCCCATTGCTGAAGCAGTGCTTCCTTCGCATGGAAAACGCCATAGTCTATTCGGCACAGCCCCCGATCTGTAGCGCACAGCGTCAACGTGCCCACAGGTGTCTCCATCTCATCATAATAAATGGTAGTTGGGCCCTGTGAATCCCCGGATATTACTTCTGATTTTGATGATTCAGACGCCTTTTGCTGTTCTGCCTGCTCTTGTTCCTCTAGTTTGGAATGCGCTTGCGCGATCATTTCGCGTACTTGCTCATGTTGTTCCTTCTCTGATGCTTGCTTGATCGCTGTCATAGCGTTTTCCCCTCCTATTCGACTCAAAGCCCACGCCGCCGTGCCTCGCAGCTCGGGACGTGGATCATCCAATAAAACCTCCGTTAATTTGGGCACCGCACTGATATCCTTGAAATTGCCCAGTCCAATGACCGCATTGCGTTGAATGGGCTTCTTCCCCCGCCAAGCCGCCGCACTTTGACCGAATCGGTCTTTAAATTCACGGTTGCTCAAATCTAATAACGGCAGCAGCAACGGCTTCACAATTTCAGGATCGGGTGTAAGCTCGGGATGGTGATCCCAGTTGAGACCCCGATTTTTGGGGCATACCATTTGGCAGGTATCACATCCGTACAGCCGATTCCCTATCTTCCGCATAAACTCCTCATCCAGAAAGCCCTTCGTTTGCGTCAAAAAGGATACACACCGCTGGGCATTCAGCTGTCCAGGACCCACAAGCGCACCCGTAGGACAGGCATCCAAACATTTGGTACACTCGCCGCAACCATCCGTTACCGGTTCATCTGGCTGGAAAGGAATGTTCGTCAACAGCTCACCTAGATAAATCCATGATCCCAGCGTCGGTGAAATCATCATCGTATTTTTGCCGCTAAAACCAATCCCTGCGCGTTCCGCAACGGCTCGATCCGACAGTTCTCCGGTATCCACCATGTTTTTCAATATGGCATCAGGCACCCGCTCACTTATAAAAGCCTCAAGCTTTTCCATCGCTTCGCGTAGCACCAGATGATAATCTTTCCCCCAGGCTGAACGCGCCAAAATACCACGGTACTTCCCCTTGTCCGACTTCGGCGGGTCCTTCATTTTAGAAGGGTACGCCACCGCAATAGCAATCAGAGATGCAGGCTGTGAGCCATACAGCTCCGGGTAGATCCGCTTATCAATATCTGGCTCCTCAAAGCCGGATTCATAGCCTTTCGCACGATGCTCTTCCAATATAGCTTTCAGAGACAGAAAGGGGTCGGCGGATGCGAACCCGATGGAGTCGATACCCAGCCCTGGAGCTGCCTCAATAATTTCCTGCTTGAGCGCAGCCCAAGTCGAAGCGGTTCCGGCAGCCGCCTGAGTCAATCCGCGTTGCATCCGATACTCACCTCTCTTCCACTTTTTATCATTACAGATATGAGGATTTGCAAAATACCCATATCTCAAATTTCAACAGAAAATAGCAGCAGATGCTACCGTAAATTTTTAACAGCACTGGTCGCCAGAAAATCACAGCGATTATTCAGTTCGTTGTCACTGTGCCCCTTAACCTTCACATATTCAACCTCATGCTTACCCATCAATTCCCACAGTTCTTCCCATAGTTCCTTGTTCTCCACTGGCTGATTTTTACTGTTGCGCCAGCCATTGCGAAGCCAATTCTTAATCCAGCCCTGTTTAAAGCAATTGACGACATAGGCAGAGTCACTGTGTACTTTCACATGGCAAGGCTCCTTGAGCAGCTTTAGCGCTTCAATCACGGACTTGATCTCCATACGGTTGTTTGTCGTCATTTTCTCGGCACCTGACAGCTCCTTACGATGCTCCCCATACAGCAAAACGATCCCCCAGCCCCCAGGGCCCGGATTTCCCGAACAAGCACCGTCGGTATACACCATCACTTCTTTCATCATCCTCTTCCTTTCCTCATCGGTAACCGCCTGCTCCGTCATGGTCCTGATCGGTTTGGACGTGTTCCGCATTGATTTCAGACTATAGTTGCTCTATAGCCATTTCCACTCAGATATGGGCCAAAATATAAATTCTGCACGACCCAGTAAATCTTGAGATTTAATGCTGCCAAAATAGCGGCTATCCTTGCTTGCTGCAATATGGCGATTATCCCCCATGACAAAAAAGTGCTCCGGCTCCACTGTAAAAGGACCATAATCACCATCCTCCACGTCAGAGTTGGTGTAAGGTTCATTTAGTAGCTCACCGTTCACATACAATTGATTATGCTCAACTCGGATGACATCTCCGGGAATACCTATAACTCTCTTCACTAAAAATCTTGGACTCGACAGCTTGGAATCGGGATCTTTTAAAATCACAATGTCCCCCCTGCCCGGATCATGAAAATTATAAACCAGCTTGTTAACGAACAAATGCTGGCTTTCCATTAGCGTCGGCTGCATCGAATGTCCTCTGACCGTGGACAAGTTAAATACGAACAGGTTCAGAAGCAGCAAGACGACCATGGCGATCAGCAGAGTGACTAACCAATCGCGTATGTAACCAGAGCGGCCTGCTTGTTTGGACGTTTCCGGCGAGGGAAGCGGGCCTGACGAAGGAGCCAAAGCGTCCATAATTAAACCTCCTCAACCCTGTTATAAATAGAAAAGCATATCCCGTACCCGATTGCAACGGTTACTCAGATATGCTCTAAATGTAAATATTATACTTAATGTTATTCAATTCTCTTTATTTCGATTCCCGATTAATGAGGCGCCAAAATACTCAGCTTCTGAAAAGCCTGTAAAATCTGGCTTGCTCCATAGCCCATCGCTTCGTACAAAGGCATGGCCGCACTGTTATGCTTGTCCCCTGCTACCCAAATACGGCTAACCTTACGTTGCTGAAAACGCTGCTCCATGGACTCCACAAGCGATTTGCCGATTCCCATCCGACGACGATCCGGGTGAATAGCGATACGATAGTAACAACCATCATTCTGATCCATCGTGCCGATCAAAGCACCAACGATCTCTCCCTCTTCTTCTGCAACGATGATCAAACCGGAATCCCACGAAAGCTGACGGGCAAACGCACTCACCGTCTCTTTGTAGCACTCCTCTGACAAGGCAATTTGCATGAGTTCCGTTACTGAGTTCACATCACTTAATTGAAAGGAACGAACGTGCATAAGTAATATCTCCCTTTTCGTAAGCATAATAAAAAAATTGAGACAGCACCGTCATTTTTACATAAATCCTTAAATTTCTTATCATGGTGTTAATCACAAGGCATTATGATAAAAATGCATACGATCTGCTATATATGAAATGAAGAACAGGAAAAGGGTATATGCCCTCAAGTTCGTCATGTCATAGACATGACAGATTATAGCAGACGACAAAAAAGCCGAAATTTCTGCTTCCTTGACCATTAAACCATACTTTTTGACGGAATACATCCCTTTTTCTCATGTAAGCGCTGTATATAAAGCGTTTACATTTTAAAGTTCACAATTTACCTCTTATTACCTATGTATTGTGTATTCCAATCGGGTTTTTGGACATGCTATCTACCAGGCCGTATTGCCCAGTTTGCTATTTTACAAACAAAAATGTTGATAAAATAGGCTGAATGCGGTTTAATATAACTATCGAGGGTATTATTACATAGGAACACTTACCCAACCATATAACCAGGAGGGATTTTACTATGGCATTTCAATTACCAGAACTTCCTTACGCAAAAGACGCACTGGAACCGCACATTGATGCACTGACAGTAGAAATTCACCATGATCGTCACCATAACACATATGTAACGAACTTAAACGCAGCTCTGGAGAGCGCTCCTGAACTGCAAAGCAAAAGCCTGGAGGATCTGATCTCCAATCTGGACAGCGTTCCTGAAAGCATCCGCACTGCGGTTCGCAACAACGGTGGTGGACACCACAACCACAGCCTGTTCTGGGAAGTTATCGGTCCTAACGGCGGCGGACAACCGACAGGTGCTATTGCTGAAGCAATCAGCAACGAGCTGGGCGGCTACGACAAATTTAAAGAAGACTTCACTAAAGCAGCTACAACACGTTTTGGTAGCGGCTGGGCTTGGTTGGTTGTCGGCAAAGACGGCAAACTGGCGATCACTAGCACTCCAAACCAGGATAGCCCGCTGTCTGAAGGTCTGACTCCGGTACTTGGACTGGACGTTTGGGAGCATGCTTACTACCTGAAATATCAAAACAAACGCCCAGACTACATTGCAGCATTCTACAATGTAATCAACTGGGATGAAGTAAACAAACGTTACGCGGCTGCAAAGAAATAAGCCAGTAACAACATCTCTATCTTATAATAAAGGGCTGTCTCAAAAGTAGATTTTCTACGAATGAGACAGCCCTTTTGGCATTCCATGGTAAACTGGTGGAGATGATTCTCAAATACAGCTCTGGAGGTTGATGGATGCAGACTTTTTTTCGTTACAACTGGATGATTCGGGAACAATGGTACCGCTGGTGTGAAGAGGTGTCGCAGGAGGAATTACTGAAACAACGCGTCGGGGGAGTCGGCGGCATTCTAAAGACACTCTTTCATATCGTTGATGTGGAGTGGAGCTGGATTCAAACGATTCAGGGCAAACCCGACTTTCAGGAGGACTTCTCTCTCTATGATACGCTCGACAAAGTCCGTGAGCTGGATGCAAAGTTTCGACTCGATGTCGAGCCGTTCGTGCTCGCTTGGCATGATGGTCTGGAACGGAAAAGGTTTGAAGATCACCTCCCGGACGGCAGGATTGTAATTGATGCGTGGGGCGAGGTGATGCGTCATGTCATTGCCCATCAAATCCACCATATTGGGCAGTTGTCCATATGGTCTCGGGAGCTGGGCAAGCCTCCGATTTCGGCCAATGTAATCGGCAAAGGGCTGATTGAGAGCGATGGTGGCATCAATTAGCTTAACGAATGTACATGCATACCCATGTAAACTTAAGGCCGTCCTCGGTCGTTTATAACGACTGAGGATGGCCCTTTTACTTTTTCATCTATGTTCTCTTGTCCATTCCATAAATATTCTCTTCCTTTAACCGTTTTCATAAAAGCTTGATTGTAACTGATTAAGTTTTTTCAACCTATCAATATTCTCTTGGTTCAGACTGTTGACCTCTTACTCTTGAAAGCACCGTAAGCCAATGTAAATAATGCTCCACATAACAGGGCAATAAGATGAGCGATAAGATAATTCATATGACCATGGTTCTCTGACGCGGCAATTGCAAAGCCGGGAAGAGCCGTGGTTCCGAATCCTATGGCTGTCAGCTTGCTTAAATATACATATGCTCCCGCAATCATTCCTCCGAGGCATCCAGCAACCAGGGGGAACTTATACTTTAAAGTGACCCCGAAGATCGCTGGTTCCGAGATTCCAAAAAGTACCGACCCGAATGCAGAGTAACCCATTTCTTTAACCTTAGTGTCTTTGCGATTCAAAAGAATATACCCCAACACGGCGCCCCCTTGAGCCATCAAAGCTACTGATGCCAATGGGTTGATAAAATTTCTGCCTGTATCGGTTAACAGCTGTGCTTCTACCGCACCCATAACATGATGTAAGCCTGTAATAACAATGATCTGCTGAATGCCTGCAAAAAACATAAAACCGAATATTCCTAGGTTTTGCGTCATCCAAAGCAGCGAAACGGTGACCAGACTGGCCAACTCTCGCCCAAGAGGGCCGATAATCGTAAACAATAGCAGGGAAGAAACAAAAACCGTCAGCAAAGGAGCCAAAAATAGTTTAATCATGTCTGGAACCTTTTTGTTAAAAAACTGATCCAACTTGGCTACCACATATCCCATCATTAGAGCAATAATAATACCGCCCTGAAATCCAACCAACTGTACGGGAAGGCCGAAAAGACTGATCGATTCCGGATTTTGACTCCCTTTAGCTACCTCAAAGGCATCCGCCAGGGCCGGATGAAGCATAATCGCACCCAGCACAAGCCCCAGAATAGGACGACCGCCATATCTCTTGGTTGCAGAATAAACAACAAGCAGCGGCAGGATGGTGAAAATACCCGTAGAAACGATTTGAACAAAGCGATTAATCCCTTGAAAAATTGGATACATCTCCACAATCGATTTAGGACCAAATAATCCCTTCTGACCTAACAGCCCGGTTATCCCCATTAACAATGCGGCGGCAAGAATTCCTGGCATGATCTCAATGAAGACATCTGATAGCGATTTAATGGCTTTTTGAAAAGGATTTTGCCTTTGTGCGGACTTCGTTTTGACATCACTTAATGACATATCTTCCGTTCCGGTCAGTTTGGAAAACACGGCATAGATATTATTGACCAGCCCTGCTCCAAAAATGATTTGTAGTTGATCCCCCGCTATGAAAACGCCTTTAACCAGATCAATATCTTCAATCTTCTTTAATTCCGCTTTTTCATTGTCCTCAAGTACAATTCTTAATCTTGTGGCACAATGGGCCACACCGATAATGTTGTCTTCACCACCGATATATTTTAAAATTTCTTGAGATATTTGCTTATACTGCTTTTCTTTTGCTTCCATCTAGTAAAACCTCCTCTAGCTGAATCAGATGTCTTCTTTAACAAATCTCCAGAACACGCCTAAAAAGTCCTGCTTTACCCTGGCAAGCGTTATGCCGACATGCATTAATTCATCACCGCCGAACAGCTCACCGGTTTCTACATTTCTATATACGTAGTCTGGATTCAGACCTTTGAATTTTAACGTTTTAATCGCGGCAGCGGGTTGGGATAAAACCTTGAAATAGCTGGCCGCCATTTCCGTTTGATCCTCTGACACAAAACTCCATGCGGCTTCATTTTCATCAAACGGATTAATAATTCTGTAAAAATTTCCAAATTGAATGAGCGATCTCATTTCTTTATATAAAGCTATCTGTTTTTTTACTATTTCTTTTTCCTCAGCGGTTAATGTCGTCAAATCCAGCTCATATCCTAAATTCCCGGCCATGGCGACATAACCTCTTGTCTCCAAGGGAGTTATTCTGCCCACTTGATGGTTGGGTACCGTGGAAACGTGTGCCCCCATGGTAATCGGAGGGTAGACAAGACTTGTTCCCCATTGAATTTTCAGTCGGCAAATGGCATCCGTATTATCACTCGTCCAGGTCTGAGGCATGTAATAGAGCATGCCGGCATCAAAACGGCCTCCTCCACTAGAACAGCTCTCGAATAAGACATGGGGAAATCTTGATGTAAGCTCTTCCATAACACTATAGAGTCCCAGAATATAACGATGCGCAGTCTCCCTCTGTCTCTCAGGTGGCAAGGCAGACGAACCCACATCCGTCATGTGACGATTCATGTCCCATTTTACATAAGTAATTGGAACGTCCGATAAAATATCGGAAACCGACTTAATGATGTACTCACACACTTCCTTCCTCGATAAATCCAACATAAGCTGATTTCTTCCCAACGTATGCGGACGATCAGGGACATGGATACACCAATCGGGATGCTTTCTGTATAAATCACTGTCTATGGATACCATTTCAGGTTCAAACCACAAACCAAACTCCAGACCCAGATTTCGTATGCGGTTTGCAAGATCCGGCAATCCATCTGGAAGTTTGCGACGATCCACCACCCAATCGCCTAATGAAGCATTGTCATCATCCCGTTTTCCAAACCACCCATCATCCAATACAAACAGTTCCACTCCTACACTTTGTGCTTCCTTCGCCAACTGCTCAATCTTGTCGGCATCAAAGTTAAAGTAAGTGGCTTCCCAGTTATTAATCAGGATCGGCCGCTCTTTGTCACGAAAAGGCCCACGACATAATCTGTTCCTGTATAATTCATGATAAATTCTCGACATGCCGCCCAAGCCGTTTTCGGTGTATACCATGACCACTTCTGGTGTTTGGAACGATTCCTCAGGTTCAAGCAGCCATGTAAAATCAAAAGGATTAATCCCCATCGTGACTCTTGTGTTCCGATAGGAATCTACCTGGGTCTGGGCCGTAAAGTTCCCGCTGTACACCAGATTAAAGGCGTACACTTCACCCTGTTCTTCATCTGTTCCTTCTCTTACAAGTGCCATAAAGGGTGCCTGTTGAGGGCTGCTGGCTCCACGGCAGCTGTCTACCATTTGAATTCCAGGTAAAATTTTTCGCCTTGCTATATTTTTTTCATTATTATGCGCACCGTACAAGGTAATTAGTTCATATTCATCATCACGAAAATCCACACTAGCACTTAACGCTTTAAGCAGTTTTAGCTGCTGCCGACCTTCATTATCGAAACGGACTGAACGGGTAATGACATCCCGCTTTGGATATAGGCTATAGGATAGTACAACCTTTACATTAATTAATGGGTCTTCAAGGACGATTTCCAGAGTTTCTACTTCGCCAGCATCTTCTGCATAAGTAGAAGGAAGCCCTTTCAATTTTGTTTTTCCTTGGTAAACCCGATGTTCTTTATAGCGAAAGTCTGTCACTGTAGAACCATTCTCCAATTGAAGCTGATACGCAGGAATCCTGAAATCACTATTTCCAAATGACGGATATTCTTGCGGGATAGTATCCAGTGAAAAGGCTCGATCCGAGCCATCGGGATTGGGTGAAAATCCTCTATCCATAAAGATGATTTTATTGCTTCCCCGATAGTTCTGAATTTTCTTCCCCCAATACAGATGGGCTAAATAACCATCTCGTATAACCTGCATGACATAACTCGTATTGCTGCCTTGTAAATGGAATAAAAGCTTCTCTTTATCGATGTGTATAGCCATAGCAACCCCCTTATAGAGCCAATAGTATGATTTCCAAAAAGTATAAATTATGTTGTTTACTTATTGTTTACATCCTAATCATAATTGAATAGTTTCAATAATTATATGGAATAATGTAGACTCTATATGAAACGGTGTGATAATATGCAGAGATGAATTAAGGGGTGAAAACAAATGAGTTCACACTTTTCCAATCATTCCTATAACAACCTGGATCTCAATTTATACACATGTGGCAAAGAAAGCTGTACCAGCAAGCACTCTTATGGTCCAGCCATTCGAAGCGGGTATATGGTGCATTATATTTTAAAGGGAAAAGGGATCTTTAAAGTCAACGATAAAATCTATCATTTGGAGAAAAACGATGCTTTCTTTATTGAGCCGAAGGTTTTAATTTACTACGAAGCGGATGAAGTCGACCCATGGGAATATGCCTGGATTGGTTTTAATGGGGTGCAAGCAAAAGAATATCTAAGCCGGACCTGTATCAATAGGGACAATCCCATTTTCCGGTTTGAAGCAGAGGGCAGCCTTGCCCGCTGTATGGAGAGTATCGTCGTTTCTTCTACACTGAAATCCAACAAAGACCTGCTGCTTGCATCCAAGCTGTATGAATTTCTGTATCTGATGGTTGAACATTACCCTAATCAGGAAGTCAACCCTGAGGTAAGACAGCAGCGGTATATTAAAGAAGCGCTTCTCTTCATTCAACAAAACTATTCACACTTCATTACCGTAAGCGACATTGCCAAGTACATTTCAATTGACCGTTCGTATTTGCATCGTTTATTTAAACAGCAACTAAATAAGTCACCACAGGAATTTTTATTGCATTTGAGGATTGAAAAATCGTGCTCCCTATTAAGAAATACTTCCCTTAAAATCGGCGATATTGCTCGGTCTGTAGGGTATAAGGATGTACTCCTATTCTCCAAAATGTTCAAAACGGTCAACAAGGTGACTCCATCCGAATACCGAAAAAATCCCCAAGAATAACACGCTTCGTTCGCAACTAAATTAGGCATATTCCTCCCAGAAAACAGAAAATAGCGGCAGCATGGATCAACCTCATGTCCATACTGCGCTATTGTCAAAAGAAAATAAAGTTCTAGACTGAAAAATAAAGTATTAGACTGACATCCAAAAAAACACATAAACAAGAATGATATTTCAGCGACATAGCCTGAAGTACAAAAGTCATATCCATAATTTCCGTCGGCTGTCGTCGCCTGCTGCTAACGAGGCGGCCTTCCGCCAACATGTATAATTTGCGGCCGTCCACCAATTATACTATTTGATGTTGCGGCGCATGGTTCTTTTCAAAGCCGATATCGCTTCTAACTCCAATTTGTTTCCCCATTATTTCTGGAATATTTGTACTTTGCACCAGGGTTGGAGCAAAGAATATCCCTTCACATTCAATAGATCGGTCATTGTTAAACGTAATTCGACTCACATATCATTGATGGGATTCAATTCGTTGGATGCTCTCTTCAACTAAGGCAATACCGTGAATGTTTATTTCCGCACGTTGCTCGTCCGTTAGCAAGGAAGCATTGGTGAGCACGGTCAAGCGCTTTGTCCAGCCTGATATCATCTTCATATAATGCAAATTTGAATCATTCGGAGCAATCACGCTGATCTGCCGGTCCCTCAACTCCCATCCATCACAGAACGGACAGACAAAAGCGCTGGTGCCATACACTTCGGGAATCCCCTCAATGTCAGGCAATACATCTTTCATGCCTGTGGCAAACAAGAGCTTGCGACTGCGAACCGTCGCTTTCGAGCTCTCTAACTGAAGGCGAAAATCACCGTCACCTCCAGTAACAGATGACACCACCCCAGATTGGAATAGGACCGAAGGGTACTTCAATATCTGTTCCCTTGCAATCCGCCGGAATTCAGATGGCGTAATCCCAGCACGTGTCAAGAAGCCATGAGATTCTTTTGTCACATGATTTCTTGGCATCTCCTTATCGATTACCAGTACCCGTCTGCGTGAACGAGCCAGCACCAAGGCGCGTTCAGTCCAGCAGGGCCACCGCCAACAATCGCAACATCATATATTTCGGCCTCAGTCTCCGGTCATCTTCCTTCTACCTCCCTGATCAACATCGCAATCTTCAAAAGCTATTGGCAAGCCAAGTTTGCACGGATTCGGCTTCAGGCTTCCATCCAAGCAAGTTTCGAGCATGCATAGAGCGAATTCGGCAATTCGTCGCAAGTGTATATTGAGCAAGAAGGCCAAATTCAGCAACCGCTTCTTCCAGAGACCAGCTCATCGTGCGTCCCTCATATCCAAGCGCCTCACTCACGTAACGGCTTAGATCACGGAACGATTCCTCACCATTTTCTGCGAAAAAGTAAGAGGAGGATGGCGCTTTGTCTAGCGCAAGAAGATACAATTGGGCCAAGTCACGGATATGGACGTTCGACCATCTGTTCAGACCTTTGCTAATATAGACTCCGGCCTTCATTTCTTTCGATTTCTGTACAATCATTGGAAGCTGAATGCTGTCTCTTGGAAGTCCGAGAGACGTTCCATATACCATGGAAGGTACGATGACAATGCCTCGCACTCCTTGATCAACCCCTGCTTTACGCACCAGCTCATTGACTCGAATCGATTCCAAGTCCCTTGTTACAGGTGTTTCTTCGTTATAGATTTGCTCGCTCTGGAATTCGCCCTTGGCATCATCCCCAACGTTGCCTGAACCGGATGTGTGAATCAACGGCTTTCCTGTACCGCGCAATGCGCTAATAAACGTCTCAATAGCCTTGCGGTGAGCAACGTCAGCTGTATGAATCACTCCATCGCTCCGTTTTGCGTAATCAGCCAGTATTTCCGTATCTCCAAGTGTGCCCACGACAGGCTCCACTCCAAGCTCTTTCAGCTCGTTTATTTGGCTGGTGCTCCGGGTCAGACCATAGATAGAATGCCCTGCATCGAGCAATACTTTAGCCACAGAACTTCCAATATATCCGGTAGCGCCTGTCATAAATATTTTCATCGTTCGTCATCTCCCTAATCTAAGTTCTTAAAAGTAAAGTGATACGATCTGTCACTGCCTCCTATACTTAAATTAATAATAAGATATTATAGACCCACCATGTCTATAATAAAACGAAAAAAAGGTGCGTGATTCAGCTTGCATTCATACAAAGAACCAGCTCCTTTGATCGCATGGACACGAAGTGCATAGTCGAGTTAAGAATAATTCATTTGCGCTCCAATTATCGACTCATCGAGTCCATAATCGACTGACTTAGCTCATTTTAGGGCTACGGATTACATATGTCAAGTACCTGGCTCGCCTAAACCGACATAAACCATTGTAATCTTAAACTTGTTGCTCTTAGCATCCCGTATGAGACGGGTTGCATAGCAACGTATTCCACATGCTATCAAGCGTACCAGAAGACTGAAAATATCTCGTCATAGACTCTGTCGAAATCAAGTGGCAGTGGTTAAATAATTCAAAATTTTAAAAACAATTATTCAAAGCTGTTCGCAATTTCTTTGTTAGCTTTATGTCGTTCTCGTGCCAAATGTTTTTAACAATAACAACGAGCATCCGGTTTTTCGTTCCGCAATTATCTCAGCTCGGCCGATGAAGCTATCAACATTAGGATATCTTCTGCATATTATTTCAATAAATTGGCTTTTACCACGCCATATTTAATGCCAAAGAGAGCCTATCCCTTTATTAATTGGAAATGATTTAACCTCCAAATCAAAGTGATGGGCTTATTTTCTTTCTCCTAAGCACTACACTACATTAGACTGACGCTATTTCATTAAGCTAACGAGCAGATTAGTTTAAAGTCAATCGATATGAACCTTATCACAGGTAAGGTTATTTTTTTGTGCGCATTCATCAATAAAGAATAAAGCTCGCTGTCACTTCAGCGAGCTTTGTTCTTTATATGTCAAAACCAAGTCATAGTAAACCCTATTCGAGGTCTGAGATTAGAGGAGGATGAACAGGCTGCCATCTCAAGATTCTCCAGGTCAAGTTATCGAAAGAAATAACGCACTTAGGCGCGTTCTCATCCGCAGGTTAAACAGTATTCTCGCTGTTTAAACAGATTTAATATACACATCTGCAAAAACTTTTGCAAAGTCTTCGACCTTGACTTTACCGAGGTGGTAGTCGGTGGCACGGAGGCTGGCGTAGAACTCGTCGGCGTTCTCGCAGGCGCGGTTCATTTGGGCAAAGGCGTTGGCAGTGTTTTCGTGGAAGCCGATTTTTTTCATATTCTCAGCAAGAGCTTCAACGGGAATCTGTTGGTATTTGGCCTCGATACCATTCTCAGCAAGGGCATTGAGCCAGTCGTTACCTGTGGCCCAGTCACTAACTATGAACTTCGCACTTTTACCCGCTGGGGTGTGAGAAATCATGGCGTAAGCGACGTCCGCGATATCAACGGGGCTGACCCAGCCTTGTGAGATGTCAACTGAAATTGGGCTGAAGATAGTCTGCTGGGTTTTGAGGCTTTGCATGTCGGCAAAAAGATTGCTGTAAAAGCCGACAGGCCGGATGTGGACAACGTTCACGCTTTCAAGCGAGTTTAGCGCGTCTTCTGCAAAATGATAGCTGTAGAGAATGCCGGCGTTTGGGTTGTCGGCGCCGACTGAGCTGAGGTTGACGACGTTTTTTACACCTGATTTTAGCACAGCGGCCTTATAATTTTCAGAAAGATCAATGGCGGTCTGCCACATGTCGGTGCCAGAGGCATAATTGATACCTGAAATCATGAGGTAGACGACGTCGCTACCTGCAAAAGCCTGCGCGAGGAATTCGACGTCGAGGTTTGAGCCGACCGCTGGTTTGGCACCGAGCGCTTTGATGTCGGCGATACGATCTTTGGAGCTTGTGATGACGGTGACATCGTGGCCGTCTGCGATTAGGGATGGCAGGTAGTTGCGGTTGATATTGCCGAGTGAGCCGAGAACTGTGATTTTCATTGTATTTTCTCCTTTTAATAATGTGATTTCGAGAAATGTATATCGCTTTTGAGACCGTTATCCCTTCCCTCGATTGGCTATTCATTACAAGAGAGATTATACAACGATAAATTAACCGAGTAAACTAAATTAACGAAATTAGTTAATTTAATATATTTATTAAATATTGTTTATTGATACCTCTATTTTGATATAATATGATTTGATGAGCATTAGAGGAGGCTTTAATCGTGAGAAAACCCGTGAGCGCAGATCAATATCTCAATAAAATCAAACCTGTAATTAGAAGAACCAGATTCAGCCAACTGAAAATTGACGATATCGCAAAACATATGGATATTAGTAAAGTGACGCTTTACAAGCACTTTTCATCCAAAGATGAAATCATCGAACAGGTTGTAGAGTATGGAATTCAGTATTTGCAGCAGGCTGACACCGTTGTATATGATGATTCCGTTTCATATATTGATCGATTTCAAAAAACGTTTCTGGAATCGTTAATAGGTGTTATTTATTTATCCGATTTGTTCCTGCAAGACCTCAAGGAGTTTTATCCACGACTTTTTGAAAATATTTCCGTTGCTCAACAAAATAGAATTAAAAATTTACAATCTTTTTTTCAAACCGGTATGGATAAGAAGATTTTTAACAGAATGCACGTTGCGCTGTCCTTAGTTCAAGACGATGCTACGCTTCGGCGCATTATGGAACCGACCTTTAGTATTCAATGGTATGATCTCACCTTGAAACAAGCCGTTATGGAATTTTATAAGATGAAACAGTATCAAGTGATTAGTCCTGAGTATCTGGATACTGTTGACGATTCCGTTATCGAAAAAGAAATCATTCGTATTTTACAAACCATTTCGTGAACGCATTCACTTCTCCCGACTTGCTCTTAGTGATGCTGTCGTCCGTTATCTGAGTAATCGTTGTAAAGTTTGTAGCTTATTACGCTAAGAACGCTAAGAAGGCCATCCTTGTAGATGTCCATTAAACTTGCCGGTTAGAGACAGCGCAGTGAACCGTATCACAAGTAGGGCAAAATTTATGGTTATAACAAGGAACCTCTTCGAAAAAGTCGGAGAGGTTCCTTGCTAAAATAGAAAGCCGGTTGGTTATCTGATATATATTCTGCTAAGTGATGTTGACGTCCGCTCCAGTCCAATTGCAACGGCTTATTGCATAGGGTTGCCTTGCGCTGCATTCGAGACAGTCTCCGAGGCTTCCCAGGTAGCTAGACGGTCAGCATAGATGCCGCGTGCCATAGGCAAGACTTCCGAGCCGAGCGCAAATCGTAGTGGGGGTTCCGCTGCGTCCACGATCTTGAGAACGGCTTCTGCAGTCGCTTGAGGGTTGCCGCGTTTTTCGTTTGATAGACGCGTGAACACCTGCTTCCGTACATCGGCATAGACGTCCATTTCCGGTACTCGCTTACCTGAAGCGCCAAACTCGGTCGCATAGGCACCGGGTTCGAGCAGCGTCACCTTAATCCCAAAGTCCTTGACCTCTTGCACCAGGCTTTCGTGGAGTCCTTCGACCGCCCATTTGGAGGAGCAATAGAAGCCGATGAGCGGCCTTGCCTCGATCCCAAGGGAGCTTGAAACGCTGAGCAAATGCCCGCTGCCCTGCTTCCTCAGCAATGGCAAGGCGGCTTGGATGACTCGAAGATAACCAAAGTAGTTCGCGTCAAACAGAGCGCGAACATCGGCTTCGCTTGCCTCCTCGACCATTCCGACCAAGGTGTAACCGGCATTATTGAGGACAACGTCCAGCTTGCCGAAATGGGAATGAGCCTGCTGAACGACCTGGCGAACCTGCTCAGCATCCGTTACGTCGAGCGCCATGGGAAGAACGAGATCTCCGAAACGTTCCTTCAAATCGGAAACGTCTTCCAATTTGCGGGCGGTAGCCGCAACCTCATCTCCACGCGCGAGCGCGGCCTCTGCCCATATGCGTCCTAAACCGCGAGAGGCTCCCGTGATGAACCAGACTTTTTTGTCCATGGTATACTCCTCCTTTAAATTCCCTGTTCTGTGTGGGATACTTAAATTAAAGCACCCAAATACGGAACTGTCAAGTTCCGGAACTATAAAGTATCGAAAAAAGGGGGTTGAATTTTATGAATAAGATTAAAAATGAAGAGTCAGTCGGATCCAAATTAGCTGACAAAGTAGCGGAAAAACCAGCGAAAACATTAGGCCGTAAACGAGATCACACGCTGGATGCTAAAATCCTGGAAGCGACAATCGACATCCTCGCCGAAGCCGGTTTTGATGGAATGACAATGGACATGGTCGCAGCTAGAGCGAAGGCCGGGAAGGCGACAATGTATCGCCGCTGGTCCTCCAAGGCAGAGTTAGTCCGAGATGCCTTGACCTGGATGAATCGAAATCATCTTGAGCTTGACCTCTTGCCCGATACGGGAACCTTGCGCAATGATCTGCTCGCGCTATTGAAGCCGCAATCGATCGAAGAAGATGAACGCAAACTTCGAGTACTCGCAGGCCTGGGCTCCTTTTTTTCGCAGAATCCGGAATCGGTTAACGGAGGGATTTTCGAACCGTGGGCTGTAGTGAATCGTGAGCTCATGCACCGGGCCGTCGGCCGCGGTGAAATCTCCACCCACGCGGACATTGAGATGGCTTGCCAGGTTATTACTTCAATGGCTTCTTATCGCGGACTCGTACAGCGCAAAACATTCGACAAGCATTTCTACACTTCGCTAATCGACGTTATCCTACTCCCTGCCCTCAAAAATCCGTTAACGTCTCCAAATGAAATGGAATAAGGAAGGCGACCTTTTGCTTGTGGAAAGAAAATCCTACCACGAATTGGTCATGATGGAAGGGTCATCCCAAAAGGATGGCCTTAAAACTTGCCGTTACAGACAGCACGGTGAACCGTATCACAGTAAGTCATTATGCTAACGGAAAACGATAGCTCATAAAAGACACTCTGGCAGCCGATCATAGTGATCGGCTGCCAGAGTGTCGAGAAAGTCCAGAGGACTTTTCGACACTTCTATTTTTATATGGGGAGACGCATCTTTTAAAACAAAAATCGATTTAAAACGATCTGAGGACCCTAGTTTTTAGACCACTAAGACAGTTTTAAACCCTCTGCAAAAAAACAGGGGGTTTCTCGACAGCCTGGCAGCCGATCATAGTGATCGGCTGCCTTTGTTTAACTAACGGGCAGGATAGTTTAAAGCTTTCGATAAATCGTATGGCCTTACGAAAGACAATAAAAGCGCAGCTCATGATTGGAAAAGACCGTTTAAAAGAGCACCACCAATTCCACTGGCAATTATGCAAATTTATTAGCATTAGCGCTGCGCCAATAGGCGTACTCGTCCCATTGGGCACTGCGGAACTCATGCTGGTTGCTATACAAGAAGCGCGTGCCAATTGCGACGAGCCGTTCGCTCTATATCATTCAGCGGTTACTTTGTATATTGGGTGCAGCAGGTCGTATCCCATGCCGTCAGCCCATATGTGCACCCTGAGAACACATAATCGTCCTTTAAGTATGGCCAGACGAGATTCCCAGCAAACGCAAAGCGAGTTTCAAGCTGTGGCGTTCTTCGTGTATTCGGTCAAATAATACACGGGGAATGGGAAAGTCATTTTTTCAACTATAAACAGTTGCCTGAAAGGGCAGAGAGGATTTCCTGTGTTGTCCGGGTACGCCCGATGCGTGGAAAAATGAAATTTTTTACGTAATCATGCCCGGTTTCGGAAAATCCAGTCATCGCGTCAATCGCCAAAATCAGCTGATACCCATGCATAAACGCTTCCCGCGCAGTCGTATCAACGCCCAACTCAGTAGCGATGCCGCATAAGACGATGGTATCAATTCCCCGGCGGCGCAACTGAAGGTCGAGCTCCGTTCCGTAAAAAGCCCCCCATTGCTTCTTCGTGATGATATGGTCTGTCTCGGTGACCCGCATTTCCGGGACGATTTGATCCCATCCTTCAGGCAGATTCAGGGGTGGTGCAGGCGAATCCAACTTAGGACGCGGGATATCCTTCAAATCTTTACTAGATACCCGGACCAGTGCAACCATTGAGCCTTGCTCACGGAAAGTATCTGCCAAGGCTGCGGCGTTAGACACTACCTGCTCAGCAGAATAAGGGGCGTATTGATTTCCTATCCACTTTTGCAAGTCAATAACAACCAACGCTGTTTTTTGTGGATCCCATAATCGTTCCATTCTGTATGTTCTCCTCATCTCTTCGATTTGACCGTATGTTTAGTTATGTGAACATATAGTCACTTGACTTCATGTTTCGTATTTTGTACTATCATTCATGAATAGTCAAGGGGGAGATTTTTCTTATGAGTGTGACAAGGGAAGAGGTTTTAAAATCGGCGATGAAGCTTTTTAAGGAACATGGGTTTCTTTCGACGACGATACAGGATATTGCCGAGGATTGCGGTATTGCCAAAGGATCAGTCTATAAATATTTCCCTTCCAAGGAAGACCTCTTCAGCGAGGTGTTTGATCAATGCCATAACGCCTATTTTGATCAAGTCGATGAACTGAAACGTTTTCCCGAACTCTCGCCAGAAGAGCAGTTTCTGCAGCAGATCATTCTGCGATTCCGCTATTTTATGGAATACAAGCATATTCTGGTCGAATTCACGGAGCTCCCCATCCAACAGGATCCCAAGTTCCAGCCGCTTAGACACAAGGTTAGGGGGCGGCTCATCCGATGGCATAAAGAGTGTTTGATACAGGTTTATGGCGAAGAAATTTATCCGTTCCTGTGGGATTTGGTTTCCATCTATCGTGCGATTCTGAAGGAGTACTTATTTTGGGTCGTTTATGAAGAAAAGTCTCTATCGCTTGAGGAAACGGCAAGGTTCATTTTGGATAAGCTCAATGTGCTCGTTAAGCATATGATGGCCTCTAACCTGAAGCCTCTGCTGAAACAGGCTTCGTTCGAGAGGTATTTAAGCTGGGGGCTCGAGGACCGCCAAGGGGAGAGAGAGCAGTTCCTTACCGAGCTGTTCCGGGAGATGGATTCGGCCCTTAATGTTCTTCCATCCGGCGCAAAACATCGTTCGGAGTTGAAAGAGGTTTACCATTTTATCCAGAACGAAACTCGTAAAGCGGAACCGAACTTCCCTTTGCTGCAAGCTTCGCTCTACTTTTTGGAGAGAGAGAAAGAGCTTAAAAGTCAGGTCATCCAGTTAAGGAATATTATTTATTCAGGTAGGGGTAGGTAGCTTGTTATGTGAAATCAAATCTAACCCCATCGGGGACAAGAGTGCAGACTCTAGGGGTGGAGAGAACAATACGCGAAAAAGGTACGTCTAACGTTGTTACGGTTAGCGAGCATTCCGCTAACGGGAAACGTTAGTTCAAAGGAAACAGCGACAGTCTTGGACTTTATTTTCTCGTCCTTGGTTGTCGCTGTTTCCATTTTCTAGGCTCAGTCTAATTTTTTGCTGACAGCTATTCAACTAACATCAGTTCTGTTTTTGCTTCGCATAATACTCGGTGATCAGATCGAGGAACACCTTGGGAAACGCCAAGGTGGCCATATCCGCTTCGCTGATCCAGCGGTACCCCGCTGGCAGCGCATTATGCGCGTGCCCCGCCTGCTCAGCCAGCGCAATCAATGCACCTGGCTTCGCTTCGGTGCTGTAGCTGGCCCGCTGTTCGGCAGCCAGCGGATGTCCTCCCGCCTCCCCGGCAGGGACGGCGACCTCTTCACACTGGAACACACGCAGGTTCCAGTGAATGTGGCTGAACGTGTGCTCCGCCTCACGTACAAACCGCATCGGGCGCGCAAGCACGCCCTCAGCCAGCAAATGAGCCGCCAAATGGTCCATGGCGGGCTCATCCGGCACCGGGCCGTTGTAGCCCTCCGGCCCGGCAAGCTCATGCGGCAGCTCCCACATGCGGGCCAACAGGCCCTTGGCCGGGCGCTGCCGTACGAGCAGGCGGCCTGCGTTCGCTCCGCTGCCCTCGATGAGGGCTACGGAACGTGGCTCCAGCCGAGGCGGCTTCGCCTTGGTCTTGACTGGCAGCGTCTCCTCGCGACCTGCCAACCTGCCCGAGCAATGCTCCATGACCGGGCAGGTCAGACAATGAGGCGACTTCGGCGTGCAGACCAGCGCCCCCAGCTCCATCAGAGCCTGATTAAAATCAGAGGCCCTTCCTTCGGGAATCAGCTCCCGTACCAGACTTTCCATATGCGCCCGCGTGCTGCCCTTCATAATATCCTCTTCAATAAGAAAATAACGCGACAGCACACGCATTACATTTCCGTCCACAGCAGGCTCTGGTCGATTGAAGGCGATACTCATAATCGCCCCCGTCGTATACGGGCCTACTCCTTTCAGTGCAGCGACAGCCTGTGTATCATCCGGCACCTGCCCGCCGTGAAGCTCAACTACTTGTTTTGCCGCAGTTTGCAAATTCCGGGCCCGCGAATAATAACCCAGCCCTTCCCACAGCTTAAGCACATCCTCCTCGGGTGCTTCCGCCAACGCTTCAATTGTAGGAAAACGTGCAATAAAGCGATTAAAATACGGAATGACCGTATCGACACGCGTCTGCTGAAGCATAATTTCCGAGATCCAGATATAAAAAGGATTCCGATGGCGGCGCCACGGCAAATCACGTTTGTTACGTGTATACCAATTCAACAGTTCAAAGCTGAAATAACGCTTTTGTTCCAATGTATTTGTAGTCATCACATCACATCTCCTTATATTCGACAATCACAAAAGCAGAGGCAATGTTAGGCTGATGTGTAATACTCAAGTGAATGCTGTAATTCGAGTCACCTGTAGACGGCAATCTCAGTCTATCCCATGCGGATGAAGACAAATAAACGGCTGGCTTCCCCCCAGGTTCCGGTAAAATATCCATATCGCCGAACCCGATGATTTGCCCAATTCCGCAACCGAAGGCTTTCGTTATCGCTTCCTTGGCGGCAAAGCGCCCAGCTACGAACTCCGTTAGTCTACCCTTGCGTTCCACAGCAAGCTCACGTTCTGCCGGGGTCAGCACCCGATTCAAAAACGCATCTGCATATTTACCTGCTAAAATATGAGCCATACGGCTTATTTCCAGCACATCATGTCCAATTCCGTAGATCATTTGGGTATTCCCCGTCCTTTTTACTTTACTGGATCTATTGTAACAGTGCGTACACACCCTGGCGAGTCACAAAGGCGTAAAAGCGGCACCAAAATATGTTAAAATAAGAAAGGCTATAGGTGAATGTTTTGAAATTCAGCTCATATGCCCATTTAAAAAAAATCCCGTAGAAAGGAAGGATAGGATGTCAGAAACCATTATTGTTGAAGCAGGTACCGAAGCAGGAACAGATGCGGTGATCCGGGCTTCCTGGTTTCCCGCTAAAAATACAGCCAAAAGCCTGCTCATCATCGCTCACGGCTACAAAGGATTTAAGGATTGGGGCATGTTCCCCTATATAGCAGAAGCATTGAGTAAGGATAACCATGTTGTGACCTTCAACTTTTCACATAATGGCATAGGTGAGGATTTAGAGAATTTTACCGAGCTGGAAAAGTTCGCACGCAACACCTATAGCCGCGAACAAGAGGATTTGGAACTATTGCTGTCCAATCTGAGAGCACGTCATGAGTTCAGAGAATTGCCGTTGTTTCTGTTAGGACATAGCCGAGGCGCGGGAAGCTGCTTTGTATATGCTCTAGATCATCCCGGCGAGATTGCTGGCGTCATTTCATGGAATGGCGTGACAGATCTTGATTTGTTTACTTTACCGCAAAAAGAAGAAATGCGCGCCAAGGGGCGCAGCTATGTGGAGAACGCTAGAACCGGACAACAGCTTCCGCTGGATGCTGTCATTCTAGAAGACCTGGAACAAAATCACCAGCGTTTTGCCATTGTAGACAGACTTGCCAACAGCCAGCTCCCAGCTGTACTGATCCAGGGAACCGAAGATTCCAAACGTCTACGGGAGGGCTCTGCCCTGCTCACATCCGTTCGTCCCGACATCGAATGGGTACAAATTCAAGGCGGCAATCATACCTTTAATACCGTTCATCCATTCCGGGGAGGTAGCCTTCCACTGGATCAAGCGATTACTGAAACCCGCCGCTTCATTGAGTGGATCACCAATTAAATTATTGCCCCTTCAATACAAACGGCGATCCGCCGGGCGGATCGCCGCATTTATTTACTTCAGGATTTTACAATTCCATAATGATTAATGCTTACACTCCTGGGATGCTTGTCCGCTTATGCGCTGTACGTGTAAAGAAGCTTTCCAGCTTTTCGCGTGCCGCCGGGTCAATTTCCTTGCCTTCCAGGTAGTCGCTGTTTGCTTCGTAGGAGATCCCCAGTTCTTTTTCATCCGTCTGGCCTTCCCACAATCCTGCTGTAGGCGCTTTGTCCAAAATGGCCTGCGGAACTCCAAGATAGCTAGCGAGCAAGCGCACCTGACGTTTGTTAAGCGTGCTAAGTGGCGTAATATCAACCGCACCGTCGCCCCATTTGGTATAAAAGCCTGTGATAGCTTCTGAAGCGTGATCTGTGCCAACGACGAGCAGATTCAGCTCATTCGCGAGTGCGTACTGAACCACCATACGTGTTCTTGCCTTTACATTCCCTCTCACTTGCGGAGTAATGGAACGCTCCAGACCGATATCCTTTAACGTATGCTCTACTTCCACGGCAACCTTGTCCACGGCTTCCTTAATGTTCGTTTCCCCAGCATATTTCAGGTCGAACGCTTTGGCTACCGCGTAGCTATGCTCGATATCCTCCTGTTGGCCGTATGGCTGGAATACACCCAGCGTTTTGTATTCGTCTCCTTGTTCCTGCGTCAATTCATCTGTAGCCCGCTTGCACAAAGCGGCTGCTACGGCACTATCAATCCCGCCACTGATGGCGATTAACAGCCCTTTGCTTCCCGTTTTCGTTACATACGACTTGAGGAAATCCACACGCTTACGGACCTCCGCCTCTACATTAATCGTAGGCTGTACTCCCAATTCAGCAATAATCTGTTCCTGCAAACTCATCAGATAAGCACCTCTTTTTTAGGAATTTCCTTCACAAGCCAACATGCAAAAGCCCCGGCAAGTTTCGCAGGCGAAAAATGCGGGGCATAGCTTGAGCAGTCTTACCGGCAAAAACGATCAAATGCACTGGTCAAATCAGCAGCGATCTGATCTGCCGAACGATCCTCCACCTGATGACGCTCGATGAAGTGAACCAGTTCGCCGTCTTTCAACAGCGCGATAGAAGGGGATGACGGTGGGTAAGGTGCGAAAAATTCGCGAGCCTTTGCCGTTGCTTCCTTGTCCTGTCCGGCAAAAACCGAATACAGATGATCTGGCGTAAGATCATGCTTCAGCGCTTCAGCCACACCCGGGCGGCATTGGCCTGCGGCACAACCACATACCGAGTTCACAACAACCAACACTGTCCCTTTAGCATTAGGAAGCTTGGCCTCCACATCTTCAGAAGTACGCAGTTCCTGAATCCCAAGATTCGTCAGTTCATCGCGCATTGGCTGAACTGAATCTCTCATATATTGATCGAAAGACATAGACATATTCTTTCACTCCTTTTCCAAAAATCATGTATACTACGTTTTTAATTTCATCCTTTGCCGTAGTAAAGGCATGGACATCTAAACTTCATTATACAATCTTTTTCACGTAATTTGCAAAAATCCGGCTATATATTTGCACGATTATTTCTGTATCGAATTTATGACAGAAGGTTCAGCGTGATCCCGGTAAGTCGGGACGGTTCTGCGCAATCGGACTTTAAACTGCGTGCCCATTCCCTCCACCGAGTCTACGGCAATCGTACCGTGATGACGCTCCACTATACTTTGACATAAGGCCAACCCCAAACCTGTACCTTTCGTTTTGGTTGTGTAAAAAGGTTGGAACAGCTTTTCAAGCTGTTTTTGCGGAATTCCCGGACCTGTATCCTTTACTTCCAGTTCCACAAAATCCTCTTCCTCATGAGTAGAAATAGTCAGCACCCCTTTTTCTCCCATAGCTTCCATCGCATTACGTGATAAATTAAGCAGCAACTGCTTCATTTCCTTAGGGTTCAAATGCAGCATCGTCACATGCTCCTCCAGCTTTAGCTCAATCGTCTGTCCTCTCAGATTCGCATCTGCCCACAATAAAGGCGTCAGTTCGCGAATAATATCATGCAGATGACATTGCTCCTTCTCGACAATCCGATTCTGGGCCAGTGAAAGGAAATCGTTAATAATTCCGTTCGCCCGATCGAGTTCCTCCATCACAATGCGGTAGTAATGGTTGAGAGATTCTGGACTTTTCTCACGCATAAGCTGTAAAAAACCACGCACAACCGCCATCGGATTACGTATTTCATGAGTAATGCCCGCTGCCATCTGTCCGACCAGACTGAGCCTTTCAAAGTTGCCTAGCTCACTGCGCAGCGTCTCCAGCTCTGTAATATCTTGCAAGGCGATAATGACGCCTGTCGTTTGGTTTACATGTTTATCCCGAATAGGAAGGAAACTTGAGAAGAATACTTTGGGAGTAACATTTATAAAATCAGCACCCGCCTCTCCTTCCAACGCTTTTGCAACTCGTTCGTTAACCACAGGCAAAGCGCTAAAACCATATAACGAGGTCAATGGACGGCCTACTACCTCAGGCAGTGTAATGTAGGGATCGAAGTCCTGGTAGAGTTCCAGCATCGTTTTGTTCATATGTATAACTCGTTCTTCGCTGTCCAGAGTAACAAGAGATAACGGCATCAAATCCATAACTTGACGCAGCTTATCCACTTCAATTAAGTATTTGCTCGTAAATTCAGTCACATCACGCCGCAGCGCCAGCTTCTCAAAGGCATTATGCATCAGACTCACAACCGTAAAACTTGCCAGCACCCCTGCACCAATATTCCAGAACGTTGTAAGTAAGTCAGGAACGTATACCGCAATATCCTGTTTGCCCCACAGTAGCGGAAATATCGCCTTAAACAGCATATCAGCCACAACATATGCGGAGATTAGGAGTTTTTTGTCCAACAAGGTTCCTCTTTGAAAAAACTTGACATGCAGCAGCATAAAAGGAAAAAGGATAAACCCCGTGCCCACAAACATCGGGGACATTTCTGTCGACTGGGCTATAATCAGAACACCCATCAGTGCGGAAGCAGCGAGCACGAAGGCAGTGCGACGTCTACCGTACATGATGCCAACAGCAAGGGGAATAATACCGAGATTGGAGGGTAGACCATACGGAGACTGATATTGAAAGAGTGTACATAGCAATATGGCTGGCAAGCAACACAGATACAGTATTCCTTGATTAGGTCCAGGAAGCAGATTGCCGCCCCAAACCTTTTTCTTATCCCCATAATCCGTTAATATAGAGAAAAAACCCGCCGATATAACGGCAAGGAGAACTTGGAGCACACTTTCCTTCAACGCAATTAACAAGGACTTCTCCCCCTCATCATCTTTCCTTGACGCCGTTAGTTGAATTAAAGCACAGGCTACAATATATTACAATATATGTGTTAAAATCCCGGTGTAGAACGACAAAATCTGCTAAATACCAGATGTATATAAGAGGAACGTTTTTACGTGTTTTAAATTCTTTAAAATTGAAATATATACGTGTTTTCTGTGCTCTAAGGCTATCTAAAGCGACGGTATTACGATATGATGGAAAATCGGTTACATCATTCTGAATTTTTTGAAAATTTGTCGACGAAAAGGAAGAGGTTTATGACTTACGACGTTATTGTAATCGGAGGCGGCTCAGCCGGATTAATGGCTGCTGCCGCTGCCAGCGGTGAGGGCGCCAAGGTGCTTTTGCTTGAAAAAGGAAATAAGCTCGGGCGAAAGCTGGGGATCTCTGGTGGAGGCCGTTGCAATGTCACGAATGCCAAAGAGCTGGACGAACTCATTCGACACATTCCCGGCAATGGCCGTTTTCTGCACAGTGCACTGGCGGCTTTCGGCAATCGGGATATCATCGCCTTTTTTGAACAGCTGGGTATAGCCTTAAAGGAAGAAGACAATGGGCGTATGTTTCCAGTGACGGACAAAGCCAAAACAGTTGTCGATGCTTTGATCAACAAGGTACGCTCTCAAGGAGTCGAGATTCGGACAAGCTGTCCTGTTCAAGAGGTTATTTACAATGAAGGTCATACGGCTGGGGTGCGGCTGCGTTCCGGTGAAATATTACATAGCCGTAATGTCATTGTAGCCGTTGGCGGCAAATCCGTCCCGCATACAGGCTCGGAAGGTGACGGCTATGCATGGGCAGAACAAGCAGGGCATACGATTACGGAACTGTACCCAACAGAGGTGCCGTTGACCTCAGGCGAGGCGTTCATCCAGACGAAAGAGCTTCAGGGACTATCCTTACGCGATATCAGCCTGACCGTATGGAATGCTAAGCAAAAAAAAGTTGTCGTCCATGAAGGAGATATGATTTTTACACATTTCGGTTTATCTGGCCCAACTGCTTTGCGCTGCAGTCAGTTTGTCGTCAAGGGAATGAAAAAGGATAAGGTAAACACGGTGTTGTTGACTCTGGATTTACAGCCTCACAAACTTGCCGATGAAGTCTACCGTGAGACGCTGGAATTGGCATCGGTCGATGCTAAAAAAGCGATCAAAAATGTGCTTAAGCCTTATTTACCGGAACGCTTGATTCCATTGTTGCTCCAGCAAGCCGAACTGCGTGAGGACTTGACCTATGATCATATTCCCAAGCAGCAATGGCAAGAACTTGCTCATCGCATTAAGGCGTTTCCAATCCGTGTGAACGGTACGCTCTCTCTGAAGGAAGCATTTGTTACCGGGGGCGGTGTGAATTTGAAGGAAATTAATCCGAAAACAATGGAGTCCAAGCTGATGCCTGGATTGTTCTTCTGCGGTGAGATTCTCGATATTCACGGTTACACAGGTGGTTATAATATTACAGCGGCGTTTACGACAGGGCATACAGCAGGAACCCAAGCGGCTTTAAACATGATGCTGTAGGAGTTGGAGGCACTACGCGTAGGATTTGATCTTACGATCGCTGTCGCTTCTCCAGATTCAAATCCTCCGCTTCGCTAGAAACCGCCATTACAACCGCATTTGTAGGAAAAACAGGAAATGAAAAAGACTTAAATCAGTTGTATTGCTGATTTAAGTCTTTTTTTGAATAATCGCGTATTGAACAAGCTCTATCTTGTTTTGACATTTGCCGCTATTCTATACCTCAATAATGATAGGTAAAATCATGGGTCTTCTCTTCGTCTGACTGTAAATAAACCGGCCAACATCATCTTTTAACATCTGCTTAATCAGTCCCCACTGACTCATTTCGATTTCTGTTAACTCGTTCACTGTGGACATAATCGTGTCGTGGATCTGACTCATGAGCTCTTCCGAATCCTTAACATATACAAAGCCTCTTGAAATGACCTCTGGCGTTGCGAGCATTTGCTTCTCGTTTTTGCTCAACGTCATCACAATAATCAGCATTCCGTCTGAAGAAAGCTTTTTACGGTCTCGTAGTACAATATTACCTACGTCCCCTGTTACCAACCCGTCTACCAAGCTATTGCCGGCTGATACTTTGGGCCCCAGGGATGCTCTTCCCTCTTCGATTTGAATAGTGTCACCGTTATGGACGATAAATACATTCTCCATCGGAATCCCCACAGACTCCGCTAGCTGACGATGCTGATACAACATCCTGAATTCACCGTGTATGGGAATCAAATACTCCGGTTTCATCAGGGTCATCATTAATTTTAATTCTTCCTGACTGCCATGACCGGATACGTGCATCCCCGTGGAACTGCCTGATCCATAAATAACCTGGGCACCGAGCACATACAAGTTATCAATAACCTGGGAAAGGTTTCGCTCATTCCCCGGTATGGCTCCCGCAGCAATGATGACCGTATCACCAGGCAAAATTTCGATTTTGGGATGCAGGGAATTGGCTAAACGTGACAATGCGGCCATCGGCTCTCCCTGGCTACCGGTACATAAAACTGCAATTTCTTCTGCTGGGAACCGCTCTGTTTCCCCCGGCTCAATCAACAAATCCTCAGGCATATGCAAGAAGCCCAGCTCCTTGGCCACCGAAACCACATTTACCATACTGCGTCCGAGTAAAACCAGTTTGCGACCTGTTTCCACAGCCGCGTCAATGACTTGTTGAACACGGTTCACATTAGAAGCGAACGTGGAGATAAATACCTGCTGCTTGGCTCTGGCAAATGCATCTAGAATATGCCCGCCAACCAAACGTTCTGAAGGGGTAAATCCTGGCCTTTCCGCATTTGTACTTTCGGAGAGCAGCACTTTTACCCCCTTCTTTCCTATTTCAGCCATTCGATGAAGATCGGGAAAAGGTCCGCTTACGGGAGACATATCGAATTTGAAATCCCCGGTATGGACCACATTGCCTTCCGGTGTCTGAAAAAAGACACCCAGGCAATCCGGAATACTGTGGACCGTGGTGAAAAAGGAGGCCTGAATCGTTCCCGCTTGAACGGTTGAATCTGCATCTATAAGATGAAGCTCAGCATCACGTAAAAGATTGTGCTCCCTTAACTTAATCTTAATTAATTCGATGGTGAGCTTTGTGCCAAAAACGGGCATATTAATCTGCTTCAGCAAATAGGGAATACCTCCGATGTGATCCTCATGCCCATGAGTCACAATGAGCGCTCTGACTTTATCTTGATTTTCCAGCAGATAGGTGACATCGGGCACAATAAGGTCAATACCAGGCAAGTTCTCATCAGGAAACTTGGAGCCACAATCGATAACGACAATATCCTGATCGTATTGGATGAAATACATGTTTTTCCCGATTTCATTAACACCGCCTAGAGCAGCAATGAGTAATCTATTATCAGCGTGCATCAATTTTATTTCCTCCTTAGGAAAATGCTATCCATATTATTCATTTTTCTCGTAAACTTATGCACAAAAAGAACCCTTGTCTCTAAAAGACAGGGGCTCTCACTTGATTTATTAGATACCCACCGCAGCCGAAATCGCAGCCGAAATAGCAGCAACTAACCACAGGATGGGGAATAGCTTGAAGATTACCTTCAGCCACTGTCCAAAGCTGATCCGGGCAATGGCCAATCCAGCCAACAGTACTCCGCCTGTCGGTGAAATGAGATTGGTTAACCCGTTACCGAATTGGTACGCTGTGACTACTGCTTCACGATTGATACCTACAAGATCGCCAAGCGGTGCAAGTACAGGCATTGTTAGTGCTGCTTCCCCCGAAGAAGATGGGACCAGGAAAGTAATAATATTGTGTGCAACCAACATAATGGTAGTGAACAAGTAACTTGGCAATCCTTCCAGAATGCTTGCGAGTGCATTCAATACGGTATCGATGATCATACCCTGCTCGGCGATAATCAGAATTCCGCGGGCGAGACCTATGATCACTGCAGCGTAGATGAATTCTCCACACCCTTTTACAAAATTCTCAGCTATTTCCTTCTGGCTCATTTTAGTAACTACCCCGACAAAAAGACCGAGTGCGAAGAAAAGGGCGCCGATTTCAGTCATATACCAGCCTTTGGCCAAAATTCCCCAGACAATTGCTCCAAGCGTTACAATAAATCCACCTATAATTAATTTGTCCCGAAACGTGAAGACGACGTCCTCACCTGTATTTTCTTTTATAAACTGCTCGCGATTTATAATATCACTCTGAAAAACAATGGATTTCTCCGGATTTCTCTTAACCCGGTGCGCATACCACATCGTAAAGGCAATAGAAATCATAGTAAATACAAGCCATTCTATAAATCTCAGCCAGAGCTGAGGATTCCCCTCCACTCCTGCGATCCCCTGGGCAATCAATACTGAAAATGGATTAACAGTCGAACCAACATAGCCAATTTGCGTTCCCAGAAATAGAATGAGAATAGCAGTCATAGAATCGAAGCCTAGGGCAAACATTAATGGAATAAAAATCGCATAAAGCGGAATAATTTCTTCGCTCATCCCAAAGGTAGAGCCTCCGAGACTGAATATAACCATGGCTATTGGAATAAGCAGAATCCCCTTATTCTTCAGCCGTCTGGCAAGAGCTGTCAGGGCACGGTCAATGGCTCCCGTCTGCAGTATAATCCCGAAGGAGCCGCCCACAATAAGGACAAAAGAGACCACATCGGCGGCATTGATAATCCCCTCAATAGGAGCGCTTAGGATTTGGGGGAGTCCTTGTCTTAAATCACCGTTCTCACCCCTTTTGGGTACAGTGTGATAGGTTCCCGAAACGATCGCGGTTTTGGTCACACCGTTCACTGTAACTTCATGCCGGTCAAATTGTCCGCTGGGTACAATCCATGTCAATGCGGCGACTGTAATAATAATCAAAAATATTAAGGTATAGCTATGGGGCAAGGATAATTTCCATTTCTTTTTCTCGATGTTCATGTTTATCCCTCATTCCAAGAATGGTTATAAGTAACCTTCCCTCCCATAATGGTCAGTATCACTTGGGCATCCCTGATATCACCAGCGGATGCATTAAGAAGGTTGCGGTCAAAAACGGCGATGTCAGCATATTTTCCAGCCTCCAGCGTGCCTGTGACCTCTTCCATATAACAATGTCTGGCTCCATTAATGGTCCATGCTTTTAAAACTTCGGATGGCGGCATACCACGATCGGGATACCAGCCTCTAGCAGGTGATCCGTCCGGAAATAACCGATGAGAAGCTGAGTACAGTGAATCAGGAACACTCGTGATAAATAAAGGCAGATCAGTCCCAATGGTTATTGGCACGTTAGCCTCCAGCATAGATTTATAATTATAAAATCGGTTCTCATTACCTTTGCCTACCACAACAGGCATATAGGCCTCTTCATAGGTTGGATTCAGTAGCAGGATTTGGGCGTAGACTTCGGCAAAAATTTCGTTTTCGCCCATTCTGATCAAATCATCTGGATGAGGATACTCTAGATCACTGATAGAATGTCTGATAAGGTTATTACCTTGTTGTTCGCGGCATTTTTCAATCATGGATACCGCTTGGCGAATCGCAGCATCACCTTCTGCAGTTAGGCAGCATTTGATACCTTGGCTGTCCGCTTCCAGCACAGAGGCTTCAATTTTTTCGTAATCAACCGTCCTCAAATTCGTGACTTCAGGCATATCTGCGTACGGTTCCAGCATGTCCCCCGTATGATCTGCTACGACGCCGTCAAGCATCAGCTTGTATCCTTGGAAACGAATAAGGTCCCCATTATAAAGTGCTTTATACTTCATACCGGTGCCAATATCCAACGGTTCAACAACGGGTTCAAGTGAGAAATGAAATCGGAGCGGCAGTTCTCCTGTTTCTTTCAATTCTTCTAGAATCGGCAGCAGCTCGCTATGCCGGTCAAAGCCAATATCTTTTATGGAGGTAACTCCTCGTGCAGCTAGTATGCGGCAAAACTCCATAAACTCTTGTTTGACAAGGCTGTGATCCTTCATCATAGCTTGGAGCAGCAAAGCGCGTGCCTCAGCACTGCATTGATCCGGCAAAAATTGATATTTCTCCTGAGCCAGTCGGTTCATCCAGCAGTAGCTTTTATTTAGGTTAATGGCAATTACCGCCCGATCAGGGAACAGCTCGTCTAACAAGCTTTGCTCAGGCAGCTTGCCCCAACCTTCCTCGCTCCAGCCGTAAGCGGTTACATCTTTCCCTGGCGGAAGGTTGTTTGCCGCTTGTAGCATGGATTCCATTGCTTCTTCAATAGAGGCTGCATGAGTCAAATCCACGCCCCGATGCATCGACATATATCCGGTAAAAAATACATGGTTGTCATGAACTCCTGGCATGATAAAAGCATCGCCCAAATCACAGACAACCGTTCCCGCTCCTATCCAAGCTTGTGCCTCCTCGGGACGCCCCACTGCTGCAATACATTCTCCTCGCAGTGCAATAAACCCCGGCGAGGCTTCATTTTCTAAGCCATTAAAAATAGCATTTGACAGTAAAACTTTGTCCGCTAATGTATCATTCTTCCCTTGCACAATTTCACCCCCTCATTATTCATCCGCCTCACTACATAACGTAATATAACGTTATAATATAGCTTCTGCTTCTCTTATAGAGTGGAAGCAGAAGCTGCGCCGTACCTGAATACATTTACATAACAGGCAACGGATTTATATTGAGAATTGATAACGATCTCCAATGATGTACTGTTTACCTACATGAACGGGGCCTCCATGCTGATCATAAATAATCGTGTGCATGTAGAACAACGCCTGTCCGATGGCCGTCTCCAGCAGCTTTGCCTGATATTCATCCGCCAAAGCGATTTGTAATATCGTCTCTCCTGGTTGGTTAGGATCAATGCTGTATTTATGACGCAACAGTTCGTATACAGAGTCCACCAACTGTTCTTCCATTAGAAAAGAAAATCGGTCATAAGGATAAAAGTTATTCTCCAGCATTAGTGGTCGATCACCGGCGTATCTTTTGCGCTGAATATATAACACTTGTTCTCCTTGTAGCAGCTGCAACTGATGTGCCATTTCCTCATCTGCTTCTATGATTTCACGTTCTGTGACCACACTGTGTGAAGATAGGCCGTTGGATTTGCAGGCAGCCGTGAAGCTGATGACATGTTCAATCTTCCGCCCAATTTTGGGTACATTGACAAAGGTACCTTTTCCTTGACGTTTGGTCAGATAACCTTCATGAACCAATTCGGCAATGGCTTTTCTTACGGTAATTCGACTTACATTGTAGGTCTCGCTTAGCTCAGTTTCGGTCGGTATACGGCTTCCCTGCGTAAATGTTCCATTATGAATAGCCGTTTTGACCGCTTTTTGTAATTGAATATATAATGGCTCTGCTTGGTCTGAATTCAACATACTGTGCCCTCACTTGTCATATAACGTTATATTACTCCCACTTAGAGTATCAAATGTTACATATTCTTACAAGTGAAGATATTTGAACATAATTTTTTAGTAGCGGACGCCGTATCCGAAAGAACCTTCTACCAGACAGCTCTGGGCGGCAACCCTCGTGCCTTCTGCCATAGCGTCCTGAATGTTGCCATTTTTCAAAAAGCTCAGTAAAAAGGCGGTTATATAAGAGTCTCCTGCCCCCATCGTATCCACAGCGTCCACGGAATCAGGCATTTGAAAATAGAACTTAGTACCATCATAGGCGATAGATCTATCTCCGCCGCGTGTGGCTACCAGAATTTGCCCCTCCTTTTTTCGATTGGAGCGGATATAGTTCTGCGTCTCTTCATCCGTCATATGGCTGCAAGAGAAGAAAGCGAAATCGGCGTACGCAATATATTTCTCCACCTGTGCATCTATGAAATCATCCGAAAAGTCAAAAGAAAGAGGGATTCCCAGCATCTTCAATTCAGGCAGCAAGTGCCCTGTATGACTGTACAAGCCGGTGTGAATAAGGTCGAACCCGCCAACATAGGCCTTGTCATCTTCACTCAGCTTCAGCGGATGGAGACGTGTAACTCCTCCCTCATTGCTGCCCAGAAATACTCTGTCTCCGTCTTCCAGGGTTACACGTGCGCAGCCGTTCTCACCGCTGTGATATCTGCACCGTGAAATGTCGATTTCCAGCTCACGGAGAATGTGTTCTACATGCTGTGCTTCGTTATCATCTCCGAATACTCCGATAAAGGCTGCATCTACTCCCGCTTTTTTGGCAAACACACTGAAATTAAGCGCATTGCCGCCAGGATACATCATGCGCAGATGAACATATTTATCTACCACATTATCGCCAATGCCTAGAACTTTCATGATGGTTACCTCCTGTTGGTAAGTGCGCTTAGTAAGCTACTTTGCCCATATAACGGCGAGTTTCCAGTGGGTGATTGCGTACATTTGCGAGTGCTTCACGATAAACACATACAATGCTGTAAAATAAAACCGGGTTAAAAAACTCGACGACCTCGTCGGCAATGGTTCCGATTCCAAGCTCCTTCGCATCGATCACTTCTACTTTCTCGGCATATTGATTCAGGAAAGTCTGTGCCCGCTCATCCAATGCCCGTGTGCGTCCTTCGTTGATCATCAGAATAAATGGAGTTTCTTTATCCGTTACTTCAAACGGTCCGTGGAAAAATTCACCCGAATGGATTGAAGCCGCATGAAGCCATTGCATTTCCATTAGAGAGCAGATAGCAAATCCGTACGCATGTCCATAAGAAGCTCCGCTGGTCAGGATATAGAAGAGGTTTTCATTGCGATATTTGTCAGCGAATACACTGGCACGCGGTTCAACTTGTATTTTGGCCCGGTTAATAATTCCATTAATTGCTCCCAAGCCGTTCTGGAAAGCTTGATAATGCACATAGCCTTCAGCGATTTGAAGCAACTCAACAGCAAGCTCCAAAATAATAGCCATCGGGTTATTTTTGACATCGCTCTCATCTCCCCACTCGTAGAGGAATGAATAATCAGAATAATTGAGCAGTGTCGCTTCACTATTGTGGGTTAAGCCGATGGTGTAAGCGCCTTTCTCTTTGGCTGATTTAGCAGCTGCAACCGATTCCGGCGTGTTTCCTCCATGGGAACACACGATGACTACAGCGTTTTTACCTAATCGTTTTGGCAGTGCGTGCACAAACTCATTCGCCGTATACATCCCTGCTACCAGCTTCTTTCCTTCACTATCCAAAAAATATTTTGAGGGATACATATCGACTAATGAGCCCCCGCAGGCTACTAAATACACCTCAGAAATCTCTCCGCTTGCTTGTTCATAAATCGTCTGAACCGTCTGTTGTACATTCATTTTTATCTCTCCTTTTTATATAACGTTATATAACGTATTGTTCACGAGATAAATATAAGCGCTTTCAATAAAAGTGTCAACCCCAATTATTCGATCAAATAAACTTTTTTTATAACCTGTCATTAAAAAAGCTCTAATCCTTGTGTGAACGGAATTAGAGCTCCTTTTTTAGATTTAATTCATTGATAGGTTGGTTGGCAATAACGAGGCTACTCCTACAATATACGCACAAAAAATATGGTCTTATAAATGGGTTTGTCCGAATAAACTTAAATAGACAAAATACATAACATCCAATAAAAAACAAGGAGGGAGTCACCATTAATACTTTTATCAGTTATATTTTTCTTGGTCTGTCACTTTCGGCCCCTATTGGACCGATTAATGCCGCACAGTTGGATCGAGGTATCAAGAATGGTTTTTGGCACGCCTGGTTTATTGGGCTTGGTGCAATAACCGCAGACATTATCTATATGCTGCTTGTTTATTTGGGAATGATTCACCTTCTTAATGCTCCGTTTGTCAAAGCTTTTTTATGGCTGTTTGGTTTTTTCGTACTTGTGTATACAGGTATTGAAAGCATCAAAAATGCAGGTGTGATTTCAGAATCCGAATTAAGGGGAAATGGTAATACATTAAGTAACTCATTTATGTCCGGTTTTCTAATGTCATTATTTAATCCCCTCTCCATCCTTTTTTGGCTTGGCATTTACGGATCCATACTCGCAAACGTCGCTAATACATATCCAGTACAACAGCTAATGATCTATAGCGGAGCGATTGTATTAGGCGTGTTACTCTGGGATGTGACCATGGCAGCCGCTTCAAGTATTTTCCGGCGGTTCTTAAAAACCGGCTTGCTTAAAACCATTTCTTGGATGTCCGGATTATCTCTTATCGGTTTTGGCTTTTATTTTGGCGTACAAGCATTTCAATTACTTTTTTTACGCTAACGCTTAACTCACTGACAACGTTAACGAGATTCCTTGTCGTGCTTTCGGCGAACCCATTGTACAATGAGGTCACATATTGCAATTAACAAGACAAGCAGTAAGCTGATGTACACTCCCGGGCGGCTAAGTTTATGAAAAAATGATCCGACCACGGCCATAGCTATCAACAATAATCCAATCCAACGTTTAATATTGTTTGATCTGCTCGATTCCAGTAGCTTACCTGAAGACAGCAAAATAAAGCACCAATTATACAACAGCATTAAACCCGCTGCTGTAGTGATATATTCATATACTTTTCCCGGTAGCAGCAACGACATTACGATGGCTGATATTAATCCAACGGAGATCAAACTAAGTGCATAAAGGGGATATTTGCCCTTCCACTTCCGTGAAAATAATTTGGGCGCATCTCCTTCCTGTGCAAGCGTAAGCATCATAGATGTCTCTGCGTATAGGGATGCTGTCATTGTGGAGAACCCTGCAATAATAAGCACTCCATTAAATAAATGAGGCACAAAAACCAGGTGATCACTGCTAAGCGCAAGCACAAAAGGACTTTCTTTCGGGTTAAAGGCACTTAATGGCACCATAGACACAGCCAGACCAATTGAAATCACATACACTGCAACCAGTGTAATCAGCATTACCTTGCCTGCTTTAGGTGCATCCTCCGGTTTTTGAAGCCGATTAGACATAATTCCGAGCACTTCAATACCTCCGTATGCATAAAAGGCAAAAATAAAAGATGACCACAATCCTATGCCCCCAGTCGGAAAAAATTCTTTGTAACTGATGGGGAACTTCGGATTATATTTTCCTCCTCCGATCCAGCCTGCCAAAAGAGCAACGGCCAAAACCAGAAACATAACAATAGCTGCCATCTTAATGATGGCCAGTACATTTTCAACTCGATCAAAACCCTTATTGCCAAAAAAAACAATCACAAGCCCTAAAATCCCGAAGCCTGCTGCAAATATCCACATCGGTACCTGAGGAAACCAAAAGCGTGAGAATATAGATAGCGCGGTTAGTTGGCTCCCATTGATAAGCAATTCTGAGAACCAATACACCCATCCACTACCGAATCCTGCCCAGCTTCCAAATGCTTTTTGGGCATAGGAACGGAAAGAACCCTGTTCAGGATGATCTGCCGTCATGCGCGAAAGGGCATCAAACACCACATATGTTCCCACTGCTGCAAAAAAGTATGCAATCAGCACTGCTGGACCACCTATGGAGATCGCCAAGCCAGACCCGAGGAAATATCCTGTACCAATGGTACCTGCAACTCCTAATAAGCTTAATTGCCACCATTTTAGTTTTTGATCTTTTTGCTTAACAGCTGAAGACTTGCCCATAATGAAAATCACCCTATTCCTGATATTGAGACCTAGTTCTCCGATATTATGATTGCCTTCTTCACCATATTTCATGTGGACAGCAATTCATTTCGTCATTTGTGATTTCTAGATTAGAAGTGTGACTATTTATGTAATAAAAAAGCACCAGCAAACTCGTTTAAGGTTTGCTGATGCTTTTTCTACATAAAACCAGAGACTTCATTTGGGACTAAATAGATCTTTTGTTGCGTTAATGATTAATTATCAAAATTTAGACATAGAAAGTGCCTTGTCCGCATTTTGGATATCCATTTGAATTTGCTGCTCTGGATCATAAGCATTATAGTAGCCATTGTTCTTCATATAATTAAAAATTTGTTCATGAAGATTAACAGCTTTGCTCAATTGGTCGCAAAGAACATTGCGAACTTCCGAGCTGGTTGACTCTGTCAGGGCAATTGCATAGCTTTTAATTCCACTTTTAGCCGAAATCAACAGGTCAGAAGCGATCACCTGATCCGTCATTCCGCCCATTCCAGTCATGTTCTGAACAATAGAATTCACGTTAATCCTCCTTTAAATTACACGAGCAGATTTTTAAGTTGTTGAATATCTTGTGTACCACCGTTTACATCCTGCTGCAAAATGTTTTTTAAATTTGTGTCTGATACTAAAGGAATCATGGTTTGGGCTTTTGTCAGGCAAGTTGTTTTAAACGTAAGTAGCTCATGTAATTCCAATTTTTCGTGAACTCCTAATTTTTGCAAGGTCAAAACCTCCTTTCTGAAATTGTTATTCCCTGCTGTCGTTGCTATTTATGCATATCCTACAGAATTCCAATTCTGGTGAAACTTCTAACTGAGTTTTTCTCACACAAAAAAAGCTCCTCCAAAGCCATAATAATTAATGGTCTTATAGGAGCTTTATCCTAATATGAGTTGAACAGTGAGGACTCAAATTCTAATCATGACTTTTAGGACAAAATCAGATATGGATGCTTCCAGAAAATCCATCCACATCGTCTTCAGGTTGTTGATCAGAGCTGACGTTGTGCTCCTCCATCGTATTAGTGTACTTTTGAGAGGAGCCATTTTTATACGCTTCGCTCCAGTCTTCGTTGATCGTGTGTGCCGGGATAATCCAATCTTCCGGGCTATAACCTGGATGTTGTACACCTATATTTCCTTGCAAACCGGGATATTGATCCGGTTTAGAGAAAAGAGTCCCTACCTCAATCATGCTTCCTTCATAGGCTTGGCAAATTTCCAATGCAGACAGCACATCCTGGTTCTCAATATGAACACTGAGACCTGTGTCACCATTTGTGCTGGCGGAGTATCCAATTTCCTTTAATGTTTCACAGGCTTGGGCGGCTTGCTGCGGATCACGAAATTGAAAACGGAAAGAACCTGTATCCATGTGTTTCATCTCCTCTGAAGTAACTTATTTGGTTAATTGGGGTTCATCAAACTAGGTATGTTATTTTTAATATAACCAACCGGAACAGTATTTTTACATTCAAAACCTTTATTTTTCAAAAATTTACTTTAAAGCTTTGAAATTAAATAGTTAAAAAAGCAGCTACTGTGACAAATCGCATGTTTTCGCTACGTAAATCCCTTTATGCTAGTAACAAGGGTATGGTTGCCCGGTCATCCGAGCCGAGCGGTCAAAGGATGCCCAAATCCATACATAAAGGCGGAATGAAGATGATAGATTACCGAACATTGGTGACACAGCAATCCATGCATTTGTATAGCGTGTTTGCCAAGTCATTCAAAAGTGTAAACGAACATGCGGTTGCTGGCATCAAAACGGTGGGCTTTAACCCAACGGCCTTCGCCGTGATGGAAGTTTTATATCACAAAGGCGCGCAGCCAATCCAACAAATTGGAGCAAAGCTGCTTCTGCAAAGCGGAAATGTCACTTATGTTATCGACAAACTGGAAAGCCGCGGTTATTTGCACCGTCACCCGTGCGACCAAGATCGTCGGATTATATATGCAGAATTGACGGACGAAGGACAACGTGTCATGGACGAAATTTATCCTGATTATACACGTCAGATTGAACGTGCCTTTAGCGGAATTAGTGAAACCGAAAGAGATCAACTCATCGGCTTGCTCAAAAAATTGGGCCGTAGCGCTGATAACTTGTCACCTTATCACAAATAGAATGAATAGTAATTTTAGCAACTAATCGTTTGTGAATAAACGAACAATCTTATAGCTGTGCTAAAACGAAAATTTAGATTTACACAGAAAAGTCCACCCTAATATTCATGGGTGGACTTTTTATATACCTGGATAGAGCGAAATATGCCTAAGCTTACGAACAGCATAAGTACCTGCTATCGGCTAAAATGCTTGATCACTACATTGTTAAACACTGCCGGACCGCCATCGGAAAAAAGAGTAATTTTCTGATCCTCTAATCGTGGGAATATTAAAGAGGAATAAGCTACTTCTCCACCATCTACAAACACTTCAATGCTGGTTTTATCGACGAGAATGTTCAGGTGGACCTTTTTCTTATTAGCATCAAAAGGCGCCTTGCTCTCCACATATTTTCCACTCTGATCCGGCTGCCCGGTGTTGGCTCTATTTACGTAGGAGTATTGACCGTCCACTGAGACACCCACATCGACATGACGCTTGCCATCCGTCGACTCTCGAAGCCTCAATCCTACATTTTTAATCGTAGACCAAGATACATCCGCCTCTAACTGATAGGCATCGCCTGAAACCGGAAGCCGGTGAGCACCCTCTACTTTAATTGTTCCTAATGATTTTTTGGATGTTTGGAATCGCTCCAAATGGGGTACCGGCTGTGAAACCAAACGATATCCAACATCTTCCGTATGTTTCAGCCGAATTTGGCGAACAATCGAATCCATTCCATTAAAGCCTTCCTTTAGGGTAGGCGTGTTATTGGCATAATCCCAATTATTCATCCAGGCCAGAGCATAACGGTTACTATATTTATCTTTGCCTTTTCCTTCCTCGAACGTAACTGCACCATACCAGTCAAACCCATAATCCAGCCACTCAGGTTCACTGTGATTAGGGAGAAATGCTTCTCCATTAAAATCTCCCGTCCAGTAGGCATACGTGTTGGGTCCGCCTGTTGATTTGCTATTGGCGCTCACACCCAGAACCCATTGATAGGTTCCATTATCCGCACGCATCCGGTAAAGGTCAGGACATTCCACAAGCCCAATATTTTCTGTTTGAAAGCCGCTCGTATACCGCCAATTCTTTAAATTATCAGACTCATAAAAGCCAATCTTCGTTCCCTCTGCCATGACCATCACCCATTGATTACGTTGAGGATCTCGGATGATTTTGGGATCTCTGAAGTCCTTTGTACCGGGGTTGGACATCACAGGCTTGTTGCGGTAAGAAGTAAACGTCTTACCTTTGTCCTTACTGTACCACAAAAATTGTTCCTGCTTTCCGCCATCTGCGGAGGGCTGTGTCACAATGGCTACCAGCGTGCCTTTTCCAAAACCTGCGGTATTATTATCATCGATCACGACCGAACCGGACCAAGGATCTCCATTCGGGTTCGTATATTTGGGAATCGCCACCCCTTCATCTTTCCAATGAACCAGATCGGTGGATGTGGCATGTCGCCATTCTGTACCGTTCTTTTTGGGATAATCACGATTATATAAATAGTAATAATGGTATTTTCCATCAAAATAAATGGGCCGTTGCGGATCATTCTTCCACTTATCCGGAACGGTAAAATGATAGGCTGACCGGTAGGTCGGTGTTGTTTGCTTACTTTGATTCGCTTGATTTTTTGGAGTTGCAGCAGATTTTGGGGGTTCGGCTGTATCCTGTTGGTACATACTCCAACCCATAGCTATAAATATAGTTAAGCCTGTGATGATTACAACGGATCGTATCCAAATATTCTTGGGAGCTTTTTTTCTCATTATGACGATCCTCCTTACCTCTCATTGCATCGTTATGTATCGTCCGATGGACGACAGATCGGGTTGCTACCAAGCTGCCGCCTTCGGACATACTGCTTATACCTACTTATTTCTTGCCATACTCATTTTGGGGTTCTTTTTTGTCCTTTTCTGGATCAATCGTGATTTGCCCTTGTTCCAGAATACCGTTTTTCACAACAGAGGTTTTCGAACCTTTAATATTCAGCAGGAAGCTTGGCGCGAAAGTAGATTTGTGATCCGGGAAAAGCCCTCGATTGGTCATATAACTCGACACAACTACGTTATTACCTTTGCCTTGCGGGATAGCAAAATGGGCATACGTCCAGGTAATATCATCACGATCCAGATCCTGATGAAGAACGAGACCGGTTCCATTCAACGGTTTATAAGGCCCTGTCAAGGAAGTAGAAACATAACCCAGCATGTAAATATCATCGTCACCGATCGCATCTACAGTCACCTTGGAACCTCTTGTACTCGTAAATAAATACCACAAACCGTTCATTTTAAACACATTCGCCCGTTCAATTTCATCTGTTACCAGATTGGATGCAATCAAAGGAGGCATTACATTTTTCAACGTATAATCATCATTCAATTCAACGATACCCAGTGCGCCGTTCGCCAACTCAGCTCCCTTTTTCTTAGGACTTTGCAGCAGGTTTTGTTGCTCTTCCGTGAAGAATTTCTTATTGCCGCCATAATAAGCTGGGTTTTGAATCGAATCTTCGCCCTGATAGCCTGTTTCTGTCCCTGTGTTGGCTTCAAATATAATATATTTGTGGCCTTGATCCTCGACATAGTGAGGGTCTCTAAAGGTATGATTATCCATATCCACTCCGACGCTTTGCTGTACATTTTGATAGATTTTCCCATCTCCACCGTCATAGATCGATTTCAAATCCTCGACTCCATCTACTTTCAGTGTCTTATCATCAGGCTGAGAGACATTAATTTGAGCCGTGCTCAAGGTTTGCTTGCCGTATAATTTGTTATTCGGATCATACGGCTGTCTGCTGGTATAGAATAAACGTACTTGTCCATCAGAGGTTAAGGTAGCTGAACCTGACCATTCTTCTGACTGATTTTTTAGAATCGGATCGTTGGCAAGCAGTTTATCATTGTCTTTAAATACTCTGCCAGCGTTTTTCCAGCCGCTCAGTGAAGTATTGCCCGCTTTTTGATAGAACAGGTATATGAATGTATCCTCGCCTCTTTTAGGATCGCCTGCCAGTCCAAAAACGATATTGTACCCCTTGTAATTGGCTACTGTGCCATCGGCATTTTGTAACGGCCAAGAGTCCCAGACATCGAAATCAATCAGCTTGCCTGAGCTGTCGCGACCCATAGCAGAAGGAATATTCTTAATTGTAGACGCATCGAAGGACGGAACCTCATATTTCTCTTTGCCTTGCTGTTTGAAAATATTCAGCATGTCATTACGCGTAATTTGCGTAAATGCATTGTCTGTTTTGAGATCAGATGCATCATTTTCCTCAGCAAAAGCCTGAACGCCGCCTCCTAACAGCAAGGTAGTTGCTACTGTTGCAGTGGCTGCTTTACTGAACCATTTGTTAAACTTCAAGTACTCCATCTCCCTTAATCTAATTATGCTCTAGATTTGAAACCCAACTTTTTGGTTGGTAGGGCCATTTTATATGGTATGTCAAACGATTGATATAGACTGAAAAGCCCTATTATGTGAGGTAAGAAAACAGGTTCCTCTATGAATTTCATCCTCATATTTTCCTAGTAATTTTCTGAAAATTCCTTTTTTTTCATTCCTATTACATTTAGAAATATTTGCTACTTGATTTTTTTCCGTGTCCCATTTTGCTAGGTTGGTTGCTTCATTTACATGAAAAATCGTTCTAAAATAAATCATGCAAAGCCCGATTTGTAAGCGGGTTCATAAAAATGGTTCCTTAGTACCCTACAGCTCAATTCAGAAACACATTTTTTGTTACAATTTCTTAAGACTTTTTTACCATTTTGTTACCTATACTCTATGAATATATAGCAACTCTAGGGGGTTTTTATCTCCTTTTTGTATACTTGGGAATTTATCGGTCCTATACGAGGTGGCTATTTTGCTGAATCAGTAGGAGGAGAGACCATTGCATAAAGAGACAGCCCGGACCCTTATTTGGTGTACCGGACTGTCTCTTTATCCTGAAAGATGTATATTATTTTTTATGCGTGTTCTCTTTGTGGTGTCTTTACGCGCTGATCTGCCTCTTCTTCCGTACCCGGCGGACGGTTCCGCAATCCGAGGACGACAAACCAGCTAATAACTGCAATAACGACCATGATAACGAACAGGGAATGCAGACTGTTTTCCAGTACAGAACGAAGTAATCCGGCAACCTTGTCACTTAGAGTTTGTGAAGCATGCGGGGCCAGCAGACCATTAATATCCTCCTGCGTAACCCCTTGCTGAGTTAGCTGTCCATCGGCTGTCTGGGCTGCGATGCGATAGTTCAGCCATGAACCGAAGGCTGCAACCCCAATCGTTTGCCCCAACGTGCGCAGGAATGTATTCAAAGCTGTAGAGGCGCCACGCAGCTGGAACCCGACCGAGGACTGGGCAATAATCGTGAACACAGTTATCGAGAAGCCGAATCCCAGTCCATACAATAATGTAGACAGGAACAGCAGCCAGATCGGAGCCGTTTGGCCCATCAAGGTCATGACGAAGGCACCCAATACAATCAGGGTCAGCCCGATCAAAGAGGTTCGACGCGAGCCCAGCGTCAGCAAAATGCGTCCTCCGATCATGGAGCCAAATAGCCAACCTACGGACATTGGAGCCAAGGCGAGACCAGATGAAGCGGCATCTCCACCGTGTATACCTTGAATCCATAGTGGAAGATAGCTAGTCAGTCCGATCAATAGAGTGCTGACTAACAGTGCTGCGGCACAGGAAAAAGCAATATCCCGTATCCGAAATAGCTTTAGTGGCACCATCGGTTCCTGAGCGCGTTTTTCAATAACCAAAAACAGAATCAGGAACAAAATGGCTACGGCAGCCAAGGCCAGCAATTCAGGAGAAGCCCAGCCGATATACTGCCCACCCAGTGCCAATACGAGCAAGAGGGCCGTCATCCCGATGGTAAAGGTAACCGCTCCCGGCACGTCAATACGTGCGGTACGCTTGCTTACCTGTTCACGCAAGTAACGGGCGATGAAGAACATAGCCAGCAATCCAAAGGGGACGTTAAAGCCGAAAATCCACTCCCAGCCAAAATAGGTAACCACATAACCGCCCAAGAGAGGCCCGATCAGGGAAGAAATTCCCCATACGGAGCTGATCATGCCTTGGACTTTGCCGCGTTCCTCCATTTTGTATATATCACCGATGATGGTAAAGGTAACGGGGATGACACCACCCGCACCAATCCCTTGTATAGCCCGGTAGATAATAAGCTGCTCCATACTACCAGCCATCATACAAAGCAACGAGCCAAGTACAAACAACGAACAGCCGATTAAAAAAATGGGTTTTCGACCAAACAAATCGCTAAGCTTGCCAAAAATGGGCGTGGTCACAGCCATCGTCAGCAAATATGCCGTAAAAATCCAACTGAGCAAATTCACGCTACCCAGCTCGCTAACAATCGTCGGTCCCGCTGGACCGATAACCGTTCCTTCAATTGCGGCCAGAAAAGTGGCCAATAGAACACCTGTCAGCACGAGTCCGCGCTTCATGGGTTTATCGTTTCCCAAGCAAATCACAAATCCTTCCCTTATAAAAACTGTGTTGTATCTGTGCGGTTTGCCTTTCCAGAATGGATTATTACCCGCACCGCATAATCGTAAACAGGCGGCCTATATAGGCCGCCTGTTTTGTACGATGTATATATATTATTGTCTACATATCCTTAATTTTTGTCAACTGTAATCGTATGTTAACTCCCGCTATCTTCCGTTTTATAGAGATACCCCTCTTCCATACGAAGAACATGGCTGGCAAAGCGTTCAGCAATCTGCAAATCGTGGGTAATGATCAGAAAAGCCGCGCCTTCAGCAGACTGCTCTGTGCACATACGGAGCAGGATGTTTGCCCCTTCGTAATCCGTTCCCGCAGTTGGCTCATCCAAAATGTAAAGCTTTTTGGGTAGGATAAACTGTGCCGCAACGCTCAAAAGCCTTTTTTCGCCTCCACTTAACAGGTATGGCGAAACCTCTAGCCTGTGGCCCAGCCTGGCGGCTGCCAGTAAGCGCTGCGCCCGTTCCACATATGCGACGGGAACCGGCTCCCCGGTCCGTAAACCAAGCTTGGCGCGCACGCTGTACAAGCATTCCTCCCACACCGTTGCAGCTGCAAACTGATGCTCTGGTTGCTGGAATACATAACCAATCCCGGCAGCCAGTCGGTGAATGGGTAGCTTCGCCATATCCTGGCCCTCCCACCACATGCATCCCTTCGGTGCTGGGAGTAGACCCATAAGCAGCTTGCCGAGCGTGGTTTTACCCGAGCCGTTCTCACCCAGCAGCACGGCTCGTTCGCCAGGCGCAAGGGCAAGACTCACGCCCTTGAGCGCCGGGCGCTGGTTACCGGGGTAGGTGAAGGGCAATCCCTTCACCTCCAGCAACGGCTGCCCAGTGCGGTCCGCTGCTGAGCCGGGATTCCCCCCCGGCTCACGCGGCATGTCCCCCCTCCCTCCGGGAGAGGGGAGCAGCCCCAAGGCGGCCAGCTGCGCACCATGTTCGCGCAGCAGCGTTTCGGGCGGACCCTGCAGCTGCACGGTCCCGCCCTTCAAGACGATGACGCGCTGTGCTGCCCGCGCGCCATCGTCTATGCGGCCGGACGCGGTAACCACCGTCCGGCCTTCGGCATGGAGCCGCCGACATAGCAGGGCAAAGTCGCGTACAGCCGGCGGGTCCAACTGCGCAGCTGCGTCGTCGAACACGACCAGCGGCGCTTCCAACGCCAGTACCGCTGCAATCGCGGTGCGTTGGCGCTGGCCTCCCGAGAGGCGCCGCACGAAGGAGTCGCGCTCAGGAGCTAGGCCGACGGCCTCCAGCGCAGCAGCAATGCGCTGCGCTATTTCTGCCGGAGGCACGCGCAGGTTCTCCGGCCCAAAAGCAATCTCGTCTTCGACGATTCCCTGCACCAGCTGGGCATCCGGGTCCTGAAGCACGACGCCGACAGTGGTGGCGACAGTAGCCAAATCAGCGGTATCGGGGTCCATCCCGTACACGGTCAGCTCCCCCGTCCGTTCGCCTTCACCGGAACGGGACAACCCGCCATGAAGTAGCTGACATAGCGTAGACTTTCCACTTCCGCTGGCTCCGACAATGGCTACATGCTCGCCCACCGCAATGTCCAGTGTCAGACCATGTAAAGCTGGCTCCACCTGGTCATCATACCGATAGCCAAAATTCTTCAAGGATACGGCTATTTTACTGCTAGAGTTATAATCGCTATGTTCATTCATAACTGAAATATCCTCGATCCCCATCGTTGAAGATATAACCACATGTATAGCCACGGCTATGCACGTGAAGCGTGTCCCAGTTTAAAACGTTTTAACAGTCCCGTACGATTTAAAGCATCACCCAACACTTTCGTCAGCAGACCGCACAGGACAATGCCGCTCAGGATACGAACGACCAGTGCAATCGTCAGCACCTTCCAGCCCCAATGCATATAGCCAAACATATTGGCTGCGACAATAAACCACAGCGGAACCATAGCCCCACCCACTAGCATCAGCGAAACTGCGTTCCAGCGTCGATACCGCAACAAGGCAAATACCAACTCAGCCGCAATCATATAGCAGACAGCCGCCGCGATAATAGAAGCAATTCCATAGGCAGAGCCCATAAAGGATTGCACCACCGCGCCAAATGCATAAGCAATAACCGCTGTACCCGGCTTACGAATAATATAATAAGCCAACAAGCCGTATATCATGTACAGACCGACAATAGCGGAAGTTGCGATAGGCCCTCCCAGACTGTTTAATGTTTTGTTAATGAGCGACAAATACACGGTCATGACGCCGTTCAACGTGGCCAGCATCGCCATGAGTACGATATCCAGCGTTGTAAACTTTGCAAACATACGAGATTCCTTCATATGTATTTCTTGACTCCTCTCCCTATCTAATCTATAAGATTACAGCTCTGATCCTTGTACAAGCTGCTACTGTATAAATGTATTCATCTGCGGCCTTATTGTCAACCCAATTATATTTAGTAGGTTGACAATAAGGCCAAAAATAAGAGGCTTCACTTTATAAGCTCCACCATAAAACAGCTGTAGCTAATACAGCAGTCACCGCACATAAGTTGCCTAAACGCCCATTGTTCAGTGTACGAAGATATGTCCGTTCTGCATAAGCACCGAAACCTTTGCCCTCCATAGCCAGCGCCGTCTGCTGAACCCGTCTTACAGCATTCACCAACACGGCAGCCGCATACCCGCTCCACCATGATAACCGATTGCTCCACCCTCTTGGTGGTTCCTGTCCACGAACACGCCGTGCTGCCATAATTGTTCTCCCTTCTTCTTCCAATAAGGGGAGAAACGTCAGTGCCACCGAAATACCGAACGCAAACCGATAAGGAACACGCAAGCGCAGATTCAATGCCTGCACAAAATCTCGGGGATCGGTCGTCGAGAGATAGATATAAGATGCCAAAAACAACACAAAAATCCGCAACGTTAACGCCCCTGCGATGTCCAGCCCCTCTGCTGTAATGACAATGGGTCCCCATGCAGCCACGGTATGTCCTTCTCGAATCGCAAGGATAGACAATATAAAATACGGAATACCTAAACCAATCAGGAACGACATAGCCCGAAGTTGGCGTGCTAATGGCAAACGTGCGCCCAAGCCAGCCACAGCAATCAGTACAGCCAAGAGTGCTGCTTCCCGCAGCGTCGAATCCCAAGCCATCGACAGGAGGCTAAAGCATCCCACCCATATTAGCTTACTTAACGGCCCTAACCTGTGCAGCGGCGACGAACCGCCGTTATACTGAAACAGCATTTCGTTGTGCCTCCAGTCTGAGCCATTCTTCATGCAATAAAGAATACATTAGCATATCCTTAAAACCTGTAGATGTATGCTGTACCTGCCGCAACAGTCCTTCCTGTGTCCAGGACATCGAGGACAGCAGGGCTTGCGAGCCTGTATTGCGCGGGTCCACCAGCGCTTCGATCCGATTCAACCGAATCGTGTTATACCCGAATGACAGCACCAAGTGTAGCGCCTCGGTCATGTAACCCTGCCGCCAATAAGGCTTGGCTATTTCATAACCAATCTCGGCTTTATAAGCTCCCTCCGTCTGCCAATAATTAAAACCACAGCTTCCAATCAACTTCCCGTTTTCCTTCAGCTCTATTCCCCAGCGCAGCGCATCCTCCGTCTTCGCCAACTCATTCAACAGCTCAATCATATCCTCTGCGTCCTCACGTCCGGACATACCTGAAAGGTTCATATAACGGTGAACCTCCGGGTCAGACCAGCAAGCGAACATTGTAGCCGCATCCCCGCTTTCCATCCTTCGCAGCCGAAGACGCGCACTTTCAAGCAGTGGTATATGCCCCTCACATGCATATGCACACATGTTCAATCATCCTTCCAGCATTAAAATGACATAAATATACGCTACATTTAAGCATACACCTTCAACAAACACAACCTTATTTAAAGCTGCGAAGCTTATATATATAAATAGCCCTCCTATTCCTAGGATGAGGAATTAGAAGGGCATCTTCTATATTATAAGAGATTAAACTGTGGTGCGAGTCGGTTTCTTCACAACATCCTTGTACAGTACGCCCAGCATCGACTGAATTTCCTGTAATTCATCGATCCCTGCGCCGGTAATGCTGAACATATCATCATGCGGTGTCAGAAAGTTTTCCTGCGTCAGGTTTTCAAGCTCCTGCTTGACCTCACGTTCTCCTACACGGTAACCGCGCTCTTCCAACACAGGTTGAATATCTCTTATCGTGAGATCGTTCTGATGTGCATAAGAAAGCATCTGTATACGGATAAACAAGTTCTGAACATCTGCATGCATAATTGTAACTCCTCCCTGGCCTAGGCCACCATGTTACACTGTTTTTACCCATAGAGGATAAGCTGGAAACAGATGAGGGCAACCCTCGCTGAATTGCAATCTAAATTGTTTACCCTGCTAAAACGTATAGCTTTCCCCCTTCCCAAAATAATTCTGTACAGAGGGTAGAGTACGGAGTGTACGAAAAGGTTACAGAGTGATTTTCCACTTGACTGAATATATACAATCGTTATATCTTGAATTAATTAACCAATGGTAAAAGCGAATTGGATAATTACCTATTTTTTAAGATATATACAACACTTAATGTAAAAATTTAATGTTAGGAGCGTGAACCCTACATGTTTCAAGCTATTCCTTACGAAGGCACACGTCATGAACAATTCGAATCGGTTCTCGGACAACTCCGGGCACTTATTCATGATGAATCCAATACCATTGCCAATCTGGCAAATGCATCAGCATTACTTGGTCATTTCCTTCCTGATATTAATTGGAGCGGTTTCTATCTTTATGACGGCAATGAGCTTGTACTTGGTCCTTTCCAGGGCTTACCTGCATGTATACGGATTCCATTAGGACGTGGCGTATGCGGTACCGCAGCCGCAGAACAACGGACGCTTGTTATAGATGATGTACATGCGTTTCCAGGACATATTGCCTGTGACGCTGCTTCCAATAGTGAAATCGTTATTCCCCTTGTCAAGAATGGGGAACTGATTGGAGTGCTGGACATTGACAGCCCACTAAAAGGCCGCTTTGATCACGAAGATCGTGTATTCCTAGAGGAATTTACGGCTATTCTGGTAGCCAGCCTATAACCAAAAATAGCGCATATATATCGTCTTCCTTCGCCACAATATAGGAGGGTCTGAAACCCAAAACTATCCGGCGAAGGAGATTGATGATTCATGTATAACAACATGGCTCCACAACAACAACTTCATCAATGTGAACAAATCATGCAACAATTGGTACAACAAACACAGCAAGGAACTGCGATGTATCAGCAGTTGCTGCAACAGGAACAACAAAATGCATCCAGTCTTGAAAGCCTGGTGCAACGTGAACGAAGCGCAGCTCAAATGATCCAAACTGCAATTCAGCATCACCAGCAGGCTATGCAGCAATACCAGCAAGTGATTCAACTGTGTAGTCAGTTGGAAAACTCCATCCGTTCCAGCAATCAAATGACTCAGCCTGGATTTGGCGATAGCTTTGCTTCCCGCAGTATGCAACCAACCTCCTTTAATACAGGAAGCCACATGAATAACAGCTTTCCGCAACATATGGGAACGACTGGACAACATTTCGCAAGCAGTGGCATGCAACATTACGGAAACAACAGTCAGCAAGGCATGAGAACAGCACAAAGCAGCATGTAAGCTACTTTACACAAAAAAAGGGTGAACAGCAGGCCATCGGAATTGGCTTGTTGTTCACCCCTTTGCTAATTTAATTCCCGTTCGGCTAAAACCTTCATCCCGTCTCGCAAATACTCAGCCAGTCCGGGGCGATAGCCTTCATACATTTTATTGAAATCCTCATGCTCTACATACAAGTCTCCCAGCCCGCTATAAATTTCTGCTGTAGGGGTATAGAATCGGCTTACCCATTGAAGATGACGGCGGATTAGCGCCTGTACTTCTTCACAGTTATGCTTCAATCCTTTATTCATGGCTTCTGCCAGCCGCCGATGAATCTGGTCAGCCTCTGCCTGCGAATCCAAATAATCCTCTTTGCTCCAGTTCTTCGTGACCGTCTTGCTCTCCTGAATTGTTTCCTGAGCCTCTTGACCATAACGGTCTGTCAAATCACGTTCATACATTTCCTGCTTTTCCGGATTAAAACCTTGGTACATGTGCTCTGGTTTCATTGCTTGTTCCCCTTTCAAATGAGCCACCGTTTCGTCGATGGTCTGTAGGAGAGTATGCAAGCGGAAGACTTTGGCCTCGACCTTGGCTCGATGCTCCTGCAAAGCCTCGGCCTTTTGTTCCTTGGTTTGCTCCAGCACATTTCCAATTTCAGATAAAGGCAAATCCAGTTCCCTGTACATCATGATTTGCTGAAGCCTCAACAGTTGTTCCTGTTCGTAATAGCGATATCCATTATTTCCAATATGATGCGGTTTCAGCAATCCGATTTCATCATAATAATGCAATGTTCGTACGCTGATTCCCGACAGATTAGACACTTCCTTCACCGTATAAGCCATTCCGCTTCACCTCCCTTGCTTGACAGTCTACAGTCTCACGTGGCGTGAGAGTCAACGCCCCCACTCGCCCACCTTGGTACTACACTTTTACCCTGTAAGCGCGTTGTGAACCGCCCATTTGCCAACCATTTTCCATACTTATGACCTAGAATCTGCATCTTTAGAAATCTATGCAAAAAAGCCCTCCAGCACGTATTCTCAAATATGCCGGGGGCTCCATATATTCGATTTGACTTTACCACTATTTACAGATCATACGATACCTAAGAGAGGCTTTTCCCCATAACCACATGATCATAAAAAGCTATCTTTTGAATAATTTTCTCCAAATTGTGCTGCGTTTGTGCCACATGTTCCTCTACTTTCTTTTTGTGGGCTACAAGGAAGTCTCTTCTCTCTTGGATTGTGGCTTCTCCCTTAACATTTAGCTCAAGGTATGCCTTAATTTCTTCAATGGTCATCCCTGTATCTTTCATAGCCATAAGGAACCTAATCCAATCGATTTGTTTTTCGGTATATACCCTTCTTCCACCTCCATCCCGACCCACATCAGGTAATATGCCTTCTTTTTCATAGTAACGAAGAGTAGATGCGGGCAATCCGCTCTTCATTTGAACTTCTTTAATGGAGTACATAGTTATTCCCCTCCTCGTTCTTTTATTTCTCTTCAAGTCAGCTTTAACGATAAGTATAAGTTTCCATAGTAAAGAGTGCAAAATTAAGATTCCTACTACCTTGCAGAAGCGAGGCAACCTTCTTATGGCCCGTTAGTTCGGATAGAAAATAAAACGTGGGCATTTGTGCCTCATAACGAAAATCGTCTAGAATAATCTTTATGAATATATATCGGAAATTCTTTATAATCTCCTCAACACGTTTCTCTCCATAACAAAACATATTTTGGAAATTACTTGTATACTTTTCAACAGTTTACTAAATATATGCGATTGCTTCTCTAAGCCTATTCTTTTTTATCATAACTATTTAGTATTATAAGGATATAAAAAAAGGAGGTTATCATTTGAAAAGTACAGGTATGACACGTCCTCTAGATGCGTTAGGCCGCATCGTTATTCCCAAAGAAATGCGAATTTCCATGGATTATAATGTGGGTGATCCTGTTGAGATTTTTGCAGATGAGGAAACTGGTATTCTCGCCTTTCGAAAGTACACTGGGGTGACGTGTAAAATGTGTGGTTCAACAGAACAGTTAACTTATTTTAGAGACAGCTTTATTTGCGGGGAATGTATTGAAAGTTTAAAGAAGGGGATAAATTTCAGCCCTATCCTAAGACCAGCCAAATCATCTTTATCCAACTCACAACGATCTAATAAAGAGTCCAAACGTCTACGGCGATCGACACAACAGATGATCGAAAGTCTAAAAGAATTAATGCAAAAACACCCCAATGCAGCACAGCACGAATATGCCAAAATACTTGAGGTTTCCCAAGCCCGTATATCCCAGCTCAAAAAAATGCTCTAACTACAGCTTGATACCCTACATAGATATACACCAGAGATTTCATCATGTGCAGCTACTTTTGAACCGTGATACGCAGCATCATAGCTAACCGACAAAACGCATGAACGTCCATGCGAAAATTCCACACTAGGTATAAAGAACCACTTCATGACTTGCAAGCGATAACGCCTATAAGCAGAAGGCTGTGCTACATTTAATAATGATTCCTGAATTAAAAAATGACCTTCTTTAATCTGAGAAGGTCATTTCATTTATTTATTCATTTTTCTACGGTAAACAACCCTATACTTTTCCATTTTTAATACTATAAGCCAAATGCTTTTCATTCGTAATTCTATCCATTCTTAGCAGTTAACCGGTATCGCCCCTTAGTTTACTTCTTAGATATTTATAGAAAGAATCGACCTCTTGCTTCAAGTCAATTAAACGGCCCCAGGATTCAATATTTGTAAGTACGTTCAGGATAAGCATCACTGCTTGGTTATAGAGTCCTCTGCCAGCTAGAAGCTGGGCCGTTCCGTATTGGTAATAGATTAACTCGATTTGATTAGGATGGTTTTTATCATATAGCAAAAGCTCAAAGGCTGTTTCAGCTTTCTCGTACTGTGCCTGCTTTACATAAGCTACTCCTAGATTAAAATATGCCTCAATTGTCTTCTCCCCGCCATAAGTGCGGCTTATCTCATTAGCTTGTTCGTACTGTGCAGTCGCCTCTTCGAAATTGCCCTTCATTGAACTGATCTCACTCTTAACCAAAAGCAGACGGTGAAGAATAATAGGGGAGTATGGCTCAAAGGTTATTCCCCTAATTATTGCCTGAGCAACATCCAGTTGGTCGGTTTTTAAGTAGCATCTTGCCTTTAATACCTCACCAAGAATCTTCAAATCCGTAGCGTCAGGTTTACTTTGATCCATTATGGCTAATTCATTCATCCCTTCCCCAATGTAGTGAAGTCCATTCTCATTTTCACCGGTCTCAATGAGTGACCAACCAGCACCATCAATATAAAACATAGCTGCCAACATCGGGTTCCCTGCAGAGCTTGCATATTTTGCAGCCTTAATGCAGTATTCTGTCCGTGTCTCTAGATTAATCCGACTTAAAAAATGGGTTATTCTTAACATGATTTGAATTAGAGTATTGGAATCATGATTATCTGCCCACTTGAGCAATTTAAGGATGTTTGGCCACTCGGATTTTACGGGAGCCAGATCTCTTCCTAATAAAAAACTCCAATACACCTCAGTGGGCTGCTCCCTCTTGAGATGAGTATCTAGATAAGAAAGGTAATACGAACTCCAATTCCTCCGAAGTTCCTTTTCCAACTCAGGGTTGTCGTTAAGGTGTTGTTCTCCATAGGTGAGGACTGTTTGATGTGCCTGATAGTGGAGACGGCCGTTGCTTCGCTCCGTTTCGACCAATGAGAAGCTTCTCAGCAAACGCAGGGCCTCATAAAAGTTCTTCTGATTAAGTCCCGCCGTATTGGCCCAGCTGTCTTCAACGGTCGAATCACTAAAAAAGCCGAATGTCTGCCATAACCGTCGTGCTTCTTCCGTACAGCGCTCCCAACTTCGACCGAATAGAAAACTAAACAGTGAGGAGAGAGTGTGCCCCGAACGAGCAATTTCATTAATCAGCTCACTGACTTGAATATCATCGTCAGCAAGGTCAGCGACAATCAGGGAGATTGCCTTGGGGTTGCCTGCCGTAGCCATAATGAGCCGCTGTAATGCTTCTTCATCATCTGTCAGAAGCTTATTAAGGCGCTCTTTCTTGGCAGGCTGATAACTCATTTGTATTTGGTAATTTACTTCCTCTCTAAAGTAGGTTAGAGCCTCCATGGGCTCAAGTCCATTCAGTGTAATTGTGTATATTTCTTTCTGTGAGAGGGCATGTAGCAGGCTGTGATTCTCACGTGCAGTTAATAGGATTTTCACGCCGGGTGGAACTGTAGCCACAAATTCATGAATTTCATTATTGGCCATATCTATACTATCGATTATCAGCAGCAACGGTTTCTGTAGTGCGGCCGATGCAAGTACGTTCCGCACAACTAAACGTTTCTCATTCAGTAATTTTTCCAGCAATTCGCTGCGGCCTAGCTGATATGCAATGGTGTCTAAAAAATCGTTTAAGGTCAAATTTCGTAGTTCGGCACTCACCCAGATAACATGGGAAAGGTCAGGCCAAACTAAAGCCGGGGAGCTGGCTTCGCCATGCGGATCACCAATACAAGCATATGCGATTTCAAGCGCAATCGTCGTTTTACCCATGCCTCCCCAGCCAGTCAGAAGACAGATGGGGGAAGGTGAGCGTAGCCATAAAGATATATATTCGAGATCATGCAGGCGCCCAATAAAAGAGCTTGTCCAGCGGCCGGGGAGATTGTGCTCAAGAAAGTAGGAGTGTTCCTCTTCAGCTTCAATGGATTGCGAATCAGTGAAGAACGTCTTAACCAGATTTTTGATCTCTCGATCTGCCGGAGTACCGTACGATCCGTTATCCAGCAAAACTTTAGCTTTGCGAAAGCAGGAGATCAGCCAATCTGCAGTTGGAGGATCAATAACCGGAATGGAAGTGGTCAGCAATAGGTCGTTGAACCAACGAGTATTCATTACTTCTTTTTCCATAATGATCCACAGAAGACCCAAAAGTTTGCCGTCTTCCACTCGGCTGGGAATATATTTAGGGCCCATTTGACCCATCCAACTTTTAATAGTATTAGAAGACACACCGATGCGGGCTGCAATACGGTCCATATAAGATTCGGAAAAGGATCTACCTGAGGGAACCGATTCTCTTTTCTTACGGCGGGTTCGGTATTCGGGATGCTCCCTGAGGGTTGAAATGCCATCAGCAAGCAACTCAGCGAACTCTACCCTTTTATCCAATTCTGCCAATATTCCCACACTCCTTACTTCTTTCTCAATAAATGTACAGCCGCGCTGTACGAAATGGACAGTTCAAAAAGATAGATAGCAATTCCATAACTATATACAATTTAATTGAAAACAAGCAAGGTATCTAATCAACTGGAAAGGAAGGATCGCTAATGGATAACACTTTGGCAAGGGCGGAGCATACCACCGTACACTCAGAGGAACCACATAAGCTGAGTATTTTAGAAAAGCTATCTTACGGAAGCGGCGATCTGGCCATCAACTTCTACTGGTCGATGGTGCTGACATATATGCTGTTCTTTTATACGGATGTTGTCAGACTGCCGGCTGCCATTGTAGGAACAATGTTTCTTCTTGTACGAATCCTGGACGGATTTATAGATCTAGGTATGGGCTTTATTATCGACCGAACCCAGACACGATGGGGAAAGCTGCGACCTTTCATTTTGTTTGGTGCGGTTCCAATGGCTATTGTAGGTATATTGTGTTTCTCTGCACCTGAATTTAGTATGACCGGTAAAATTGTATACGCATACATCACGTACATTGCAATTATGGCCATGATGTCCTTCATCGGAACACCATATGGTGCGCTCACATCAGCGATGACACAAAATCCTCTGGAACGTGTCAGCCTGTCATCTTACCGTATTGTTGGTTCCATGATAGGCAGTATCATTGTCTCCGTCATGACGCCGATGATTATCGAACATTTCTGGCCCCATAACGACCAGGTCGGCTATCGTAACACGTTGATGATCTACTCTGTGTTCGCATTAGTGTTCTACATGATCTGTTTTGCAGGCACCCGGGAACGGGTTTCGGCCAAGAAAGCCGTGTCTCTTCCGTTTAAGAAAGCACTTAAGGTTTTACTGCTGAATAAACCACTGCTGTTGATATCGTTTATTTATCTGGTATTCCAAGCTGCGGCAGGTATCCGTTCATCGATTTCTATTTACTACGTAAATTACAACCTGGACCGTACGGATTTACTGTCGTTATTCATGTTGCTTACCTTTGGCGGTAATCTAATTGGTACTCTGGCTGCCCCGCTTCTAACCAAATGGCTGGAAAAGAAAAACGCTATCATTCTGGGACTATCCGGCACGATGATCTGCGGTGTTGCCCTGTTTTATACAGATTATAGCAATCTGTCTATGGTTATTGTCTGGACGCTGTTAAGCAGCTTAATAGGTGGGATGCCTGCGGCAGTGATATGGGGAGCGCTTCCGGATACTGTCGAATACTCCGAGTGGAAGACGGGATACCGTACCGAAGGGCTCATCTATGGCATTTTCAGTTTTGGACAAAAGCTGTCAATTGCGGTATCAGGAGCACTATCTGGTTACATCCTTGAGATTTCAGGATATGTTCCGAATGCCGTACAAACTTCATCGGCACTCACTGGAATAGCACTTCTACTCTGTCTGGTTCCTGCATTGTTAAGCATTATGGGTATCGTTGCAGCACTATTTTACAAGCTCGATTCCAGACTTTTTAACCGGATTGTATCAGACTTATACCAAAAAGAATCAAAATCTCAATTATAAACAGAAAGGGTTTTAATCTATGACAAACTATCAAGTCCCCCATACAATGAAGGCTGCTGTTATGCATAATACTCGCGAAATCAAGATAGAAGAAGTTCCTGTACCAGAGATCGGTCCAGATGAAGTGCTGATAAAAGTAATAGCCGTTGGCATCTGCGGCTCTGATCTGCACTATTATACGCATGGACGAATCGGTAACTATGTCGTAGAGAAACCGTTCATTCTCGGACACGAATGTTCTGGGGATATCGTGGCTATTGGAACCAATGTAAGTCGCTTCAAGGTCGGAGACCGTGTGGCGGTTGAACCAGGCGTGACCTGTGGCAAATGTGAGGCCTGCAAGTCTGGCAGATATAATTTGTGTCCTAAGGTAGAGTTTCTGGCAACCCCTCCGTTTGATGGGGCCTTTGTTCAATATCTTAAAATGCGAGAGGATTTTGTATTCCAGATCCCTGACAACCTGACCTACGAGGAGGCGGCTCTGGTTGAACCATTCTCGGTAGGCATCCATGCGGCTGCCCGCTCCCAATTGCAGCCTGGATCTTCTATTGCAATTATGGGTATGGGACCTGTCGGTTTGATGGCTGTAGCTGCTGCTAAGTCTTATGGTGCTTCGACAATCATTGTAACCGATCTTGAGCCTCTCCGCCTTGAAGCTGCCAAGAAGATGGGAGCTACACATACCATCAATGTGTTGGAGCAGGATGCGGAGAAAGAAATTAAACAAATCACTAACGGTCATGGCGTAGATACAGCTTGGGAGACTGCAGGTAATCCTAAAGCACTCCAATCTGCACTTGGTAGTTTGGCACGCGGAGGCAAGATGGCAATTGTCGGCCTTCCTGCACAGGCGGATATTCCTTTCAATGTTCCTTTCATAGCGGATAACGAGATAGATATTTACGGTATTTTCCGTTACGCCAACACCTATCCGAAGGGCATTGAATTCCTTTCGTCAGGTAGTATTGACGCTAAGGTACTAATCACTGATAAATATCCATTGGAGCAAACCTATGAAGCAATGGAGCGTGCACTAAACTATAAAAGCGAATGTTTGAAGGTCGTTGTATACCCAAATGAATAAAATTTACTGGAAATAGTAAATAGGACGAAGAGGATATCCGGTTAAGGATACCCTCTTCTCTTCATGGGTCTGGCTTTAAGTACTATCGGATGATATGAATTGATACGCCTAGAAGCCGCTATTTAACGGCTTTTTCATCTATAAAATAAGCGCTGTTGTCTAAATGCGGTTGTTACATTGAGCTTCGTCACCTTATAACCTTTAATAAGAGGATTTAAAAAAACTGCTGAATATTTAGACTATGCGCAATCCTCAGTGATTGCACATGTTAAAGCCGGATGATGATCTTGATGCGATAAGTATGTCTATCCTCGTATTTCATTAACGATGATGACATCGAAGAATGAATAATTCTGTAATGATCCATCTCCGGGTATGTGCAAAAATTTTGGCTGCAACTCATTAAATTATCGGAGGGATTAACGGAATTGATATATGGTATTTTATAGCGTAATCAAATTAAATTTCGTGTGTTATAATGACAAAAACATGTCGGACTCATAAAAATTAAATCCGCTGTTAAAGGAGGATAAAAATGTATAATTTTATACCCCCCCCAGTAGAACCACAACAGTAGGATCTACTGTGAAGGTATCTACATGAAGTTGTTCCTTTTCCATAGATTCTACTGTATGCAAGGGCAGACTATATCCTGTCGGTCTAACCATCATATTAGTAGAAAGCGGGAAAAAAAATGAAAGAAAAATTATATTTTGTTTTGTCTATGGTGATTTTCGGTGCAGTTGGCGTTTTTGCAAAGTATATCGATTTGAGTTCAATTGAAATAGCTTTATTCATGAGTCTGATTGGCGGTTTGTTATTGTTCGGAATCTCTATCATAACCAAGAATAAAGTATCTTGGCCTAACATAAAAAAGAATGCTCTTGCATTATTACTTGCAAGCATCGCCTTGAGCTTAAATTGGGTCTTTCTCTTTCAGTCTTACAAGGAAACAACAATCGCTAATGCCGCTTTAAGTTACTATTTCGCTCCTGTTTTGGTAATAGGGATGTCACCTATTGTGCTTAAAGAAAAGCTCTCCCTAAAAAAATGTTTATGCGCCTGTGCTGCCCTTTTTGGGTTGATATTAATTTTACAGAGCGCGAGTAACGGAGAAGACGGCAATCATTTGATTGGTATCGTATATGGACTTATTGCGGCAACTTTTTATGCAATCCTGACTTTGACCAACAAATTTATTAGGAATATGAATGGACTGGAAATCACGATTGTACAACTATTATTATCATCCATATTCTTGATTCCTGTTCTTTTTATTACTCAAGAGAAATTAGGAATATATCAGTTATCAGGCAATTCCGTTATCCTCATTTTGATATTAGGTATCCTGCATGCAGGCGTGGGGTTCTACTTATTCTTTTCCGGAATGAAAGGTATAGGTGGTCAAAGCATCGCTATATTAAGTTATGTAGATCCCCTAACCTCATTATTGATTTCAGCACTTGTGATAGGCGAAAGTATGACGTTATTTCAAATATTCGGCGCTATCCTGCTACTGGGATCAACATTTATGAGTGAAGTAAGCCTAAAAATAAAATATCCTTATAGAACTAAAAATGAGTAACCTCTCATTTTATTGAAGTCAACTTCAAAAATAATTAAAGGCAGCCGTCCAGAAGGGATGGGCTGCCGTTTTTAATTAACGGGCTGACAATAGGGCTCGTTGCAAAATTCAATTTAAAGGAGAGATACACACCTTGTCTAAACATTCTTCTCATCGTTCGATGGGGCCGTTACAACCACATTTCGCGACCACTACTGAAGTGAGTAATTTTGTTAATCTATGGGGAATATTTACTGTGAATGGTCAACAGATCGTTGCTTAAAGGCATCGCCTGTAGATGTACGCGATGCCTTTTGGGTTAGCCACTGGCAACTTCGATTCCCCTAATGCTTAATCCTCTGGCTCTGAACATAAATATTAGGCTTTGCTGGCCATGTCTGCAATCTGGCGAAGCCACTTCTTACGCGTATTTTCATCAGATTGGGGTACCGACTCGAAAAATAGATGATACATGATATCAAGTCCGCAATATTCAAATATGCCTTTGTCAGACGTCAAACGAAGGGCTTGATCCATGCCATTGCTGGCATATTCCGCATGTGATTTTCCTTGCGTATTGAGGATAATGGCTTTCTTACCCTTGAGTAATCCCATCTGCACTCCATTTACATATTTATAAGCAAATCCGTAAGAGAATACGCGGTCTATATACCCTTTCATAATGGCTGGCATCCCCGTCCACCAAATCGGATAAATAAGGGTGATTACCTCTGCCCATTGCAAAAATTCCTGTTCCCGTACAACATCTTCTCCGATTCCTTCAATGACCTCGCTGCTGCTAATCACAGGTTGAAAGTTGATTGCATATAGATCACGAACAACCACATCATGTCCTTTTTGCTTCAGCCCCTCGACTGCTGTGGTCAAAATTGCATGATTAAAGCTTCCCTCGGATGGGTGTGCGTAAATAATAAGATGCTTCATGTTCTCTCCTCCATTTACTTTAAAATAAGTGATTGATCAATTACTTAACTTCGTACTCCTTCAATTAACTGAATATGCTCAATCCATAGTTCCGATAAAGATACTTCAGTAAACTTGAGCGGTATCCTGCTCATGAATATCACCTCCGTTGCTTGTTAATTCAGTTAGTGATTGATCAATTACTAATGAATGGCCTCAGTATAGTTTATTCCTTTTTACTTTGCAAGTGCTTTTTGTTCAACTTGTCAAAAAGATTATTTAAAGATCTGATCCCAAGGCAGTGTTATTATCGCTGTTCAAAGAAAATAAAGTCCCCCAGTTGATGCCCATTAGGGTGTGATGTAGAGCAATCACTTAATATGACTTTATAATGTCATGTTATAAGGTGTATGCTACCGAGAGAGGTGAAGCGTATGCCGTTAAGCAGACATTTTGAAATCGTTTATATGTTACTCCATAAGAAAAAAGTGACTGCTGATGAATTGGCAGAGCATTTTGAGGTTTCCACACGAACGATTTATCGGGACATAGATACCTTAAGCGCAGCTGGGATTCCCATCTACAGCAGTAGAGGCAAGGGGGGCGGAATATCATTGATGGAGGGTTATGTCTTTAACACCTCTTTACTGTCCGAGCAGGAACAAGATGATATCTTAATGGCACTTCAGAGTGTGGCTACAGCTACCATCCCACAGGTAGAAGAAGTGCTAAACAAGTTGAGTAGGCTTTTTAAAAAAGACATGGGAAACTGGATCGAAGTAGATTTTTCGCCATGGGGAAGCCAAAACAGCCAGAGACAGCTATTCACTCTTATACGCAACGCAATAATCACAAACCGTGTTATAAAGTTCCGCTATTATAACGTCGCCGGGGAACAGAGTTATCGTAGCGTCGAACCTGCCAAGCTCTTGTTTAAAGATAAATCCTGGTATGTGGAAGGTTACTGTTTAAATACGGAAAGTCATCGTGTATTTAAGATTAGCCGAATGAAAGAGATTGCAGTTACCGAAATTAGTTATGAGCCAAGAACAGTCGTAGCATCTACAGATACAAAGATGAACGACTTGCTTCATACCATTGAAGTAACTCTTCACATTTCTGCTCAAGGAGCTTACCGCGTATACGATGAATTTGCCGAGAAAACCATTACTCAGAAGGAAGACGGCTCTTATACCGTCACAGCACAATTTCCTGTAGGCAATTGGCTGGACAGTTATCTGCTGTCCTTTGGTCCCCTCCTTATAGAGGTTAGCCCCGAACAAGTACGTACAAGAATATTGTCTCATTTAGAAACGATGAAAAGAAATTTAAATGGCCCTCTATAATATGACACCATGTAGTCATATTATTACTGCTATGATGAGTTTGAAGTTATCGCTCACAACATACTCACCATAGGAGGTTGAAGGATCAATGAATCCACATAGAACCCTGCCACCGGCAGTAGAAACTTACTTTACATCAGCGAATAAATCCCAGCTTGAAGTACTTACTTCCGCTTTCGATAAAGATGCGTTGATCTTGGATAATCATCGCGAAATCAAAGGTATGGAAGCCATAAAATCATGGTGTGAAGCAGAAATATTGGGGCCAAATGTCACCTTTGAGATCGTGGATATGGATGACAGTAATAATACCATCGTCGTAATTGCGAAAGTAGACGGAGACTTTGATAAATCAAATCTCCCCGATCCACTCCTACTTAAACATCAATTTCTAGTAAACAACAATAAAATTAAAGAACTGATTATTACACTTCCATAAAGGTATTAAAAAATAAGAAAGGGACAACGAATATGCCCGCTTATGTTGTTTTTATACGTGAACAGAGTACCGATCAAACTGAACTCCAACTCTATTCTGAGTTGGCACCGGCAGGTTTGGCGGGACATTCCGTCAACCCCCTAGCAATGTATGGCGCATACCAAGTCCTCGAAGGACCCGCTATTGAAGGGCTGGCCATCTTGGAATTTCCCACTTTTGAGGAAGCACAAGCTTGGTACTTTAGTCCAGCCTATCAAAAAGCCCTAAAGCATCGACTGCGCGGAGGGCGGTACCGGGGTGTCATTGTCGATAGTTTGTAAGGTTCGCAAGACAAGTGAACTCGAAGTGGAGATACCTAGAGGTATTTCTCAACCACATTGTAGAATTTAGGAGGAATTATTCGCATGAGTTTTCAATTAGAAAGCATTTTAAGTGAGTTTAAAGGCAAAAGGGCCTTGGTCACAGGCGGTACCAAAGGAATGGGAGAGGCTATTGCTAAGCGACTTACAGCTGCAGGTGCTACCGTAATAACTACGGCTCGAACTACTCCAGTTAATTTAGAAAATCCAGACCTGTTTATTCCAGCCGATATTAGTACGCCTGAAGGTGTAGATAAAGTAGTAAACAGTGTTCTTGAGCGCCTAGGCGGTATAGATATTCTTGTCAACAATGTTGGAGGCTCGTCAGCCCCATCCGGGGGAGCTCTTATCTTGACAGACGAGCATTGGCAGCAAACTTTTAACGCCAATCTGTTTGCTGCCGTCCGTTTAGACCGTGGACTGCTGCCGGCTATGGTGGAAAAGGGTTCCGGTGTTATAATTCATATTTCATCTATTCAACGTCGCTTGCCGCTATATGATGCAACATTGGCCTATGCTGCTGCCAAAGCAGCTTTAACTACTTACAGCAAAGGGTTATCCAAGGAGTTTTCGCCTCAAGGCATTCGTATTAATACAGTTGCGCCAGGCTTTATCGAAACGAAGGCAGCACAAAGTTTGATTGATCGGATTGCTGAAACGACAGGTGACCGAGAAAGTGCATTAAAGCAACTGATGGACTCGTTGGGAGGAATTCCAATTGGTCGTCCAGGACTACCAGAAGAAGTCGCTGAGCTTGTTGCTTTTCTGGTATCCGACCGGGCCGCTTCAATTACAGGAAGTGAATATAATATTGACGGTGGAACAGTTCCAACGGTCTAAAACTTTATTTTCATCTGAAAATCGCGCAAAAGGTGAAAAAAAAGCCCATCTAATGAGCAGACATACGCAAAACGTATTATCTATGTCCATCAGATAGGCTTTTATATAACTACTACCGTTTAATAACGACCAGCTTTGTTTCCAGCATCTCTTCCATGGCGTACTTTACGCCTTCGCGTCCAGTGCCGCTTTGCTTCACACCACCATACGGCATATGGTCAACACGGAAGCTTGGAATGTCATTAATCACCACGCCGCCAACCTCAAGCTTGTCCGCTGCATCCAGCGCGGTCGTAATATCACGCGTGTAAATTCCCGCCTGCAGGCCATAAATCGAATTATTCACATGGTTTACAGCTTCATCTATAGAGCTAACAGAATGAATCAGCACAAGCGGGGCAAACACTTCACGACAGGACACCTTGGCAGTCGGGTCCACATTAAGCAAAACCGTCGGCTCCAAAATACCTCCCTTGGCTTGGCCACCCAGAGCGATCCTTGCGCCTGCTTGAACCGCTTCTTCCAGCCACTCACGGACACGTTCGACATCCTTGGCTGAAATAAGCGCGGATACATCTGTGTCCGGCTCTAGCGGATCTCCAATTTTTAAACGTTGAGTTGCTTCTATAAAACGGGATACAAAGGTATCATACAGTTCATCAACAACGTAAATACGCTGAACCGATATGCACACCTGTCCCTGATTGGCAAAGGCTCCACTCACACAACGGTCGATGACCGCGTCCACATCCGTATCACGGTCGATAATAACGGCCGCGTTGGAACCCAGCTCCAGCGTGACCCGCTTCAAGCCAGCCTTGGAGCGAATTTCTGTACCGACCGCTGGGCTACCGGTAAAAGTGATATAGCTGACGCGCGGATCAGTGACAAGTACGTCGCCAATGGTTTTACCATCGCCGCTGATCACGTTAAGAGCGCCCGCAGGCAACCCAGCCTGCTCCAGCAGCTCCGCAATCAAGTAAGCCGACAACGGCGTCTGCTCCGCAGGCTTTAATACGACCGTATTGCCTGCTGCCAGCGCGGGACCCACTTTATGAGCGACCAGATTCATCGGGAAGTTAAATGGTGTAATAGCTCCGACTACCCCTACTGGTTCTTTGAGCGTGTAGGCCATACGGCCCTCGCCGCCCGGTGCAGCATCCAGCGGAATGGTTTCCCCGTGAATCCGTTTGGCTTCTTCAGCTGCGAACTTGTAGGTTTGCACCGTCCGATCAACCTCCGTCAGCGCAGCCTTCCATGGTTTTGAGGCTTCACGTGCAATGATGCGCGCTGCATCCTCACGCCGCTCTTCCAGCAGGTTAGCCAGCTTCTCCAAAATGGCTGACCGCTGGTGCGCTGGCATGGCCCGCATCTCCGAGCGTGCATCAGAGGCCGCTTGAATAGCAGTCTTGGCATCCTCTGACGTGGCCTCTGCCACCTCAGCAATGATTTCCCCGGAATACGGTGATTTCAACGTCGTGTACGATGAAGCAGCTTTCCATTCTCCACCAATAAATAAATGCTGCTGCATGCTTTTTCCTCCTTCTCTGGATATCAACGTTCTCTTACCATCTATTTTACCGTCAACACCGGACAAGGTGCATGCTGAATCACCTGATGGCTCACGCTACCCAGTATCATTTCGGAAACAAGTCCTTTGCCCCGCGTCCCTATAATGATCAAATCCGTCTTTTCCTGCTTTGCACTTTCGCAAATGACACTGGCCGGATCACCGTGACCCGCCAGCATACGGTAAGATATACCCTGGTCCTTCAAATAGTCGGATGCAGGTTCTAAGATATGACGACCTTCCTCTTCAATCCGCTCATCCACATCAACCCCAATCGGCGGCTCATTCATGGATAAAGCCGGGTTTACATGCAATACAGTCAGATGCGGATTCCCCTGAAGCTGCTTAGACAACGTTTTGGCTGTCTCCAACGCCTTCATCGCGTGTTCCGAACCGTCAATCGCAACTAGAATATGTTTGTACTCGCTCATACTCTGTTCCTCCTCAGAAGTCCAATTTTAGTGTGCATCCACTTGAATATCCTGCATATGTCGACGACGTACGATCAGCACAGCTACACCAATCAGTACCATCAATGCTCCAAAATAAAACGGGGTTTCTGCTGAGTACCACTCTGACAGCTTCCCTGCAAGCCACGGCGAAATTGCCCCGCCCAAAAACCGCATGAAGCTGTAGGCCGCAGATGCTGTCGAGCGCTCCACTGGAGCAGCCTGCATAACAGCAGTCGTAATCAATGTATTGTTAATTCCCAGAAAAATACCAGCTACAATGACGGCGACAATGACAGTCGTTGGCGAACCAGCTATCGTCCCAATCGCCATAACACCTAAATCAATGGCAAACAGCGTCAGCATGATACTAATGGAAGATACCACGCTCAAGCGTGCTTGAATCTTCGGTGCTACAAACACCGAGGTAAAGGCCAGCATAATTCCCCAACCAAAAAACACATAACCTAAACCATGCTCGTCCAGATTCATAACATATGGAGAATACGCCATCAACGTAAAAAATCCAAAGTTATATAATAACGCTACAATACCGAGCGTGAGCAAAGCCGGATAACTGAGCGCTTTGAAGGGATCGGTAATGGAACCGCGTTTTTTGGGCTTTGGAATCGAAGGTAGCATAAACGTAATGAACAAAAATCCCACCACCATCAGTCCGGCTACACCGAAAAACGGACCGCGCCAGGAAATGGAACCTAACTCACCGCCCAGTAACGGACCCACTGAAATCCCAAGGCCCAATGCCGCTTCATACAAAATAATTGCTTTAGCTGTTCCAGAAGTGGACAGACCTACAATCGCAGACAACGCTGTTGCGATAAACAAAGCATTCCCCAAACCCCAGCCTGCCCGGTAGCCCACAATTCCGCCAACTGTATTGGCTGTGCCGCCCAGTCCGGCAAACACAATAATAAACAAAATCCCGGTTAGTAGTGTCCATTTGACACCCAATCGACTAGATACAACGCCCGTAATCAGCATCGCAACGCCTGTTACCAGATTATAGCTGGTGAACAGCAATGACACTTGGCTTTTCGTAGCATGAAGCTGATCGGCAATGGCCGGAAGAATCGGATCGACCAATCCTAGACCCATAAATGAAATAACACAAGCAAAGGCGACTGCCCATACCGCTTTCGGTTGAGACAGCAAGCCTGAGCGTTCTTTTAACTCTTCAGGTAATGCATGTTGTGAACTCATATTATGATGTTACCTCCACATCTGAATGTAAATGTTCTTGTTATGATGGGTCGTGATCAAGTTCTTCATCCAGAAGAACCTTGCGTTCACGCACCCTAACCCGTAACTCCTCCAGCTCAGTCTGGAGCATACGGATGCTGTTGATTTTTCCCTCCATTAATTCCAACTGTTCGTTCAATGTACTTTCCATATCCTCCAACATGGCCCGTCGCTCGTTCGGTTGCAAATGCTCTGTTCGCTCGCGATATTCCTCCCGCTGACCCTTAAGCATTTCCGCTGCGGACATGTAACGCTGAAGCTCTTGCAAGGAGAATCCAAGTACTTCCTTGGCACTCACTATTTTTTTTAGTAAATCCACATCCTCCTGCGAATACAGGCGCATATTCCCTTCACTGCGCTGCGGAGAGGGCAATAAGCCGATTTCCTCATAATAACGAATGGTTCGCTTCGTCAGACCACTTTGCTTGGCGACCTCATCAATTTTATACGTAACCATGACACCCACCTTATGAAAAAGATTATATATAAATACTACGACTCTATAACGTTAACGTCAACGTAAACTTTTATATAAAAAAGAAACCGCCTCTATTGGAGACGGTTCCTAGTTTGGCTTGCACGGTCATAGACCCGAGCATCGGTGCTCAAGCCCATGAATATCGCTTTAGATGAAAATGGTACGTGTGATGATAACCAACAAAATGAAGAGTACCAGAATAACACCAGTGGAAGTAAACATGTTGTAGCCACCGCCACCGCAACCTCTTTCTACTTCACCCATCTTAAGTTCCTCCTCCCTCTGTCGATTACAACAAATCGCCCGAAATCAGATTCATGAGCTACGAATTAGATGACGAATGCTTTGGAAATAATAACGAGCAGAATGAAAAGTACCAGAATCGCTCCTGTAGATGTAAAAGCTCCATAACCAGCACCTACTCCAGACATGGTGATTCCTCCCTTCATGGTTTACAAAAGCATCTTATGCTTATGCCATCATTCATGATAGGGACAAATGCCGCGCCTGCCGCCCAAATCTAGGTTGGGATTGTATAGTCCTGTTATTCTTCGGACCCGAGCATGCCGTGATACAGGAGGTTTCGTGCCTGCTTGGCAAGCACAGACGGACTTTCACGTCCAGGTAGCAATTTAGTTAACGTCAGCCGTTCAATCAAGCCGATCACGCATTCTGCTGTCAGTTCAGGGTCCAGTTCCTCACGGCAGGAGCCCCAACGTTGCGCCGCCAACAGATGCTTTTTAATATGCTCGGCCATTTCCGCCTTAATGCGCACCGAGTCTGCCGCCTGGTAAAATCCGACACGAGTGATCGCTGGATTGTTAGACAACACGCGAAAAATAGCTTCCAGAAACACTTGTCCCCGTCTCAAAATTTCAGCCTCGCTTTGGTCTGGGCCAATCTTCATGCTTTGTACCGTATCATTCACCAAAGTACGAAAGCTCTCCACAAGCTCCTCATACATTTGTTCCTTGCTTTCAAAATGAATATAAAAATCCGGCTGCGTCAATCCTGCACGTGCCGCGATCGAACTTACCTTAGTCTGATAAAACCCCGTCTGAGCGAACTCTTCAGCCCCCGCTTCCAGTAACAACCTTCGACTTTCCCGACTTCTGACTCCTGCTCTCATCACGGTCTTGCCCCCTTACGCCACAAATCTATCGTATTATAAAGTTCCTTTGCAGTAAGAACAATGGGCTTGAGGATGATATATACCTGTCCTTCAAAAGTCCTAATACAGAAGGACTGAAAGTTTTGGAAGGGCATCTGCCTACAAGGTATAATTAACCAATCTGATGGTGAGCGAGCAGGAATTTATTACGCTCAGTGATGAGGACAATATTTGCGCATCATCTCAATCGTTGTCAGATCATCATCCAGCCCCCGTTGTTGCAAGCCGTCGATAATCTGCTGACGTTCCTGACCTTTGACATTTTGACCGAATTTAAACTTGGCAGTCCATTCCTCTGGTACAATTTTGATCAGAGCGACCCCTTTCAAGCGTGAAGCATACCGAGAATCGCTGGCATCAATCGTATCATACCCGCCTTCCGGTTGCAGCTTACTCATAAAAATGGAAAAGGCCGATGCTTTTTCTTCCAAATCCACTACATGCTCCGCATGACCACGCACGGTAATACTTTTAAAAAATGATGTCGCAGGACATGCCATATGTTCATCCGTAAAATAAGACGGAATGAGCGCATATTCTTTGGCAGCTGAAAAAGTAACCCGATTATCCTCTTTCATCCGTTCCATCTTTTCTCCAGCACGGCTGCCATGAATATAAAAAACGCCGTTTCCATAAGCGAAATTCAAGGGAACCACACGCGGAAAACCATCCTCGCTGTTCATGCCTAAAAATCCGAAACTGACCTCGCTCAGAAACTGCTCTATTTCCTCTTGTTCTGCCACCGTAAATTCTTTTCTTCTCACATTGAACTCTCCTTCCATCTATTGACCAATGATACATTTCAGATTATGTTGAAAATGGATTCATAAAAAGATCCAATATGAACGAAAATGAGTGGTCCAATCGAAGGAGAAGAGTATGGATATTACGATTGCTTATCAGCGTGCGCTTCAAAAGTATCATTTAAAATATTTGGCATTGTATCATGCTCTTCGTGAGGGAATCCTCAATGGTTCCCTAGCCAGTGGTACGCGTCTGCCTTCCACTCGTGATCTGGCTGTGATGTATGGAATTTCGCGAGGGAGCGTTAAAGAGGCATACGATATGCTGTTGGCAGAAGGATATGTAGACTCGGCAGTAGGCAGAGGAACCTTTGTTATGCAACAGACAGCGACGCTGCCCGACAAATTTCTAATCAACCAGCAGAACCAAAATTCACCTGTCGCAAAACAAAAAGCCCCTGCTCTATCAGCATGGGGACAACGAATCATGCAGATCGAAAGGGAACGAAACTTACAGTCGTCTCCTGTTTCTGCTACAGATAGAGACAGTGCGCAACCGCCTTTGATTTCTTTCCAGGCAGGAGAAGTTGTATTGGAGGGCAATTCACAGATCGCATGGAAAAGCGCAATGACTGCCGCTGGAAAAGATCTGCAAAGGCCCTCGGCTGATACGACGACTGCACCCGTGAACGGTGATGAATGGCTGCGCGAAGCGATTTGCCATCATGTTGGCAGAACACGCGGAATAACGGCTACCCCGGATCAAGTCGTATTATGCAGTGGTTCCATGGAAGTGATCACGTTATTAAGTCAGTTGCTTATTCATGAACAAGATCGAATTGTATTGGAAAATCCCTGTTATTCCGGCATCTATCGTGCAGTTACTGCCTCAGGCGGACAGATACATGCTGCTGAAATGGATCAACATGGAATTGTCCCACAGGATTGGGATTCCAAATTGCTGTTTGTTACGCCGGGACGTCAGTTTCCAACGGGTGCTGTGTTACCATTAGCACGCCGTCAACACATTTTGCAATGGGCAGTATCCAAAGGTGCGTGGATCATTGAGGATGATTATGACAGTGAATTCCGCTGGGCAGGACGACCCATTGAACCATTAAAAGCACTGGATCGCGCGGAATGTGTCATCTATGTCGGTTCCTTTTCCAAAAGCATGTTCAGCAGCCTTCGACTCGGATTTGCGATTCTGCCCGTTGAATTGGCCCAAGCGCTGACAGCTGCCAAACGACTATATGATCCCCTGCCGCCTGCCCGCTTGGAACAGCGCGCACTGGCACGTTTTATGATGCGCGGCGACTATGTACGCCATGTGCGTCGGATGACTCGAATATACAGATCACGCTACGACGTGTTTCAGCGTGAAATACAGCAGTTAAGTGAACTGTTTCACTGGCATCAGAACGATTGCGGACTACATGCCTATGCCATCTGGAAGCATGAGTCTGTCCAGTATCATCATTTGATGCAGACAGCACGATTTTTCGGAGTCACATGGCGTGATGCCGCCGATTACCAACTGACACCGGGACCTCCATCTGCCTGCTTTATCTTTGCCCATTTAACGGAGCAACAAATTATTGAAGGGTTTAATCGTCTTCGCCAGGCATGGGACCGTAATAAAAATCAGTAAGGAATCCCTTATTTAATCACTAGCCCCAAAAGGCCCACAAATGATGAAGCCTGATGCGGTGAAATGATGCAGCCATTCAAATCTTCTATATCCACCTGTAGCCCATCAAATTCGCAATCGCTCAGATCAATCCCTTTGAGCTTGGACCCGGATAGCATCGCTTGATCCAGATTGCAACGGTTAAAAAAGGTTTTTTGTAGTGTTAAATGATACAGATCGGCACTTATTAAAGAACAATCTTCAAAACCAACTTGCTTAAAATTAGCAAAACGGAACATCGAATAATCCCCTAAGCAATCCGAAAAACGAACGTTTTGGAGCCTGCTTCTGGAAAAGTCTGTTCCAAGCAATTTGCAGTTCCTGAACTCTACCCGATGGATAAAGGAACCGGAAAAATGAACATTAGACAGATCGCATTTATCAAAAATGACGTCTGTCCATTCACTTTCCGGCAATGACGATTCCATGATCGTTACATTTTTAAAAGTCATCTTCTCTAATGAAACCTTAACCGCTTCCACATTATCCAAAATCATATCCTCTACAGACCCCATACGATATTCGCCTTTGGATCGTAAGGAATACATTTCTTCATTTAATACGGGCAAGTCGACAGGAATCTTTGGCAACTCCATTTTAATTTTCATAATACCTCTACCTCCACGATTGAGCGCCCTCTAGGACATTTATATGAATCTATTTTCTATCAATTCTCATACATAGGGTAGCAAAAGTATTTCTCACACATATATTAACGTAGTGAGCACGCTCACGAACCTTTGTTAGGAGGTTGATAGCATGGCAGTACAACTATCTAATCAAGTGTTCTCCATCTCTGTCGGAGATTACGGCGATCTCTCTTCCTTACGGCTGGTAGGGGACACTTTTAATACCAACTATGTCATGAACAGCTCCAACGCACCTAAACAGAATACGTCGGATCATCAGTGGCTGGGTGAACTCATGTTCACCTATCGTCTCGGCAACGGAGCGTGGACTCGGGCATGGACAAGTAATTCTGCTGATGCGCGCCAGATCACCTCTTCTGGAAACAGTGTCCAGGTAGCCTATCAGAATTCATCAAACAATCAGGGAATACGTAATTTCATTTTACATGAAACTTATTCGTTGGTTAACGATTATTTGCATTGGCAAATGAAAGTAACAAACACCTCTAATCAAACGCTGGAGATCGGAGATTGGGGACTGCCGCTTCCGTTTAACGAGTACTGGTCCGGTGGCAATAATGAACAAATTTATGAAACCAGAGTACTCTCACACTCCTTTGTAGGCCATAATAGCTCCTTTATTACCGCCGGACGACCTAGCGGCATCGGACCGTATGTACTGCTAATCCCTGATGCCTCAACGGGTGCTGGTCTCGAATATCAGGACCATTGGAGAACTGAGGAGCATCCCGGCAGCACTTGGGCTATGGAGCAAGGTGGCTGGTCCGAAGGACTGAATGTGTTCTATATCCACTCCAATGTCATCAAGAGCACCAACCGTGGTTATCTCGGAAGCACCAGTCTGTCGCTGGCTCCTGGTGAAAGCAAAACGTATGCCTTTAAATTTTATAAAGTAGCGGACGAGCAGGCTGTAAAGGACAGGCTGTACAGTGAGGGACATGTGGATGTGACCGTGGTCCCGGGTATGATTTTCCCGACCAATCTCAAGGCCAAATTCGATCTGCATACCAGCAAATCCATTACCTCTGTCACAGCGCAATATCCGTCCGAAACGACCATCAGCTATCTGGAAACAGCCCCTACAAACCATAAAATATATGAACTTACCCTGGGACGACTGGGACATAACAATATTACTGTAAACTATGGTAACGGCGAAAAAAACGTTCTCCAGTTCTATGCCATAGAGCCAGTCGAAGCTGCACTTCAGCGTCACTCTACCTTCATGGTCAACAGCACCCAATGGAACGTGCCGGGCGACCTGAGGGACAAGGTCTTTGATGACTGGATGATGCAATACAAGGCCAAACGCAACAGCTTTGCTGGCTACTGGGGCTGGGGTGATGATTGGGGACTAACTCACGGCCAGTTTCTGGCGGAGAAAAACGTTCAGAAGCCCGTAGCATCTGAAATCAAGGCAGTCGATGATTATTTGGAGGTGGCCATCTGGACGAATTTGATGGAAGGCCATCATACCGATTATCTGGTTCCTGATTTTCTGATGCCGCAGCCTAATACGACACCAACGTACCGGGGCTATGCCTATCCGCACATTTATAATACATTTTTTAGCATGTATAAACTTGCCAAGCTGTATCCCAACCTGATCAGCTATCGCAATAGCAAAAACACATATTTGCTACGTGCTTATCGTATTTTTAAAGCGTTGTATGAAGGCCCTGTTGCTTATAATTGGAACACGGGACTTATGGGTGAGCTAACTACACCTGATATGATTAAAGCGCTTCAGGAAGAAGGCTTGACTACCGAGGCTAACGACCTGATTGCCAAAATGGCTACCAAGTACAACAATTTCAAAAACACCACCTATCCTTATGGCTCTGAGTATAACTATGACAACACAGGTGAAGAAGCCGTATATACACTCGCCAAAATGAACAACAACACGACCATGATGAGCAAAATCAACGCCAAAACGCGTGCTGCACGCGGTCATATGCCTGTCTGGTACTATTACGCCGATCCGGTCACCATCACCGGAGAGAATTGGTGGTACTTCCAGTACACCACTTCACTGGCCGGCTATGCGATGGATGACTGGACACGTCGGCATTCGTCCAAGCCCGAAGTGGATCAGCGTCTGTCCTATGCCGCCAAGCTGGCGAACATCGGGGCGATTAACTCGGGACAGATCAGCCCTGATCCTGCCAATATCGGGGCGGTATCGTGGACATATCAGGCGGGCAAGGGCAATTATGGCGCACTCGGTCTGGACGGCGGCCCCCTCTTTAACGGATGGCGCGGGATGTCCGGGGAAGCCGACCTGGGGCTATTTGGAGCCATTAAAATCCTAAGCTCGGATGTTGCTGTAGATCCAATATTCGGCTTGTTCGGCTATGGCTGTGACGTTACAGAAAGCAGTAACAGCTACGCGATCACTCCAAAGGACGGTGTATTCCAGCGACTGCATCTGATCACCCAAAAGCTGAGTTTGGAGCTGAATCGGGACCAATATAGCTTGGCCATCGTGTCTAAGTCCAAGAACAGCATCCGCCTGACGCTGAAAAACACGACTCCAGGCACGACTCACACCACCATTATGAGCTTGACCGGACTTGCGGCAGGTACGTATGACGTGCTCGTAGACGGCACAAAAAACGGATCAGTCACGGCTGCTAACAGCTCTACGACCACGGTCAGACTGAATATCGGTACGGCAGCCAACTATGATATCCGTATCCAGTCGAGTACAGACAACCCGTCTCCCGCCGGAGACATTGTAGCCCGTTATGAATTTGACGAAACGGCCGGATCTACCGCAGCCGATTCGTCAGGTTATGGACAGCAGGCCAGTGTAAATGGAGGTGCGTGGGGAGCCGGACGGAAAGGCAATGCCCTGCACTTTAACGGTACAGACGCCTATGCTAGCCTGCCCGGTGGTATCGTTAGCAGCCTAAATGACTTTACGATTGCCGCGTGGGTACGGGTGAACACGCATAACGGCTGGGCACGCCTGTTTGATTTTGGAGCAGGCACGAATCGGTATATGTTTTTGACACCCAAAGCCGAGGGAACCGGTATGCGCTTTGCTATCACCGTCTCGGGGAACGGAGAGGAACAACAGTTGAATGCGCCAGAGCTGGCAACAGGGGTTTGGAAGCATGTCGCCGTGACTTTGTCAGGCAATACTGGAATGATGTATCTGGACGGTGTAGAGGCGACGCGTAACACGAACATGACACTCAAGCCTTCCAGCCTTGGACTAACAGACCGGAACTACATTGGGAAATCCCAGTTTGATGATCCCTACCTGAACGGTGCAGTGGATGAACTGATTATTTACAACAGAGCCCTAACCGCTCAGGAAATCCGGGGCTTGGCCTCGGCAAGCAGCACCATTACAGCCCATGATGTGGGAGCCCATTCATATGCTGAAGGAGCAGATTAGAATGTATTCATTCATGCCGTTAACGTTTTAGATTATGAATGATTTGTACCGTGAATGATTTGCGTCGTGAATCATTATCGTCGTAAATGATTGGTATCGTGAATGATTCTTCCTATATTAGCTCCACCCCCGGATTACTTAAGTTAAGTCTATAATCAGGGGAGAAATCCGGGGAGATGATGCTTCCGAAGCAAGCAGTCCTTCGGAAAGCTTTTAAAGCGACCGCTTTATTGGGACGATCAGCGGCAGCTTTTCCATCTGTAGGGCGTTTAGCTCCGTCTAATGCGTGTCGTTCTTGGTCTTAAGCGAACCAGTTCCTCACTGGTGAGCTGCCTAGTATAGGAGCGAGGGGAAGAACCTGTATCTACCCTGAGCACCCTGCCTGCCCCATTGGGGCGGGCTACCCGTGTGTTGAATACCTGCATCGCCCACTGCACCGGAAAGGCTATAGATAAGCGACCATCTGCCGTGCCTGCATAGTTGACCGCAGCTGCATAATTATCTGACTGTCTGAGCCATACAGAGCCAGAATCCCCAGGTAGTGATACGGGAGTCGTACCTCTAATAACCGTCTGATCTTCGAAGGTCAGCAGGCCCAACTCTCCGCCATAATTGATTTGCAGGTCCGTATAGACGGACTCTACCGTGCCATTGACCCGTCCGGTCGTACGCCCAACCTTCTTCAATCTTTCTCCTATGCGATATGCGGTAACATGACCTGGAATCGCTCCTACCGTAGCGTAACGCGGATTGAGTAGGTTGTTACGGGTCGGAAGCGAAAGCGCCGCATCAATCAGGTTTGTACCGGTGGGATTCAAGCGTACGTAACGATACAGCCTTCCTATACGATCCTGAGTAACCGTCCCCCCATCGGCTCCGCCTGGCTGTATTGTAGCCTCCCGATTGTCTGTATTGGAGGGATTGAGGACATGGTTATTGCTAAAAAGATAACGCGTCGCCGGCGCTCCAGTTGGGGCAACGATGAGTCCGGTTGAACCGGAGCCTTCAATCGTCCCGACACTGTAGCCGGCGATGACCGGGCGTATGCGCACTTTGTAGTCCGTGGCATTGGCTCTGATCTTTCCAGTTTTTACAATTCGGACTGGAACGTTCGTTTTCTTTCCTAAGGCGGTGGCTGACAGGAGTCCAGTAGAGGCCGACGCTAGACGGTCCGTATACACAATGACAGCGGCTCCCTTTTTGGGATGGGCAGGGTCCCTGTATCCTACGCCAATGCCGTGGACACCGGACATTTTTAAGACTCGCTTGGCCATCCGCTTTTTCACTTGAAGCGCGGCCGAGAAGGTAGCCAACATAATCATCTCCTTTTACATTCAGATGAAATATTGTATGGCTAGAGACGCTTCACGTTCCATTTGATCTTACGATCGCTGTATTGAAAGGCATATGAAAACATTCCAAAAAATGGTATGTTCATTTTCGAAATTGACATCTTATCATTGGATCTTAATGTTCAAGGAGGTACTTTATGTTTTCAATCATGTTGACATACAGCATACAAGCAATTGCAATTTTACTAATTATCTTTGAATTGTTGAGAAAAAACAGAAAAAAAGTAGGCTGGGGATCACTTTCACTGCTGTTATCTCTTCTTGGCATAGCTGTTTCTTTTGAATTTGGCGATTACATATTGGGAGACCAGTTGCTTTCCTTTTTTGGATTGTCCGCATGGTCCAATCCTGTCGATAATACTAGGTTTCACTACACCATTTATCTATCCAGTATTTTTTTTATTCCCAGTTTAATCATTGGATATAAAAATCCTAAAGAGTTTGGAGCTACAATCGGAAAACGGATTTCTAGTATATATCTAACTTTGATCATCATTTCGCTTTTATTTTTTATTATAAGTATTTTCTCGAAGTAACGTTGGATGTGCGTCGTTCCAAAACAAAAGCCTTCCTCAGCGGAGGGTTTCTGTTTTATCACATTAAATCCAAACAATCCGGGGTGAGTAATTAGATCAAGGAGTTGGTATTATTTATAATTCATTTACCTCCATATTTTTTGCTGCGTTAACTGCAATCACCCTCATAACGTTGCCAAAATTAGAAGCTAGGGTGAGTAAGAGAACAATGTTGAAAGTGAGAATTTCCTTAATAACAACAGTTCTGCTGATCGGAGTCGTGTTGTATATCATTGACCCTCAGTGGTGGATCATTGCAGCCTTTGCAATTTTGTTTGTAACCCTTCCTATCTTTTTATTGAAACGTTGGCGCGAAAAAAGCTGAATCAGAGAAAAAGCCTTCCTTGTTGATAGGAAGGCTTTCCACCTTATCCCTTAACCGCTCCCTCTGCGATACCCTCCATGATGAATTTCTGGAAGAAGGCATAGATCAGGATAACCGGGATGGAGGTCAGTACAAGTGCGGCCAGAATAAGCGACCAATCCTTGTTGTACTCTCCAAACAGCGTATTGGTCGAGAGAATTAGAGTGTAATGGTTCACATCCGTCAGCATTAACAATGGAAGCAAAAAGTCGTTCCAAATCCACAGAAAATCCAAAATCGCGATGGTAACTGTGATCGGCAGCAGCAAAGGAAATATAATGCGAAAGAACGTTTGAAACTCATTACAGCCGTCCATTTGTGCGGATTCTTCCAGCTCACGCGGGATGGATTTGACGAATCCATGATACAAAAAGATCGCCATATTCACACCCAAGCCGATATAGATCAGGGCCAAGCCGTACGTACTGCCTTGAACGGACAAATCTTTTGCCATTCGTGTAAGCGGTATCATAATAGAGTGGAACGGCACCAGCATCGATGCGACAAACAGGAAGAAAATCGCACTGCTCAGTTTCCCCTGTGTACGAGACAGCTTGTAGCCTGCCAGTGCCGAACAGATCACAATGCCACCAATGCCGATAAAAGAAATAATCGTGGAATTAAGAGCGCTGTTCAGCAAATGAGTCTGATGAAAAGCCTGACTGTAATTTTCAAAGTGAAGCTTCGTCGGCAGCGCCGTAAAGGATGCAAACATCTCACCCTGTGTTTTAAACGAGTTAATTACCGCCATGTAGATTGGGAAGAAGGACACGACAGCGCCCACGCACAGAATCAGCGTAATCAGCAAGGAATTGGCTTTCTTCAGCCTCATGCCTCCACCTCCCTCTTCTTCATGACACGCAGCTGAATCAGGGTGAAAATAAGAACAATCGCGAACAAAATAACAGATTTGGCGCTCGCATACCCATAACGGAAGTTGTTGGAGAACGCCTCCTCATAAATGTTCATCGTAATCACCTGTGTACTGCGCCCTGGCCCTCCGCCAGTCAGTCCGTATACGACCTCATACACCTTGAAGGCACCATTCAGCGTCAGGAAGAAACAGATCGTAATCGCATGAGTAATCATCGGCATCGTTACGCTTCGCAATGTCTGAAATGCGTTCGCCCCGTCAATAATAGCAGCCTCCTTCAAGCTTTGTGGTACACCTTGAAGCGCAGCCAGATAGATGATCATCATATAGCCGACACCATTCCAGAGCGACACGATAATGATAGAGAAGAAAGATACCTTCGGATCGCCCAGCCACGATTGGCCCAAAAAGGCGATAGCCGTCTTTTCGGCGATCTGTGGCAGCACGGAAGAAAAAACGAAGGTCCACATAAATGCGCTAATAATGGTACTGATCATATTGGGCATGAAAAATATCGTCCGGAAAAATCCTTTGGTACGTGTACGCGACTCAATCAACACTGCCAGAGCCAGTGCCAGTACATTTTGCAGCACAATCATGACCAATACGTATTTAAGGGTAAACCAAAGGGAATTGAGAAAATCGGGGTCTTCCTTCAACGATTCCACAAAGTTCCCCAAGCCGATAAAGCTGTAATTGGGATTCAATCCGTTCCAGTCTGTAAAGCTGTAGTACATGCCGCTGATCGTTGGAATGAGCAGGAAGATAGCATAAAAGATCAGCGCCGGAGCCGTAAACGCCAGTAGCATGACGTATTTTTTATAGATTTTAAAAGGCATGGAGTCTCTCCCTCCTGGTGTAATTCTATAGGTTACCGTTACTTGTTCACTTTGTTATACGATTTCCATGCCTTATCCAGTGCCTTAATGACGTCATCCTGCGAGAGCTGACCAGCATAATAGGATTGTAGCGATTTCCCTGCCTCGTCCTTAACCGCTTGCGGGATAGATGGATCTTGGTACGACTTGCCTGCTTTTACGTATTCGGTAGCGTCATTAACCCAAGGATAGCTTTTAAACGTATGCACTTTGGAGATCGGATTAAATTTCAATGCTTCATAGAACGCGCTAGAATCCTTGTCATCCAGCACATAGTTAACAAAATCGAGCGCAACCTCCTTGTTCTTGCTTGTGGAGGATACAGCCAGCGAAGTCGAAGTGGACAAATTGATCAATGTCGCATTGGGATCGTCATTGATCGGCAGCGCTGCTACCCCAAAATCCATCTTCGGATCAGATTTTAAAATCGTTTCCGCAAACCACGGTCCCTGAATCCACATCGCCGCTTTACCCGAAGCAAACGCAGCCGATCCATCATCCCCGCCGATTTCAAGCGCCTTGTCAGTACCGTTGCTATTCACCAGATCAATAATATCGAACATGCTCTTCATTTCGAAAAAGGAGCCTTGGTCCTGATTCATCCGTTCGATAAAATCTTTATTCTGTGTGTTCATCATCGCACCTGCTGTCAGAGGCACGAACAGCTGTGGAATCCAGGATTCCTTGTAAGACAACAGGAACGGTTTTACATTATTCGCTTTCAGCTTCTCCACCACAGCCTTCATTTCGGTCAACGTTCCCGGCGGCTGCAAATCCAAATCCTTAAATATCTTTTTATTGTACAAGTAGCCCCACGAGATCGTTTCTAAAGGAACCGCTACGACCTTTCCGTCTTTGGTTGTCACCGAAGGCTTCACACTATCCATCAATTTGTTAACAAAAGGCTGACCGGACAAATCCTCCAAATAGCCCGCTTTATAAAACGGAGGAATTTCATTCACCGCGTGCAATGCAAATACGTCCGGCGCATCGTTGGATGCAAGTCTTGTCTTCAAAATTTGTGCGGCGTTGTCAGCAGGCGGCATCTCCAGTTGCACCGTAACGTCGATATTTTTATCTTTCTTCTCTTTCGCTACGAAAGCATTAATGTATTTATCGTAGTGCTCCTTCAAACGGGGCTGAGCAATAAACATTTTGAGATTCACCGTTTTGCCGTCTCCACCGGAACCGTTGCTGTCACTGCCTGAAGAATTCGCTCCACACCCGGCCAATAACGTGCCAACCAGCATCGTGCTCAATACACATTTCCACATTTTCATGAAAAATGACCTCCCCTATTTTGAAAATAACCGTTGCCCATCGGCAAATCAGTTGTTATTCAAAGCAGCTATGCCGCCGGTCTTCAACCTCTATTCAGCTCTGTGCGAACTTCATAAAGGCCAAATTCCTTTGTATTGCTCATTTTGTATACGCTTTCATTATAGAATGAGAGGTCACTTCTGCCATTGGACACCCTTAGCTTATTGGATTGGACTTTTTTAAACTTCCTTTCTCATTTCACCGGGTGCCATGCCAAAATGCTTTTTAAATACCCGATAGAAATAAGACACATCCTCATATCCTGCCATCTCCGCGACTGCTTTGATTGAAATCTGTTTATTGACCAGCCATTCCCGCGCCTTTTCCATTCTTCGCTCTACGATGTAGTCCGTTACATTTTGACCATACTCCTGCTTAAATACCTTGCTCATATACTCTTTGCTCACAAAAAAGTTTTTTGCCAACTGCTCCAGTGTAATCGGCCCAGCAAAGTGACTGTCGATATATCGCCGTACTTCTTCTAAATTCAGTTTGTTTTTGTATTTCCGCTGCCGAATGAGCTGATCCAGTTCCTGAACATAGCACGACGATACGAATTCCAGCGCATGTTCTACAGAGGATACGGCATCCTGCGACAGTGGAAATCCTGCCTTTGCCGTAGAAGTATCCAGCCCGTTATCCGCTGTGAGCTCTTTTAGTAGGGAAAGAAGCTCCTGCACCAGCCTGCCCAGCATATGTGGACTCGGTGCTCCATAACTCTCCAGCTCCTGCATAACCTGCCTACAAGTTATGTTCACCCCGTCACGGTTCAACTCATTAAAATAAAGACGCAGCAGTTGCTTATACCGGGTCAGCTTGTGAAAAAACTCATAATCCAGCTCCGTCGCTTCTTGCTGCTGTTCAGCAGCCTTGACCTCCAGATCGTTTTTGCATTTGAGCAACACTGCATTCAGCTCTGCAGGATTGACTGGCTTTAACAAATAATCGACGGCCTTGTAACGGATGGCATGTTTGGCATACGCAAAGTCATCATATCCGCTCACGACAATGATTTTTACATCAGGACAATGGTTATTTAGCGCTTGCAGCAGCTCCACTCCGTCCGCACCCGGCATGTGCATATCAGTAATCACAATATGGGGAGCTAACTCCCCGACCAGCCTGAACGCCTCGTCTCCGTCTTCAGCCTCACCCACTACCAACATTCCAAGTTTTTCCCATGTGCCAAATGTCCTTAGAATATCGCGGTTCCATGGCTCATCGTCCACAATTAATACTCTAATCATCTTTTCCCTCCTCTGCTGAGGTAAATGGAATGCGGATAGTGACACTTGTACCGACTCCCTGCTCACTATCTATCGTCACTCCGTAGCGCACTCCAAAATTCATCCGTATGCGTGAAGACACATTGCTCAATCCGATATGACTACCCTGCGCCCAGATCGGTTCCTCCGACGCGTTTTCCAGCTTTGCCCGTACTTTTTCCAGCTTGTCCGGGGCCATGCCGTTTCCATTATCGCAAACCGTAATACACACATCTTCTTTCATAATCTCCACCCGAATCCCCATTCTCCATGCCCCCGCCTTTCGATCAAGACCGTGCTGAAACGCGTTTTCCAACAATGGCTGAAGCGATAGCTTAGGCAATCGAATATCCATCGCCTGTTCTTCCATCTCCACCTGAAACACCAATCTTTGTGGAAATCGCCGTTGCTGGATGCGCATATAGTGTCCCACATGGCCGAGCTCTGCGCGTAAAGAGGCCAAATCCTGAGGTTCCCGTACCACGTAACGGAACATCTCACTCAGCGACCGAATGACTTCATAGGTGTCCTCTGGCTTTTGCGAAAACACCATACTTCCGATCATTTGCAGCGTATTTTGCAGAAAATGTGGATGAATCTGCGCTTGGAGCGCTTTCAATTCAGCCGTCTTTTTTTGCAAATTTATACTGTATTCCGCCTGAATATGCTCGCGAATTCGGCCTGCCATCCCATGCAGACTTCTTTCCAGCAGCCCAATCTCATCCGGGCGTGTACTTGGCTGTCCAATCGGTCCTTTGATCATATCCAACTCCTGTACGGAACGCGCCAAATGAACAATCGGACGTGCAGTCCGCCATGCGATGAACACGGCAATGCAGATGGAAACCAGGATTGAAATCACGCCGACGATAATACCATACAGCATCGTTGAAAAAGCGCTGTGGTTAATGGAGGAAGTGGGCACGATTTTGACCAGCTTGAGCCCAACTACATCCAGATCATTATAGAACACATAATGTTCAGCAGTTTGAATCATCCCGGGGCCCGGCTTAACGTCATGAAGAGCTGACAGCACACCTGCAGGAGGAGGCGACTGCCGAGCCTGTGCTGGATACATAACCCCGCCATCTGCATCTGTAATAAGCACCTGATGCTGATCCCCTCGTCCCAGCAGGCCCAGCGTCTGATCGAATTGCGACCACAATACATCCAAAGAAATAGCCCCCGTCTGCTTCTGGTCTTCAAAACGCCGAATACTGCGCGTCAAAATAAAGCGTTCGGGGTCAGAGGAGCTTGGACGAATCGAATAATCCTTATTCGCTTGCCACATCTCGGCATACTGTGGGGGAATACCGCTCACTGTCGTAATTTCATTTTGCATACTATTAAAGGTAAACAAGGTTTGCGATTGCTTCAAATAAAGCTGGATGCCGATCACATGACTTCCGGCCGAATAATACACATTCGCCATCGTATTCAGCATTTTTCGCTGGGCATTAAATTGGCTTGAAAGATTGTCAGGCTCGCGCTCATTCAAATAATCGCTCAGATCAGGGCTGATCTGAATGCTGTAAATCAGATGATTCAGACGATCTAGCTGGTCGCTGATATAGATCCCCGTCCATTTCATATTGGACATGTTCGTCTCTACTACTTCAGCTTCCATGGAAGCTCTACTTTTTTCCGCAGCCAGCACCGTGACAGCAATGACCGGCAGCACAGATAGAACAATCATCGTCAAGATCAGCTTGAGCTGAATGCTGCGTCGATACGGGGCTGTCAGCGCCCGGAACCAGCGGACTGCTCGGGTTGTCATAGCGATGCACTCCTCTATTCAGCCATATGCGAAAACGCCCCGCAATTCGCAGGGGCGCTTCATGTACCGGATACTCCCGGGGAATACCTATATGATATTATTCGTGAGTCGGTTGTGGCTCACTATTCATCATTTACGCTTCTTCGATAATTATAACACCCCAAGGCTCTAATGTAAGCGTTTGCTCTTGGGTAACCGCATGCTCCCCAATCAGCTCCTTGCCGTCTCCATGAGGATATACCACCGAGCCTGCTTGTTCGGAATAGTTAAAATAGTACCGGATTGTCCGTCCCAGCTCATTCGTGCCGGATTTAACAATGATCGGATAAGACGCTTCCTGATCCAGTCCCCATACTCCTGCCTTTTTGGCTACAGAGCTGAATAGTTCACGGATGACCGCCGGACTGACGACACAGCCGATATAGGTCGCTGTTCCCTGACCATAGCAGTTTTGCGTAATTGCGGCATATTTTCCCCAATGCGGGTGATCGTAATAGGCCAATACTTCAGCAGTCGTCGGGGTAATCAGCTCCATCCACGTATCTACCTGATTGTCCTCTGGTGCCACCTCAAAAGGATTATTCTTAAGCGTCACCTTCTTCGGCTGCACGAACAAGCTGTAATGAATGCCGCAGGCTTCGCTAATCACGCCCGGCTGCCGGGACGTTCTTACCTGCACATGCTCGTCGGTAAATCCGCTTCGGAATGTGTATACTACATGACCACCTTTCTCCACATATCGGTTCAGCTTCTCCAGTAGTGCATCTGGGGCAGAATAGAGAACTGGGACGATCAAAAGATCATAGTCTTCAAACGATTCTGTACCTGGATGAACGATATCTGTCCCGATATTCAGTTTATACAACTCGTCATACAAACGACGTACGATGTCATTGTAATTTAACGGGCTACTCATATTAAATTTAAACCAGTCAATCGACGTCAATGCTTCGTTGCTGACCAGAATCGCCGTTTTATTTTTCTTTTTCAGGTTGACCAGATGCGGAGACAATCTTGCAAAATCCTTCCCTATGGTCTGTGCTTCTTCATACACAGGATTCGGCTCAAAATCATGGCTCAGCAGACCCTTCCAGTAGGTTTCGAAGGAATTATGGATGGAATGCCAATGCCAGTATGCCACCATATTGGCCCCGGAAGCCAGATGGCTGAACGCTTGCAGACGCAATTGCCCCGGATAGGGAACCCAGTGGGTAAAAGCCTGCGCTTCCGTTTCCAGCACTAGATAGTTGTTATTTTTCGTCGAACGTGCCACATCGCCACCGAAGGAAATTTCAATGCCAGTCAGGTCATCCTGTGATGGATGGTAAATATCCACCCCAGTCACATCAAAGGCTTGCGATGCCGCAAAGTGATCCACGTCTGGCTGAACACCAAAGGAATGACCTCTCCACGCAAAATCAAAGTTTTGCGTAACAAATTGGTCCTCCCGCTTATATTCCTTCACCAGCGCGACCTGCCATGCCAGAAAGTCCGTCACCAGCTTGCGCTGAAATTGGGAAAAGGCTGCGCCCAAACTTCCATTAATCGTTCCGACCACCGAAGGAAAGTCCTCCCAGCTATTGATGCGATTACTCCAGTAATCCAGACCGAATTTGCGGTTAAGCTCCTCCAGCGATTCGAACCGCTCCCGCAGATACTTTACAAATTGCAATTGCACATTGGGCCCGCTTGTGTTGTAATGCTTCGTCTCGTTATCCGTCTGAAAGCCAATAACCGCCGGATGCTGACTCACCCGCCCAATCAGCTTGCGTATGATTCGCTCGGCATGGAACAGGTACACCGGGTTCGTAATGTCCATAATCTGGCGAGCTCCATATTTGCCCGGACCTTGAGGCGTTGTCGCCAATACATCAGGATGCTCTTTCACCAGCCATGTGGGTACGGCATAGGTGGGCGTCCCCACAATGACTTCAATGCCCGCCTTATGCATGGCGTCCAGCACCCGATCCACAGAGGTAAAATCAAACACGCCGTTTTGCGGTTCATGCGTACTCCAAGTGGATTCGGCAATCCGCACCACATTGATGCCCGCATCCTTCATCATTTGAATATCTTGGTCCAAACGGTCATAAGGCATATACTCATCATAATAGGCAACACCGTACAGTAGCTTTTTCATCAAGTCGTCCTCCAATTAGGTTCGTTAGGATTTTGCAAAATTCGATTCCAGTCGCTTCGAAGTGCAAGATATAGACGAACCAAGCCGCCCTTTAGATTGGCACGGTCAATGATCACGCCGAAGATCGGAGCGCTAAGTGCATCCCATATACGGGCTAGTGCGAATAAAGTACCGATAATAGAAACAGATATGCCAACATAATCCGTATAAATAGCAGAGCAAGCGCTTTCTTTTATATATAAAAGCTTATACTATAGCATTTGTAAACGCTCTTTTATTATAGTTAAATGTTAGATACAATGAGATTGTCTAAGCGGTGTAAAATTTGCCCTAATCGAAGGTGATCTGATGATATTAAATCCTGATGTTGATCCGGCCCTATTTCATGATTGCCAATGGCTGCCCATTATTGACTGGAATGTGAAATTTTTTGGCGCCCATATTCACCGGGTCCAAGCGGATTGGTGCATGCCGGAGGAGTCTCATATCGGTTTCGAAATTGCACTCATTTTAGAAGGTCGTCAGGAAACGATTATGGAAAATAACGTTTATTCGGTTGGGGAAGGTGATATTTTAATTATTCCGCCGGGTTTCAAACATGTGAGTCAATGTGTTTCCCCAAACGGCATGTACTATTTTAGCTCTCATTTTAATGTCGATGAACCATTGTTCCGTCAGGAAATGATTAAGAGCAATCAGCTCTTTTTTCCAGCGGGTACTGAAACGAATACCAAGCTGCAAAAGGTCGTCCATAGCTGGATTGGCATGGTGCAGGAAAGCGGAGAATATACGACAGCAGACCGTTTTCGTATGCAAATTGCCTTATTTGAGCTATTCGGGATATTCTCGCAAGTGATATCTACCGGTTTGGAGCCCAGAATTGCGCCTTCATCCGTTCAATATGCCAAGGCCATCATGGAAGCCATTCAATCAAGGTTTAAGCCTTATCGGGAAGATGAATCTGGCGAGCAAGCGTTCCGTCTTGAAGATGTGGCGGCTTCCCTTGGGATTAGTCCCGGCTATGCCCAGGAAGTGTTCCGCAAGGTATACGGTTATTCTCCACGTCACTATCTATCGGAGACCAAGCTGCATGAAGCTAAGGTGCTGATCCAGCAGCCCAATCTGCCACTCAACAAGGTAGCTTCCCTGCTCGGATACTCCAGTCTGGCTCATTTCAGCAGACAGTTCAAGCGCTGGACAGGCACCAGCCCACTTAAATACCGCCAGACGTTAAAACCGATTACTGATGAACAAAGGATTAAGATATAAGGACGGATAGCAAAAGCTCCACCGTGTTATTCAACCAAAAAAAGAGCGTGACACCGAATATCGCGGTTGTCGCGCTCTTTTGTCTCTATTTCCTATAAGCTGTACCGTTGCCTTAATGATCTAAAATCTTGACCAAGCACTCATTATTCAGATCACAGCCTAATATCCCCTATATGCTGGTGCACCACATACATCATCCCCATCAGGAATACGGCCAAAGCTAAGTAACTGATGCCAAATTTCCAGCGTGATGATGCGGGCACTTCGTAATATTTATCATTTTCAAACGGAATGTAATCAATCCCACACAGCAATCTGAGCTGGTACGCATCCGGCGTCGGTATATGTTCCACACCGTTCAGCCATACATGCTGGACAAGACACTGCTGCGGCAGCTTAAGTGTCTGCTCCACATCCAAACTTTCCATATACACCGTCACATATTGCTGCCCCTCCAAATCCGAGTAGGTATTAAAGGATAATCTGCGTGTATGCTCCGGTCCGGGCAGTGGATATCCTTGCTCATACAGATGCTGTACATTCACCAGCGGCTTTTGCAAAAAAGATTGGATCTTGACCTCTCCTTTATTGCGTTTAACATATTTTTTGTACAAATCGTAGGCAAAGAACGCCCATATGAAGAAAAATAAAAAGGATTTTAAATATACTACGACTACAATTCCACCCAATAAGCCCACCAGCCACAGCCAACGCGTCACTGCCGTGGAAATTCGTCCTCCGTCGAGTGGATGAATCGGCAGCAGGTTGATCAGGTTCAGGAAAAAGCCGACATACGAGAGCGCATACAACAGGGGACTGTCTGTTGCATAGGCTCCTGCGTATACCGCCATAGCCCCAACCGTCCCCAGTAACGGGCCGCCCATGGCTACATAAGCCTCTGTCTGCGCATCCAAAGGTTGCCGTTTCATTGTGATCAGCGCACCGAGAAAAGGAATAAATAACGGTGCTGACACGGGAAGCCCCTTGCGCTTGGCAGCCCATACATGTCCCAGCTCATGCACAAACAACAGCAACACGAATCCGACCGCAAATCCCCACGGGTAAATGATCGCATATGTGCTAATCGTTATCGCCATAGATATCAGCGCACCGCCAAATTTACTGAATTTTAAAAGGGCAAGTAACGACTTACCTTTCAGAAGAAGCAATGCTGCTGCACTACCAAGGTACCATTTGGATGAGCCGGATTTGGAATCGGTCTTTTTCTCTTCATTTTGCAAAGGTATCCGTCTCCTTTCTTTAACACTTCCATTGTATCCTGCTATGTGCAGCTTGTAAAAACTTCTCTAACCCACAGATAAGCACCCAAGTGTCCATCCTCCTATCTGTTCTGTTATCATGTAAGAAAACGGAATAACCCAGGAAAGGATTACGAATCATGAGTTTTGAACTTACCCGGCGAGCCATCAGACAACTATGCAGTCAAGCCGCTTATGACGACGGGGATGCCTATTACCGGGCCAAAAGAGTGGCCTTTACACAAATAGATCATGATGAAGGTGTGTACGAAGCTACGGTCAAAGGAAGCAGCTTTTATGCTGTTGCGGCGATGATCCGATCCAATGGAAGTATCCGAGCAGAATGCACCTGTAGCACATTTCAGAACACCGGACGATATTGTAAACATATCGCAGCTGTTCTCCTTAACGCCCATGATATACGCCGTGGAAAAAGTCTGTCTGTGCGCTCCTATGCCTCCAGGCTTCATCCCGGTACTGCCCCAGATACAGCAGGGAGCATGGATTCAGACGGGATGTACACATCTACAGATGCTCCATATGATCACACTGCTAGAACGGAACGATCCTCTGACATCACACGAGGCGATCTCCAGCTGACCGACAGTATGTTAAAACTATTTGACCGCAAGCGACCGCTTCGCAGCACACCAACCCTGCTGGATACTCGCGCGGTCTTGGATTTTCAGTTCGTCATCCGGCCTTTTGCCTATGGTTACCAAAAATATATGTTTGGTGTAGAAATGAAGGCTGGTCCCAAACGATTATATATCGTGCAGAAAATTCGTCCGTTTCTGGATAGTATTGACCGTGGGGATAGCTACATGTTCACAAAAAGCTTCTCGTACGAGCCTGAGTTGTACCGCTTCCGTCCTGAACATGACGCTATTCTCCAGCAATTATCCCAGGTGTGCCACCATGAGCGTATGATTCGGGAAACCTCAGGCACGTATTCATCTTCCAGTAGTCATATGAGCGGCGAGCGAATGCTCCTCATCCCGCCTGCGGCTTGGGAAAAGCTGCTCCCCTTGCTGACAGCAGCACAGGGCGTCTACTTTGAAATTCACGGAAACATGAGCGACGGTATTCCCCAGTCCGACCTGATGCTTCCGCTGCAATTTGAATTTGATGAGGCCGAAATCGAAGGCTACCAGCTAAGCATTCAAGGATTAGATGACTTGACCATCATGGAAGACTATGGTGTCGTCATTGCCGATGGCAAGCTTGTCAAACAGAAAGCCGATCCCTTACGGCGTTTGTCCGAGCTAAAACGGATGGTAGAAGTACACCACAGGCGAAAAGTTCAGATTGCGCCAGAGCAGATGGAATCTTTTATGGACAAGGTTGTACCCGGGTTAATGAAGCTCGGACGTGTCCACATGACTCGGTCCGTCTCAGATCGGGTCACACAGCAGCCATTGAAGGCAAAGCTATATCTGGACCGGGTAAGAGACAAGCTGCTGGCAGGGCTGGAGTTCCAATATGGGGATATCATCATCAACCCGCTGGAAACAGATGCACGAACGCCTGGTATCGACCGAATTCTGATACGTGATGGGGAACAGGAGCAGCGGATTTTGGAGCTGATGGAGCATAGCTCCTTTGCCAGAACAGATAGCGGATATTTTATGGAAGATGAAGATGCAGAGTATGATTTTTTGTATCATACTGTTCCGCAACTGGAAAAGCTGCTGGACGTCTATGCCACAGGTGCAGTCAAAGCAAAAATAAACAATACTCTGCCTACCCCAAGGATACGCGCGGAGTGGGATGAACGTACAGATTGGCTTGAATTTAAATTTGATATGGAGGGCATACCGGAACCGGAAATTCGCAAACTGCTCAAATCGTTAGAGGAAAAACAGAAATATCACCGTCTTCCAAATGGTGCCTTGCTGCCGCTCGAAACAGAGGAGTACAAGGAATTGATTCGGTTCATGAATGAAACAGGTATCCGCAAAAGCGATCTGGATGCAGCGCAAATTCGTGTTCCCGTCACGCAAGGACTGTACTTAATTGATCCTCACGATCATGGGAAAAACCTGACTTTGGGTAAAACCTTTCGCCAGCTGTTGGAAAATATACGTAACCCTGACCATCTCGACTTTCCAGTTCCAGACATGCTTGCCCCAATCTTGAGAGATTATCAGGTTTACGGCTTTCAATGGCTTAAGACATTGGCGCATTACCGTTTTGGGGGCATTTTGGCAGATGATATGGGGCTGGGTAAAACGCTGCAAAGTATCGCCTTTCTCGTCTCAGTATTGCCGGAGATCCGCAGCCAGCAGCTTCCAGCCATGATCGTGTCCCCTGCATCACTGGTGTACAACTGGCGGAATGAGCTGGAGAAATTTGCTCCACACGTCCGCGTCACTATCGCAGATGGCAGCCCGGAAGAACGCGGCCGAATCATACGGGATGCCGCCAGTTATGACGTCGTCATTACGTCCTATCCGCTGCTACGGCGCGATGCAGATGTGTACAGCAAGCCATCGTTTCATACGCTCATTCTGGACGAGGCGCAGGCTTTCAAGAACCATGCCACCCAGACGGCACAGGCTGTTAAGGATGTAAAAGCTCGTTACCGTTTTGCCCTGACAGGAACGCCCGTAGAAAATACGTTGGAAGAGCTGTGGTCCATCTTTGACGTTGTATTTCCTGCGCTATTTCCCGGCGGGAAAAGAGCGTTTCACAACCTGCCTCGAAATGTGATCGCCAAGCGGGTTCGTCCGTTTTTGCTGCGCCGTCTTAAGAGTGATGTCCTCAAGGAGCTGCCGGAGAAAATCGAATCCGTGCAGGTATCCCGGCTTCTGCCAGATCAAAAAAAGCTGTACACCGCCTATCTGGCCAAGCTTCAGCATGAAACGTTGAAGCATCTCAACGAGGAAGGATTTCAGAAAAATCGGATCAAAATTCTCGCCGGTCTGACTCGACTTCGTCAGCTCTGTTGTCATCCGGGCTTGTTCATCGAAGGATATACGGGAAGCTCTGCTAAATTTGAACAGCTGTTGGAGATCATTACGGAATGTCTCAGCTCCGGGAAACGGATGCTCATTTTTTCACAGTTCACCACAATGCTTCAAATGATCGGACGCGAGCTTACTCGAGAAGGGGTGTCCTACTTTTACCTGGATGGGCAGACTCCTGCTCTGGAACGAGTCGAGTTGTGCAGTCGCTTCAACGAAGGAGAACGCGAGCTGTTCCTGATTTCCCTAAAAGCAGGAGGCACTGGCCTGAACCTCACTGGTGCAGATACAGTCATTTTGTATGACCTGTGGTGGAATCCCGCTGTAGAGGAGCAGGCTACCAACCGAGCACACCGAATGGGCCAGAAAAAAGTCGTGCAGGTTATTCGTCTCGTCGCCCAAGGTACGGTAGAGGACAAAATGTATGAGCTGCAACAAAAAAAGAAAAACATGATCGACCAGGTCATTCAGCCGGGGCAAGAAACCCTTTCGGCACTGACCGAGCTGGAGATTCGTGAACTGCTCATGATCTAGCCAACTCTCCACGCTTATTTTTACGTTAGTATGACAATTCCACATGCAAAAAAGGTCCAATTGACGGTAGAAGTTTTCCCGCATTGGACCTTTTTCGTTCTAATATGATTGTTTTGATCGAGCAGATTAATCCTGTTTTAATACTCTAGGTTCAATGGGAACCAGGTTAGACTCAATCTGGGTACGCTGAGGCTCATACCATTCAGGCAGCATCAGCTTATGTCCCAACTCATTCAATTCCTCATCCACGGTAAATCCGGGTGGATCGGTTGCGATCTCGAATAAAATACCGCCCCGCTCGCGGAAGTATACGGCATTAAAGTATTGGCGATCTACAATACCACTGGTCCCAAAACCATGCTGATGAACCCATTCGTTCCACGCCTGATGCTCCGTATCATCCTGCGCGCGCCAGGCAATATGGTGAACCGTACCGGCGCCGCCATTCCCCCACGGGACATCTTTGACCGGAATGTCGATCAGGTTGCCCAAATCACCTGTCGTCTGATAGCGGATGTAGCCTGCATTTGCGTCTTCTCCGATGAGAGTCATCCCCAGGACGTTCTCCAACACCCCTTGCGTATGCTTGGAATCCGCACTGTACAGTACCGCCCCGCCAAAGCCCTTGATAGCTTTATCCGTAGGCACACCCCCGGCTGTCCACGTGTTCAACGGGCCATCTTCCCGCTCCACCAACTCCAGATGCAAACCCTCGTTGTCTCGGAACTGGATGAATGACTCGCCAAAACGAGTGGCCTTCGTGAAAGATACTTTCAAGCTGTGCAGACGGTTTTCCCAGTATTCCAAAGCACCGGACGACACGACATACGTCGTAATCCCGACCTGTCCGCCTCCAATCTTACCCTTGCGTGTACCCGGAGCTGGAAAAAAAGTAATGATCGTGCCCGGGCTGCCCTCTTCATTACCAAAGTACAAATGGTATACTTCTGGAGCATCAAAGTTGATCGTCTTTTTAATCAATCGCAGACCAAGTACGCCTGCGTAAAAATCAACGTTGCCCTGCGGGTCGCCTGCAAAGGACGTGATATGGTGAATTCCAGCGGTTTTCAATGACATCTTTATCACTCCTTCATTAACATGTTGATTTATTTACACAAATGATTTACAAATTTCAAAATCCATTGTAGCTGACAAATTGTCCAACCGGCTTGCGGTATCCCCGTGCCCGCTGACCCGATTCGTCCTCTTTACCCAAGGTAATCATCATTACCGGTACAAATTGCTCTGGAATATTTAGTACTTCCTGCACCTTCGCCGGATCAAAACCGATCATCGGGCAAGTATCCCAGCCTTTGTCCTTGGCAATCAGCATCAATTGCATAGCCGACAGGCTGGCATTACGTATCGCTTCTTCTCTCTGGAAGACAGGTCCCCGTTCGCGATAAAACTGAGTTACCGATTCCACTGTACTATCATATTCCTGCTTGCTCAGAACGCCCAAATTCAGGAATCCTTCGTTGAGGTCGGCTACCTTGGTATAAGCCTCTGTATCCCCCAACACTACAATGGTCGCCGAAGCCGTTAATATTTTATACTGCTTACTTGCCTCATCATGCAGTCTTTGTTTGGTATCAGCATCCTGCACTACGATATAACGCGCATGCTGTAAATTGAAAGCCGATGGAGCAAACTTCACCAGCTGAAATATTTCTTCTAGTTCTTTTGCATCTATAGTAACATCAGGAATAAATTTAGAAGCTGATCTTCTCTCTTGAATAATATTCACCAGTTCGCTCATGTTAAGTTCCACTCCTTGATATTATTTTCAAATGAATTATCTTTAAATTAAGAATATATCCATTCGTGATTTCTGTCAAGTAAAACTATAATAATGTTAATAAGTATGTTGAGATACAACCTAAGGGCTTATACCAGCAGCCCTTTACAGATCCGTTGCCCGTATTCTCATCGTAATCGCTTCGCGTTGCGCTTTGGTTAAGCTCTTGAAGACCAGCTCATACGAATGGTCGATCATGCTGTATAAATCCTCCATTGGGAAGGTAGCATCAACCTCAATCGTATTCCAATGCTTTTTATTCAAATGATAGCCTGGCTTAATCGCTTTGTTTTGTTCACGCAGATTTACCGCAATGATCGGATCACATTTCAAGGATAGGTAGCTAATGCCGCCTTTTTCAGATAATAGAGCAAACATTTTGCCCCCAACTTTCAGTACCAGTATTTCAGCACCAAATGGATAATCCTTAACGGCCTCTTTTTGGCTCAGACCATACGCTACAATTTGTTCATACACCAGCCTTCACTCCTTTGCTTGAGTCATCATCTATGAAACGATTTGTGCCCTATTATATCACGCTCTCCACTTACAATAGTCCCGTAAGATTTCACACGGTGACGAAGCTGCCATCCAAGGATGAGGCCAATTTATATTCGCTGTTTGCTGGCAATCCGAAGGCACAAACGCTTATGCAATGATCGCCCTTCGTGGTTGTTGCAGACGACGGACAGCGTCTGGGCGTATATGACCTGCGTTTCTATCGGGAGGGTCAATCCTTTCAATATGTTTTACTGTAAAGTCAATTATATGAAGAAGCGGCAGCTTCGAAGGTGAGATATAATCTTAGACTGCCGCTGCTTTTCCTTTATTAAACTTCAAAAATCTAAAGAGTTCCTGTGCTTAAGCAAGCTTGCTCAAGCCCTTGAAGTAATGCTTCTAGCTCCTGCCTAGTTTCAGCGTTTGTAATTTCACCTTCCTGGTTTAGCTTCAAGGTGATATGCGGAATAATGACCTTTCCATTCTCCACAATCTCTGCATTGATCATTTGCAATGTGAGCAGCAGCGAGGCATGCGCCAGATGGCCGCCCATAGGAGACGGTGACGCGCTGATGACCGCTGTAGGTTTATTTACAAATTCACCTGAAGATACGAGCCAATCCAAGGCATTTTTCAAAGCACCCGGCACACCATTCCCATATTCCGGTGTACAGATCAGCACTCCATCCACTTGTTTCAATTGTTCCCGTAGCTCTCTTACGGAAGCTGACCCCTCCTCTACATCCAAGTCAGGGTTAAAATGCGGAAGATCCCCCAATCCATCATAGACTGTGAACATCATATTTTCAGAAGCCAGTCCCATAGCAGCCTTCATAAGCGCTGTATTGGAGGATTTTTGACGAAGGCTACCCGATATAGCCAATACCTTAATTTTCTGTTCCATCCGATCATCTCATTTCTTTTATCTTGATCTAATCTTGCATATTTAGTGTACTATAGCTAACAAGAGAATTAAAAAGTGGATGAGCGTCAGCGATTCTTCCTATGAACAAACGGGCAATAAAAAAATGCCTGCGGCTTCGCAGGCATTGGTAATGAATCAATAGTCACTATACTAGGGTGGAATCTGTAGTGCTGAATCAAGTATCCTTCTCTTGCTTGCGTTTTATCCCAATCAGATCCAGGAAGAAAACAAACAACGGAATACCTACAATCAAGCCCCAAATTCCAATCAGATGCTCAGAGAAAATAAGTACGACAAAGGTAAAGAATATCGGTAAATTCGTTTTGGATGACATCAGCTTCGGATTTAAGAAATAGGCCTCAATCGCATGAATCACCACGATCAGAATAACCAGATAAACCACATATTGAATGCCGCCGACACTGAAAGCGATCAGGCCGAGCGGTGCCAGTGAGATAAACACACCTGCCACCGGAACCAATCCCAGTACGAAAATGATGAGCGCAAGACCGAGCAGATTAGGGAAGCCCATAATCCAGAGCGCAATCGTGGTCAATATACAATTAATAAGTGAAATCAGCAGTTGAGCCTCCAATACCTTCCCGAACGTACCCAGAAACATACGGCCAAAATGACCCACTTCCTTGAAAAACCAACCCAGCTTGCTATCTACAAACGTAGCTGTAAAACGTGTAATATAGGATTTTTCCATCAGGAAGAACAAGCTCAAAATAATCGACACCAGAAGCTGTGTTCCTAATTGACTGACCTTCATCACTGCACTCAGGCCAGGCTCAAATAGCCGCTGAGCATTCAGCGTATCCATAAATTCGATAATCGTTTCGTTCCATTGATTGCGATCAGGATACATATACGCTTGCTGAATCATGAGATACACCTGCTTGACCTGTACAACGATTAGCGGCACCATTCGGTAAACGCCCCACACCATAATCAGAATTAGCAAACCATACACCAGGAGTAGCACGATCATTGACGGCACATTGACGAACCGCTTGACCAGCTTATTCACTCCGTTATATATACTGCCAATCAAGATCGTAAGCAGCAGTGTTAACAACATAATATTCATCATGCTTCTTAACATAAACAACAGCAAAACGATTATCGCAAGGACGGCTACCCGCCTGACGCCCGCATGATTCATCCAGTTTCTTACCATTCGTCTTTATTCCCTCTCTCCCACTTGACTGTCAACTTTGCAATCTTCCTGAGCATCAACTTTCTCTTTTTAACAATTTACTGTTAGCGATCAATAGAGAACCTACCATGACTAGGATAGCAATAGACCACCAGAATGTATTTTTAGCATCATCATGATCTACAATAATGAGCCTGATGACAGCCGTGATCCCAATATAGATAAAATAACGTAATGGAAAATGAAAATTGGTTTTAAAGTACTTAACTATTAATGCTATGAATTCAAAGTACAAGAAAAACACAAGCAACTCTTCCGTGAATTCATAGTAATTTTTGTCGGTCTCTGCGTACAAAAAAACATAAGAAAAAATGGACCATGTTTCTTTTAGCAGTAAGAAGCTTAAAATCAGCCCGACCAGAAACAGCGAGATATTCAAGATCATTTGCAGAAAACTCGGTAACTTCTCAATATACTTCATTAGTACATTCAATACAGATCCCCTCACTGGTTGTACAGTATCTTTATTTATATTATCGGTGGTATACGTGAAAAATGCTACATTACTTTTGAGGTCACCTTAATGAAAGTTTATATTCGCCCCTGCAATATAACCAATGGAGATAAAGATAAGCGTCCATATCAGAGAACCTGCGCTTGCCACCAGCATATATTTTCGGACAGGCATCGCACTAATGCCCGACAAATAGCTTGTCGCATGTCTGACTCCTGGGATAAAATAACCGAACAAAATGGTCCACAACCCAAAGCGTGCAAACCACCCCTTAACTCTTGCAAATCGCTTCGGTGTCAATCCAACCCACTTGCCGTGCTTATCCACCAAGGGCTGACCCAGCTTTTTGCCTAGCGTGTAGCTGATCATCATCCCTGTCATTGCACCAATGAAGCTGACTAATATAGACACCGAATAATTCAGTACCATAATAGAAGATAAATAGCCGACAAACACCATAATAATTTCATCTGGAACCGGTAGGCCGATAATCCCAAGAGCAAGAAGAGCAAAAATAGCGATATATCCGTATTGTGTAATCATGCTGATGACCCATTCCATAGGGGAGCCACCTCCTGACCGATTATTTTTTGAAGGACGGAAAGGGAATACGGCTAACCATCAGGAACGACAGCACTACCATTAATGCAAGCAACAACTCCGGCTTCAAATGCTCACTCCATAAAAACATAAAGGACAAAACCACACCCGCCGCCGTAATCGGCATACCTACAAATCCTTTGCTAAAAGCCATTAGGTTGAATCTTGCCAATCTTACCGCACCGCATATGACAAACAAAACAGCCACAAGCGGTCCTATCCAATGGGTATCTCCCAGCTTGTATAACAAGATCAAGAAAGCAGGGGCAACCCCAAATGAGACAACATCCGCCAGCGAATCGAGCTGTTTGCCAAAATCACTGGAACAATGCAACAGCCTTGCCAGCAAACCGTCTAATACATCCCATAAAGCAGCCACCACCACGAGAATAAAAGCGGTCATGTATTGCTCATGAATCGTGAAATACAGGGATAAGACCCCTGCCCCCAGGTTTGCAATCGTGCATAGTGAGGGCAACCAATTCCATTTCATACTCTCAACTCCTTTGCCATAGCTTAGCCTCCGAATATAACAACAAAACGGACGCCGTCCTTGGTATTCTCCACCTTATAGCGGAATTCGTGCAAATCCAAAATTCGTTTGACGATCGATAGCCCCAGTCCTGTCCCACCTGTCTGACGGCTTCGGGACAGCTCGGCCCGGTAAAAGCGATCCCATATCTGCTCCAGTTGATCGTCAGGAATGGTCTCACCTTTATTTTCAATGGAAAAAAAACTGATTTCCCCAGCACCTTCGATACGAATCGTGATCGAGCTCCCTTCCTCAGCATGTCGTATGGCATTGACAACAAAGTTGATAATCACCTGTTCCAGCCATCCTACATCGGCATGGATCGGCATCTCATTGGCGGGGATAATGACCACTTCCAGCTTTTTCTCCTTCAACAAATGGAATAACTTGTCCACGACCTCCTCCACCAGCTCACTCAAGATGAAGGTCGTCTTGCGAAGCTTGAGAGTACCCGATTCCAATTTGGCGAGGTCCAGCATATCTTTGACCAATCGCTCCATTTTGTCCGCTTCCTCTACAATGACTTTCATATAATGATCCTGCTTCCCGGCGCTAACCCCATCTTGTAATCCTTCTGCGAAGCCTTTAATGATACTCAGCGGAGTTTTCAGCTCATGAGAAGCGTTCGCAAAAAAGTCTTGTTGCACAGCCTCCATTCTCTGCTTCTGTTCCATGTCCTCCACTAATTGCTGATTGGCCTCCTGAAGCTCGCGCAAAGCTGTGTCCAGGTTCTGGGACAGGGTATACATGCTGTAGGACAGGCTGCCCAGTTCATCATTCTGCCGGATTGGTGTATGGGCTGTAAAATCGAGCTTAGCCATCCGCTTGGCGGTATTATTCAAAGCAATGAGCGGACGGGTCACCATCCGGGAATAGAACAGGGACAAAATCAGAATGAGTGCAAATCCCCCGATCCCTAGGTACAGATAAAACCAGCGCAGAGCTTCATTCGTCTCACTAATTTCCTGCAACGATGTCACTGTGAACAGGAGGTCGATCTCGCCTGTGTCCTGACGAACAGGATGGACTATGACTGCATTGCGTACCCCTGTCCAAGGTTCCGTCCACTCTTCTTCCAACACTTCGAAATTCTTAAGTTTCTCCAGATGCGCCTGCGATAAAGGGAACCATTCCTCCAGCGCACTAAACAGTAAGCCTTGTCGCTGACTCCATGTTTTCAGATCCGGCAGTACAATCTCTGTCACCGTACCGGAAAACCTTACACTGCCAGCTGTGCTTGCCTCTTCCGAAGTCGATCCTATATTTTTGAAACCAAGCTTCTGTATGCCGGTTGGATAAATTAAATTGGCGGTAGAGATGCCGTCCGTTCCCAATCCCTCACCTTCAACCGTTACCGTATCACCGGGCTGAATCCGAGCAGCTCTCAGTTCATCTCCGTACTCGCTCATAAACAGAGACAGCGATATTTTAACGATTTTACCATCCGCTTTTCTTAGATTGATATGAAACGCATCATCCAGCTTTACTTTGCCGTCCAGCGTTACAATCGCCAGCTGGTTTTTATTCTGAAGCATAAAGCGAGCTGCCTCACGGGAAACCCTGCCCGATCCCCAAGCCTCCTGGACATAACTTTGACCGAAGCTTTGCAAGCGGCTTTCCACACGACCAATCTTCTGTTCCTGATAAAAATTTTCAAAAAACAGCAATTGACTTAAAATCACCATACCGTAAAAACATAGGAAAAACACAACCGTCATAATGAACAACTTAAAGGTAACTCCCCGTTTGTTCATTCTTCCTCCTCAAACCTATAACCTGTACCAAAAACCGTACGGATATGGCGTGATTCACGGCCTAGCTTACTTCTCAGCTTTTTGATATGCGTATCGACAACTCGTGTATCTCCTTCAAAGTCAATGCCCCACACCCGGTTCAGTATCGCATCCCGTGAAATAACTATGCCTTTATTATGTATAAGCAGCCGCAGCAGCTCATACTCCTTGGGCGTCAGCTCGACTTCCGCCTGATCCACCTCAAGCCGATGAGCCATCGTGTTGAGAATGGCACTACCGAACCGCAAAATATGCGACTCCGGCTGTACATGTCCCTCCACCCGTTTCATCAGCGCGTTGGCGCGAGCGATCAGCACCTTAGGGCTGAAAGGTTTGGTCACGTAATCATCGGCTCCCAGTTCAAAGCCTAATATTTTATCATCATCACCGGATTTGGCTGTCAACAAAATGATCGGCACACCTGAGCGGCTACGCACCTGGCGGCACACCTCCCAACCATCCAGTTCCGGCATCATAATATCGAGTATAATCAGGTCCGGCTGCACCGAATCAAACCAGATCAGTGCATCTTTTCCATTGCCTGCTTCATAGACTTCCCAATTATTCTGTTTAAAATAGTCAGCAATCACTTCACGAATACGTATTTCATCCTCCACGAGAAGAACTCTTTTCTTCAATCGACTTCCCTCTTTCAGTCATTCTAGGACACCATCATATCAAAGACATGTGTACTTTATGTGTTCTTGACACTTCTTATCAGCAGAAGTTCTCATCCGCAAATTCAACCTTGGATTAGGGCAAATTTGTCTTGGCTCAGACCATCTCATCTCCTATGATCCTACCCTATAATAAGAAGAGATACAAAAAGCTTGAACAGGAGGGTAATACATGAGTAATCAAACCATTCAGTGGTTTTCCACTTCCAAAGCTAAAACTTGGCAATCCCAAGCTCATCATTTGACCGATACTCAAGAGAGTGCCAATCTAATCTTTACGGGAGAAACACATCAGCTTGTCGAAGGATTTGGTGGCTGTTTTAATGAATTAGGTTATGTGGCCCTGAACCATTTGGAAAAAGACGAACGAGATCGGGTGCTTCATTCTCTCTTTCATCCAGCGGGCGAGCACAAATTTGCGATTTGCCGACTTCCTATTGGAGCGAGTGACTACGCGCTGGAGTGGTACAGCCACAATGAAACAGACGGTGACGTGGAGATGAAGCACTTTTCCATTGAGCGTGATCAGCAATATCTCATTCCTTTTATTCGGGAAGCGTTACAACTCAATCCGGACTTGAAGTTGTTCGCTTCACCCTGGAGCCCGCCGACATGGATGAAATCACCGAAAGCCTACAATTACGGCACGCTGCGCTGGGAAAAGGATATTTTGAAAGCGTATGCATTATACTTTGTCAAATTTGTTCAGGCTTATCGCGAGGCAGGTATTACAATTCATCAGATTCATGTGCAAAATGAAGTCATTGCCGATCAGAAGTTCCCTTCCTGTGTATGGACCGGAGAGCAGCTGTGTGAATTTATTCGCGATTATTTGGGTCCTGCTTTTGAGGAACACGGACTGGATACGGAAATTTGGCTGGGCACCATTAACGCACCCGATCCGTGGGAGGAATTAATGAAAAAGACTTCGACCGGATTCGATGAGTATGCCCATACCGTGTTGAGTGACCCCGAGGCCTACAAATATATTAAAGGCGTAGGCTACCAGTGGGCAGGCAAAAATGCCATTCAGCGCACCGTTGCCAGTTATCCTGAGCTTCGTTACATGCAAACAGAAAATGAATGCGGGAACGGAGAAAACTCATGGGACTACGCCAAATATGTATATAATCTGTACCAGCACTACTTCACCAATGGCGTAAATGCTTATATTTACTGGAATATGGTTTTGGAACCGAAAGGCAAGAGTACATGGGGCTGGGAGCAAAATTCGATGATCACCGTTGATCCGGCGGATCGAAAACCTGTCTTGAACCCGGAATATTACGTCATGAAGCACTTTTCTCATTTTGTATTACCGGGTGCCCGACGCATAGGACTTCGTGGCTCATGGACTGGAAATGCAGTTGCTTTTCAAAATACAGACGGGCAAAGGGTGGTAGTCATCGCCAATCCGTTCAAGGAATCGCGTGTGCTGAATCTGTCTCTCGGAGAAACAACACACCGCTTGGAGATGGAGCCGGAGTCCTTTAATACTATTGTGATCCCTTCTTAACACCGCAGATTTCTGGACTCTTCCAGTCTTGCACACATCATTAGGTACCCCTGTCCAGTCTATAAGTGCCCAAGCATATGCATAGTTTCCAAAATGGATGTATATCCTTTTGCGTATAGTAGCTATAGATAGTATACTTGGAATAACTACGGACAGGAGGTCGATGAATATCACTACTGTAAAAGACCGGATAGATTTGAAGCTGATTAATTGTGATAAGGAATTGACTCTCGCGGTCATCGGTGGAAAATGGAAGCTGATTATTTTGTGGCATCTCGGTATGGAAGGCACCAAGCGGTTTGGTGAATTGAAGAAGCTAATCCCCCACATTACGCAAAAAATGCTGACCAACCAATTGCGTGAGCTGGAAGAAGATAAACTCATTCTGCGTAAAGTCTATCCTGTCGTTCCTCCACATGTGGAATATTCACTGACAGAGCATGGCGAAAGCCTGATTCCGGTACTGAGAGCAATGTACGATTGGGGATCAAACTATCGCGAGAACGTGATCTGGAAAGAAGAAGAAGAGATTCAGGACGTCACACCCGTGTGATCAGCAAAACAAGCATTTTGCGAAATGCTGAGCTATATTTTTAGTAGAGACGACCCTGGGGAGATCTGGGGTTGTTTTTTTATGATATAAAGACCATCACTTCAAACCATCTCCAGTTCACGTAAAAAAGCCTGAGACTGTTTATCACAGGCCAGGCTTTTACACTTTCAGCACAGAGTTGATTACACTTGCAGTTTACCTGTACGAATATCGTCTGTCATTCCTGCGTAAGGTGCTTGGGAAATTAATTGTTCGTTGTTCACACCCGCATTTTCGATGAATGTAATATCTGCAAATTCAGGAACCACATACTTCGGATACGTTTCATACTTTTCACGCGATTCCTCCATCAGCGGAATAAAATCGTTTTGATAGCGCACAGTGATTTCTGGATGCTCATGAACCCATTTAGGAAAGAAAATAATGCCATGCATACGTTTTTCCTCAGGCATAAAGTTCAGAGAAACGTCAGTGCCTGTCGGTTCGGTCCACGATACTTTATACACATTTTCCACCAGCTTCACCAGATTGACCTTCTGATCACGTACCCAGCGTCCGCCTACCATTCCACTATGAATGCGATAATCAATCGTATCTTCATTTTTAATATAAATTTCGTACTCCCAACCATTCTCATAGGTGTAGATCATGTGGCTACCGATAAACTTGTCCATCTTGCATCCTTCTTTCCTAAATTTTAAGTTTTCATGAATTAAATAAGAGAACAAAGTAAATAAATAATCAACTTATAACATGTAAATATAAACATGTTTTTAAATACATATAAATTGTAGCACTGTGGTATACTAGTGTCAAATACCGTTTTACGAGGAGAGCTACGTTGAAACGCACATTAAAATACGCCATTTTGGGCCTGGTTCATAAAGAGGAAATGAGCGGCTACGATATTACGAGTCAATTCAAGCAGGAAATTGGACAATTTTGGAGCGCCAAACACAGTCAGATTTATCCCGAGTTAAAAAGGCTGACCGAAGAGGAGCTTATTGAATATCGCACCTCCATTACAGGAGCCAAGCTGGAAAAGAAGCTGTACTGCATTACCCCCAAAGGAACCCAAGAACTGACCGAATGGCTTCTGAGTCCCAAAGAGTTACCAGAAACGGAAAAGGATGAGTTTATGCTCATGCTGTATTTTTCAGCGGCTATCCCCAAGGAAGAGAACAAGCGATTGTTCGAGGACCAGATAACCAAACGTAAAGAGAAGCTGGAGTATCTGTACGAAAGTAAAAAATCCCTCCAACGGCTGGACGAGAACCTTCAAGCCCCCGGTTCTAATCAATTCGGGCATTATCTGGTGCTGAGCCGTGCCATTAATCGGGAAGAAAGCTATATTACATGGCTGGAAGATACACTATCCCTGTTTGAATAGCCTAAAAAACCTTCAACGCCACGTAGATTCGTGGTATTGAAGGTTTTTCTAAAATACATACAAACTAGTCTGCCGTCGTAATCGAAGAGCCGTAATCTTCAATATGGATATCTGTGCTAAAACGTACGGGAATGGTACTAAAAGTGGTATCCCAATCCTCTTTGACCTTACGCCAAGCTTTAGGATGCTGAATCCTCAAGGCTTCTCCGAAACCTCCGACATCAGCCTGCAGCTTTTGCATTTTGGCTACAGTTTGTTCAGCTAATGAATTCACTTTCTCCTGAAAGATACTTTCTTCTTGTCCGAGCACAGCGTTGCTGCGCAAATTTTCTTTCTTGTTAAAAACCTCGGAAACGCGCCCCTCTGAGGTCATTTTTACTTGGAAGGAAATGTCGTCCCCCTGAACGATGGCCTTGATCCTGCTTTTCACTGCTTTGATCTCATAGGCTATATTTTTACCGGTTTGAGGATCGTTACCTTTCAACACGCCTCCAACCAATTGGCCCTTGATCCACATAAGACCCTCGACCTCTGATTCATTCAGAAAACCACCGTATGTTTGCGTCTTTCCTTTGATGATCCCCGCACCTGCGACCTTGATTTCATTCTCCGTCGAAATGACATTGGGTAATATAAAACTTCCCTTACTCTTCATGGGCCCGACCACTTTAACCAAAGCCACGGGTTTTATCAACCGTGCGTTCCGTTTACGATTTTGGAAAATATCCTTTAAGATATAGGCAGGAATTTGACCAGGAGTTTTTTCCTGAAGCGCATTGCTCGCCTTGTCTGTACTAATCAGTAGCTGGACGCTGAGCCGAATGTCATTATCCCCCAAGAAAAAGTCCAGCAGCTCGTACAACGGGATCTTGCGAAGCAGACTGGAGCTGATAATAATCGTTTTCAAATGTTGCCCAATGGGCGGTCGGTTGGTTCGCAATGAAATTTCTCTTAACATCTCAAAAACGGAATCCCCTGTTTCTGTAATATTAAAAAATTTTTTAGCTTGCGGTGAGGAGCTATTGGAACCGCCGCTTTCCTCTGGGATGATAAATTGAAAGGTTCCCGTAATTAACTCTTTTTTCGGATAATCTCCTCCTTTTTGATTAATTTGCTCTTCTTGTGAAGATTCTGTCGCTATATCCATAGCAATGCCTGTCTCCAGATTTAGATCCTCCACGGGAGAGCTGCTCCAGCAACCTGAAAGTGTACTGCATATTAGAAGAACCGCTATTCCGAGTATTCCTGAACGGAACTTCATCATGACCCCACACCCCTCCAGCGAGAAATAAGCAGGAGTGGCAGTGGAAGTAGAGCAAATAAAACGAATGCTGCATTCCCGATGATCGTTCCAAAAGAAAATAACTCATTCAAATTTTTGGGTATTTGGGACAGGACGTAGATGATCGGGAGCAAAATAAACAACACCTTGGAATAAGAGCTATTCAAAATTTGAGAAACTCCGAGCGAGGCGCAATAAAAAGCTATGCTGAATGTAGCAAAAATTTGCATGATCCAAATGGTCAACAATAAGGATTCGAACCGTTCCAATAACAGATACTCCACTTCAAAACTGCGGGCCAAATCTAAAAAAGGCCAGGTTCTGCTCATAACCCCTTCCACCGAAAAGGCACCAATGCATAAGGTCAGCGTAGCTATATAAAAAACGGTCGAGATCCCGATCGCCAGTCCGATTGCCTTGGTTGCTCTCTTTGGTTTTTCCATCCGACAAAGAATAAACAGCAAGCATTCTGTCCCCGTTAAGGTTAGGGTTGTAGTCTTGAGAGCTTTAAGCACTGGCATCACACCCTCGGACAAAACAGGACGCAAATTATTCAATTCGAAAATATTCAAACTTAGCAAGCATATTAACAAAAAGATAGACGCCGTAATCGGGAATATAAATTGGCATATTTTCCCCAACGTGCCTATCCCCCCCAAGCAAAGATACAGAGAGATCCACATAAAGGGTGCTGAAATAGCCCACGCTGGAGTTCCTTCAAGCAAAAAGAACGACGTTACTTCCTCCACAGATCGGATTTCATATGCAGCTATACAAATAAAATAGATGACGAACAACATGCCCACCACCTTGCCGATGGCTTTGCCGGTTATCCGCTGAACATACTGGTAAAAGGTGCTTTCTGGAAACCGTGAACTTAGTTTGACTATAATCCATCCGAACAGGAAAGTGGCAGCCCCTGCTAAAATGACAGACATCCATACATCCGGTGTTTTTGCAGTTTCAACGGCTACTCTGGGAAGAGTAAGCAGCCCGGCTGCCAGCATAAAGCAAAGCACAATTGCCGTCGTCTGTAGCGTTGTAATTTTATCCATTTTTTTCCCACGGGCCATCTTGCTCCCTCCTGTGTTGTTGAACTCATCCTTGTCGCTTAGGGTCTTTATGCTTCAATAGAATGGGTCTGTTTTTCATAAATTGTAGCGGTGCTCGCAAGAAGTAATCTTTCCAGTCCTTCAATGAACGGGGGACCGTTAAACTAAGATATGGCACGCCGAAGCTGTGTAATTTAGCCATATGAATGCTCAGCAGCAGGAAAAACATGATCACTCCATACAAACCAAAGATAGACGCCGTGAACATGGCCCCAAAACGAAGAATACGCATAGAGATCCCTGCACTGTATACAGGGGAGGCAAAGGAAGAAATCGCTGTGACTGCTACCACAATAACGAGAATCGGACTTACAATCCCGGCGTCAACAGCGGCCTGTCCAATGATCAGACCGCCGACGATGCCCATCGCTGGACCGATGGGTTTGGGCAGCCGTAGTCCCGCCTCGCGTAAAATTTCGATGGAAATCTCCATAATCAGGGCCTCAATCAGCGTCGAAAACGGAACCCCCTGTCTCGCACTGATAATGGAAATGACCAGCTTGGTTGGAATCAGTCCGGGATGAAACGAGATAAAGGAGATATAGAGCGCCGGGGCGAACAGAGATATCGTAGTTGCCATAAAACGAAGAAATCGAATAAGCGACCCCGGTATCCATCGTTCATAGTAATCTTCGGGAGACTGAAGCATCATCCCGTACGTCACAGGCATAAGGAGCGCAAAAGGTGTACCATCCAGCAGAATCGCCACACGTCCCTCCAGCAATGCAGCCATGACCCGATCCGGTCTCTCCGTATTTTGGATTTGCAGAAAGGGACTAAGAAAATTATCCTCAATAAGCTGCTCCACATAGCCCGACTCCAATACCTCATCCATATCAATAGTTTGAACCCGCCGTTTCACCTCGTCCACAAGCTCCGGATCGGCAATGTCTCTGAAATACACCACCATCAGCTGCTTTTCCACTCTTTTGCCCACTTTGAAGGACGACATGGCCAGTTCTGTACTTTCTCCATGTCTGCGCAGCATTGCCGTATTGTCGCTGAGGGTCTCGGTAAAACCAACTCGCGGTCCTCGCAGCACCGATTCCGATATGGGGTCTTCCACCCCTCGTGTACTCCCTTTGGGTGTGCCCAGCACAAAAGCACCCGGTATACCCTGAATCATGAGTATGACTGAACCGAATAGCACCTTTTGCAAGGAGAACTGCACCTCTAACGTGTACTGAGTCTCCGATACCAGCATGACCTGACGAATAAACATATCCCGAAGCTCTTCCCCTCTCGGGAGATCCTCCCCGCCTTGTCCGGAGCTGCCCCAATCCATCAGCGGCTTTAGTATGTTCTGATCCATGCCAACCTTGTCTGTTAATCCATCCACAAAAAAAAGTGTGCCTACAGCGTTCAATTTTTCCAGAAAAATGGATCGTTCGTTCACGTCCGACATATCCGTGACGGCTTGTCTGATTTTTGCTACATTGGCTTCATAATCTTCGGTAAAGGTTCCCTTTTCCTTCTCAGCCTCACTTACAGACGGATTATGATCTGCATGCTGCGAACGGTCTTCTTCTTCTAAAAGCTTTAAACGTTCCATACGTCTGCTCTCTCGACCATCCATCGCTCTGATTTGTCGTACCGTCAGAAAAATAATCAAAGGTACGATGGATAAAAAGAAGGCTTCCATCCACACGTTCCATTTAGGCATATGAGTTCCGATGACCTGCCACACACTCTTTCCTCCTTCACTTCCAGATGATTTGTATATAGATTTACCTGGATTAGAAAAAAGATGCATGGACAATGGAATAAATTTCTTTACTCACAAAAGGAATAAAAAGGCGAATTTGATAGATGAACTGTAGTGCCAAAAGTGGAATTCCATGATAATATCTATTCATTCTATGACTAATGTCACAAATTTGTTGAATTCGTGGGCCATTATTCGAATCTAAAAAGGAGTTGTAGGTATGAAGAATCATTTTGGGAAGAAAGCCGCTGTGTTGAGTTTGTTAGCGGTCATTTTGTTAGGGGGAACGGCGATCAGTCCCAAGCAGGCTCAAGCATCGACCGAACCTTATCTTGGGGAAATTACGATGTATCCTTACACGTTCGCTCCCAATGGATGGCTAAAGTGTGAAGGTCAGCTCTTATCTATTTCGCAAAATACAGCACTGTTCAGTCTATTGGGTAATAATTTTGGGGGGAATGGAACAACCACATTTGCATTGCCTGATTTGCGTGGAGCCTCTCCAATGCCGAATGTAGATTACTACATTGCAACCGTAGGAGGATTCCCGTCCCGTCCATAATGAAATGTTCAATGGTGTGCTACTTAATGAAGAAGAGGTGATGGCGTGCTCGAAGGCAATAACTTCACACGCAACAATTTTAAACCTTATCGCTTGCTGGTTCCATTGCTGCCATTTATCGGCGGTACGTTCCTGCTCATAGGGACGAATGAGGTTCACGCTGCCGGTTGGGAAAATGTGGTACTTAACAAACCAGCCACAACCAGTGGCTATAGCCAGCCCTATGATCCCTCCAGAGCTGTGGATGGGTCAATCGGACCGACAAGCCGCTGGTATCAAGCCAGCAACGGTGAGAAATGGATTCAGGTAGATCTGAGAGACTGGTATATCGTAGATCGATACGTTGTTACAGGTATGGGTGTCCATTATGGATGGCATGATCAACGTGATCCATACAGTTTCCGATTGCAAACAAGCAGCAACGGAAGTAATTGGGTGACTGTGGATACCGTCCAGAATAATGGGAGCTCTAATGTTGAAAAGAGCATTACTCCTGTAACTACACGATACTTGCGAGTATATATTGATCAAGGAAATGCGAGAAACAATCAATGGGCTTCCATCATGGAATTCGCAGCTTATGGCGAGCGATTGCCCGTTCCGCAGGCTCCGGGTCATTTTACAGGAACCAAAAATGGAAATACAGTGGAGTTAAGCTGGGATGCTGTTCCTTATGCAACTTCATACAAAGTCATACGAGATAGTGTAACGCTTTATTCAGGTAACTTAACTCAATTCATAGATACTTCAGCATTGCCGCCAGGTGAAGCAATTTACACGGTTCAGGCCGTGAATGCTAAGGGGGAGAGCACTCCCTCAGAGGTTAAAGTGAACATACTTTCCGATGCCGAGAGAGTTGCACAGGCAAAAGCTGCTCTTGCATTAGGCTTCGCACCTGGAGATACAGCTGATTCCGTATCCCAAAAGCTGACGCTGCCACTCGCTGGGTTGAATGATACGACGGTGAGCTGGAGTTCGGATACTCCTGACATCATTACGAACGAGGGGGCTGTCACACGCCCACAGTATGATCTGGGTGACCGAAAAGTAAAACTGACAGCAATGATTGCGAAGGGAAGCGCCTCAGATACCCAAACTTTTGAGGTTACCGTAGCGAAGATCACTGCTCAAGATACATTAAATCAAGCAGCAGACACTCTCTCGCTTGGCGATTTGTCTGCGCTAACAGAAAATATTTCTCTTCCTTTATCCGGTTATGCCGGAGCGCAGATCGAATGGTCCTCGTCCAAACCTCTTGTCATTGCAGCAGATGGAACACTCACCAGACCCTCCTATAACAGTGGAGATACGGATGTTACCCTAACGGCTACCCTGCAACTTGCAGGCTTAACGAAAACAAAGGATTTTACTGCACACGTACTCCGTCTGCCGATGAGCGACACTGAAGCCGTAGACGCAGCATACAGAGCACTTGAACTGCCGATAACGACAGTAACGGGAGACGTATATTTGCCAAAAGATGCTCTGAATGGTGTTCAGGTGTCATGGTCATCGAATCAACCCCAGTTCTTGGATCATACTGGGCATGTAACCTTCCCAAGCTATGTACAGGGCGATCAGACCATCACGCTCGAAGCAGTTGTATCACGAGGCGCGGTTGAGCTACGAAAAACATTTAGCCTGCTCGTGCCCGCACTGCCTGTAAGCGCTGATGAAGCCGTAAATTTGGCAGCAAATACACTGAATCTGGATTATCCGCAAGGGATTAAGGATTCCATCGCTCTGCCTCGTACAGGAGCATTTGACACCCAGATCGACTGGTCTTCGGATCAACCAGATATCCTCAGCAACAGCGGTCAGGTGAATCGGCCTAAATATACAGATGGTGATGTGAATGTACAATTAATGGCCATTATTTCTAAAGGTGCAGCTTCTGTACAAAGAACATTCACGATCACCGTGCTAAAGGCATTACCGAATACACCTTACGTACGACTAAACGGTAGTAATCCAATTGTTCTGGAAACCGGCGATAGCTTCACTGATCCAGGAGCCAGTGTACTGGACAGCGTATACGGCAATATCCTGATCCCTGAGCTTTCAGGTAGCGGGAATGTCGATACAAATGTACCTGGCGTATACGTATTGAACTATGCTTATAGCGACAATGGGGGCTGGACGGCAGAACCGGCAGAACGCCGTATAAACGTGCTGCCTCGTGCTGTTACAGCCGCAGCAGGCACTGAGGATATAGCCTCAGTGATCGTTACAGGCGCGTTGCCGAGCGCACGGCTTGAGCTGTACAATGCCCAGCAGGAGCTTATAGCGGAAGGGATTGCTTCGGGAGAGGGAAGATATACATTTACACCTGTTCCTGAAGGAGCCAGCTACTATGTGCTGCAGAACGTAAATGGCATGAAGAGTGCTCCGTCAGGGCTAGTGTATCCGCAAGGGTTAACCGCGCAGCGCGTTGCGGATTCCATCACAAGCGTAGCAGCTCCTACAACAAGTGATACACTGCTCAGGTTGCCTGTTGTACCTGATGGTTTCCGTGTGACCATCAGCAGCAGTAGCCAGCCAGACATCGTGCGTACAGACGGAACTATTATTCAAGCAGATACTCCTTCCGTTGTAACTATCATGCTGGATGTTATGAGGGTAAGCGATGGTTCTCATGCTTTGACGCAAGCCATAGAAGTCACCGTCCCTGCCAAGGTAATTGCGAACACAGGCAAATCTAACAAAGATAAGAATGAGGATGTATCTGCTTTCGTACCACAGATCGGATTTTCCGAACAAGGGAAAGAGTTTTCCCTCTTTGTTCCTTCGCCGGCATTCCTGGATGAGCAGATACAGCAAGCACTTCGCGAAGGCAAAGCATACGCAGACATTCGTTTGGAGCAGGAGAAGCAACTAAGTCGTGTTATCCTTTCTCATTCTTTACTGAATAAATGGGATAAGATTGGTGCATCGGTAATATCCCGATATGGAACACTGTTGATATCCAGTGACACCTTAGCCAGCATGGCCTCAGGCCAGCAGGACGTTACATTGTCATTCCAGCAGGCAGATGTACAACGTGCACAGCAGATCCGTGATTGGGCCGAGCAACAATCCAGCCTGACGCTGATGGGTCCGATTACAGACATCAAAGCCAATGTGACTGGGACCTCGTCGATCATTCTACCGCTGGATAACGAATCCTTAGGTGAGTTACACAATACAGAGCCCCAGTTCTCCATTGTTGTTATTCATGAGAATGGTGAGCGTGAGATTCTAAAAGGGACTGCTGTAATGGATTCAAAAGGGATGTTGTCGGGTGTGAGTCTGAATACGACCGGGTTAGGTACCTTTGCCGTCGCCACAGACGCCAAGACTCAAACCAATAATGCCAGTGTGCAAAATGACCCAAGCAATTCGTCAGATCCACAAGTGCTAGCTCAGGTATGGCCGGATGTACAAGGCCATTGGGCAGCGAAGTCCCTGCAATCTCTTGCAGACAAAGGCTGGATACAAGGCTATAAAGACGGAAACATACGCCCTGATCGCGCTGTAAGCCGTGCAGAATTTGTAGCCATACTGACCAGAGCATTGGGAACTGCTGGAGATGAGAGCCCTTCTACCTCATTTACAGATATGCAGGGACACTGGGCTGGATCAGCCGTGGATTTTGCTCATCGCCAGGGATGGATTCAAGGGCTAACCGCTCAAACTTTCGGACCTGATGAGAGTCTTACCCGTGAACAGGCGATGGTGATCCTGTCACACGCGATGCAGAATCAGACATCCATTTCCAGCACTGCTGCACTGCAATCCTACAAGGATGAGCAGCAGATTGCAGCATGGGCCTCCGCAGCATTCCAGAATGCAGTATCCTCCGGTTGGATCAGCGGTTATCCAGATGGAACACTCAAGCCAAAAGCGGCTATCAGCAGAGGTGAGATGGCTGAACTGCTGGTACGTATTCTTAAATAAGACGTTTTAAGCTTCATAGATCAGATGAGTATACGCACATACAACGCGGCCTCCATGCTTTTTGGGGGCCGTATTTTTTTATGTATATTTTATGTACAAGCCTTTAACAATCATTTTTGCTTGTTTATTCACCCTTTTCGCTTCAGTAAATATATTATGAATATCTGCGAAGCGGGGCGATGAACCACCTGTCACCTCTACAGTAGGAAGAATGAGGAGGAGATATTTGAGCATGAAACATAAAAAACCGTTCAGGTTCAGTGGTGCTTCAAAAAAAGACGAAGACTGTAAACCAACAAGAGTAAATAGAAGTATCGAAGATCTTCTCAGACTGATTAATGAATTGACCGCGATCATCCCCATCGTATTCGCAAACCCCTCTGCGACTAATGTATCTTCCTTGCAACAGATTTTAAGACGTTTGTTGTCTCTGGCGAAAAGCTTAAGACTTAGAGGCGGGGTTAAGGCAGACTTACTGGCAGCGCTGGAGCTTGCTATTGTTGCGTTAGAAGCTACACCCTTCTCTCCGATCGGCGTAGGTACTGCACTGCAACAATTGCTGGATGCCCTATTGTCCATCGTTTTACAAGAATCCCTCGATCCTGCTCTTAAAGACAGCTTAATCAGCGCGATCAGAATCGCTGGAAAGACGGTTAGCAACGTATTAGGTGAAACATACTTGTCAGGGGAGCCCGGTGCACAAGGACCTCCTGGACCTGCGGGACCCGGCGGTGTGCCTGGACCAGTAGGTGGACCAGGCACACAAGGGCCTCCCGGGCCTCCCGGACCTATCGGCGCCGCTGGACCTATCGGTGCGGCTGGACCAGTCGGCCCTGCCGGGCCTGTGGGGCCTGCCGGACCAGTTGGAGCAGCTGGACCTATTGGCGCCGCAGGGCCTATCGGGGCCGCTGGACCGGAAGGCCCTGCCGGACCTGTCGGCGCTACGGGTGCTGCGGGCCCTGCCGGGGGTGTGACAGGTGCCACGGGCGCTACGGGCGCGGATGGATTGATCGGGCCTGCGGGAGCCACAGGACCGACCGGGGCTGATGGGCTGCCAGGCGCGGTTGGCGCTACCGGAGCCACGGGCACAGCTGGTGTTACTGGAGCGACCGGTTCGGGAGCCATCATTCCGTTTGCTTCGGGCGGACCTGCTATCCTGACAACCGTTCTTGGCGGGGTGGTAGGAACCACCAGTTTGATCGGCTTTGGAAGCTCAGCAACAGGGATTAGCCTCGTAGGCGATACCATTGACCTCACAGGTACACTTGTAGGACCTCTGATCAACTTTGCTTTTTCCGTACCACGGGATGGCGTAATTACATCTATTGCTGGTTACTTCAGTACAACAGCTGCGTTAACTCTCGTGGGTTCAACTGCGACGATTACTGCCCAGTTGTTTAGTTCCACAACACCTAATAATACCTTCACAGCAGTTCCCGGAGCTATCGTTACATTGGCCCCTCCACTGGATGGCATTATTGCTTTGGGAACGATCTCTAGCGGTATTACTACCGGGTTGGCTATACCGGTAACCGCACAGACTCGTCTGCTCCTTGTCTTCTCTGCAACAGCTACGGGACTTTCCCTCGTAAACACTATCGTAGGTTATGCAAGTGCAGGCGTTACCATTACCTGATCCGAGACGAAAAAAGGGCCCTACAGGATTGTTCCTGTCGAGCCCTTTTTTATTTGTATTCCATCAGACGGACTAAACCGTTTCGAGTGATACTTTAACTTCTTCTCCCTCTTCACAAACGGCGAATGTTTTAACTTGTCCGTGATCAGGCTCCTGAACGAGGCCTGTCTTCAGATCAATTTTCCAGTCATATAAAGGGTCATAGATATAATGACCAGATACTATCGCCTCTGTAAGAGGACCTCTTTTGGGATGAGGATTGATATTTTCAACGGCATAAAGCTCATTCTCCGAAGTGCGGAAAACAGCAATTTCAGCACCTTTGATATAGATGGTACGCCCTATTCTAATCGGAAAATCCTTACTGTGACCGACGACAAGCCATTCGGCATTTTTGATCATTTGCTTGATCGCTCCCTTCCTCAGGCATTTTAGATACAATTACACAATAGACGGAGTGACAACCTCAAATAGATTTTTGCGTGTATCCTCATCATTGATGATCTTTTTCCACGGGTCTTCCACCTGTTGTAGTGCAAATTCGATGCGTTCTACTAAAGCTTGTCGATGATCTGTATCCTGAACGACAGCCTTCTGAATCTCTTCCAGACCGATCCGTTCCACCCACTCCGAAGTACGTTCCAGGTATTGCCCTGTTTCCCGGTAGAATTGCATCACGGCTCCTACAATATCAATCAGTTCAGCGTCGGTTTTTACTTTACAGAGTGAATCAGCCAACCGCGCTTTAATACCGCCATTACCACCGATAAAGATCTCCCAGCCCCCATCGTTGCCTACGATCCCGATATCTTTGGTACAAGATTCCGCACAGTTGCGTGGACATCCATTAACTGCTAATTTGAATTTTGCTGGGAAATCCAGTCGTTCGAATTTTCGTTCCAACACTTCTCCCATTCCCATCGAGTCCTGTGTGCCAAACCGGCAAAATTGCGATCCAACACAGGTTTTAACCGTACGAAGTGACTTCGCGTAGGCATATCCCGACGGCATATCGAGTTCTTCCCATACTTTAGGCAGATCCTCTTTACGAACACCGATCAAATCCAGCCGCTGTCCTCCTGTTACTTTAACGACCTTAACGTTGTATTTAAGAGAAACATCTGCTATCTTCTTCAAATCTTCTGGGGTCGTTACACCGCCGTACATTCTAGGAACAACTGTAAACGTTCCATCCTTTTGAATGTTTGCGTGCAATCGCTCATTTACAAAACGGGAATCTCCCTCATTTTCATAGGTATCCGGGTTAATCATTCCCAAATAGTAATTCAGCGCCGGACGGCATTTGGAGCATCCTTCATCATTATGCCAACCCAGTACATTCATAACTTCACGCGTTGTTGTCAGCCCTTTGGTTTTGATCGCTTCCACAATCTCGTCCCGACTCAATGTTGTGCAACCACATATTCCTTGCTTGGCTGACGTCTTGAAGCTGTCTCCAAGAACATATTGTAAAATTTGCTCAACGACAGGCTTACATCCTCCACAGGAACGTGTTGCTCCGGTGCATGCCTTAATTTCATCGACTGTGGTCAGTCCATTATCATTAATTGCATCCACAATCACCTTTTTAGTCACACCGTTACAGCCGCAGACAATTTCATCATCCGCCATCGTTTCAGCGGATAATGTTTTCGCCCCGTGATTACTACATCCAGTACCCATGATCTGTCCATAAATCTCATCTGTCATCAATGTTTGCTGACGCACATATTTTTGAAGACTAGCAGATTCGCTTACATCGCCAAACAGTACAGTTCCAACAATTTTATTTTCATGAAGCAGCACTTTTTTGTATGTGCGCTTCCACTCATCCTTTGCAACAATCACCGTATGTTCAGGCTGGGTTATGAATTCGCCAGCTGAGAAAACATCCACCCCTGAAATTTTGAGCTTGGTAGAAACTACCGATCCCATATAACCTTCAGTTTCCGCGCCTGCCAAATGTTTGGCAATGACACTTCCCTGCTCAAACAGCGGAGCTACCAAACCGTAACAGGTTCCACGGTGTTCGACACATTCCCCTACGGCGTATACATCCGGTACGGAGGTTCTCATCAAATCATCGACTACGATACCACGGTTCGTTTCCATACCACTTTGCACAGCCACCTGAATATTAGGCTTGATCCCGACGGCCATAACGACCAAATCCGCTTCTAGCTCGCTTCCGTCTGAAAACCGCAGCCCTTGTACCCGATCTTGACCATACACCTCCGCAGTTTGCATTTGCATAGCAAACTTGATTCCCTGGCGTTCTAGTTCTGCTTTCAGCATCGCAGAGGCTTCCCGATCCAGCTGGCGTTCCATCAAATCCTCCATTAAATGAACGACCGTAACATCCATTCCCAGGTTGACCAAGCCTTTAGCTGCTTCCAGCCCTAACAGACCTCCACCAATGACCGCTGCCTTTTTAAAGGTCTTCGCTGCCTCAAGCATTGCCGAGCAATCGGCGATATCTCGGAAACCGATGACACCCGGTAATTCTTTACCCGGAATAGGCAGAATAAATGATTGTGAGCCAGTAGCTACCAAAGCTACATCGTAATCAATTTCCAGTCCGTCTTCGGTGTGAATCTTCTTGTTCTCACCGTCGATGCTTTTCACCATTTTTCCTGTATACAAAGTAATCCCTTGATCCGCATACCATTGCAAATCGTTCAGTATGATATCATCAATCGTTTTACTGCCTTCTAGTACATAAGAGAGCATGATCCTGTTATAGTTCGGATGCGGCTCATTTCCCAAGACCGTAATTTCATACTTATCCGTTAATTTCAAAATTTGTTCGACCGTATTGATACCAGCCATCCCGTTCCCTATAACCACAAGTTTCTGTTTACTGTTTATCATATACCGGTTCCTCCATTCATTCGACGATACTCCCTATCCGACGACATCTCCTACGTTCCTATGAATATTGCTTATGCTTCTATTCTAATACAGCAGATAGAGCTATATGTGACTAGAATCACAATGTAGTTCAAATTAAGAATATTTAGGGATTTCCCTATTCCGTTTCAAGGGATAAAGGTAAGAAGCTGAAATCAAATTTCAGGAATATTAAATACATCACTTGCCCAATTCATCGAACGAATCTTTCCATTTCATGTGTAATTACAACCTTTATAAGGAATACTTTAGGAACAACTTGTATCTTAAGGAAACATGAATTGAATCGTATGGAGGTGATCATCATGTGGTATAAAATAATTTCTTATATTCCAAGCTGGATTACACTCTTTCAAGCAGGCCTCGCGTTGATTATTCCTTTAGGAATTTATTATATAAACACATCGATTTATTCGTTTGTCGGCAGTAAGGGGGCAAAATCCAAACATTCTTCTGATCGTCCGCTTTCCGACGAACATAACGAAGGCCACGCTGATCAACAGCATGAACCAAGCTCCAAAATTACAGGGAATTATGATTCCGACTTCAAGTCGATTCGAGAGGCTATAGGCGAAAATAGTGATGTGCATTTTCGTGAGTTTGTAGTAAAGAAATATCATGCTCGGTCCGTGTTAATCTTCATAGAAGGTATGCAGGATGAAAAGCTTATGAGCAAGCAGGTATTGGAGGTCTTGATGTTCGAGGGCCAGCAGGACCCACAGCGCCCACAGGAACAGCAGGAAAGTATAAGTAACTCCTTTATAAAAGATAACTTGATGCCACTTACGCAAATTAGTGAAGTTGCTGATATGGAGGACCTGCAGGAGTCTATACTTTTAGGCCATACTGCCTTATTAATTGATGGAATGAAGGGAGCACTGCTGGTGGGCTCGCCCAATGGCGCCATTCGCTCCGTCAATGAACCAACCTCTGAAGCATTACTTCGGGGTCCCCGCATTGGTTTTACGGAGGTATTAAGTGAAAATACTTCGATGCTTCGACGCCAAGGCTTAAACAAAAGTCTGGAAATGAAGAAATTTCAAGTGGGAAGCCGAATCAAAAAAGATCTGGTTGTCGCGTATATAAAGGATATTGTGAATCCAGATCTCCTCGAAGAAGTAACCCGCAGAATTTCAAAGATAGACATGGATTTTTTGGCTGAATCCGGTTATGTGGAACAACTTATTGAAGACAATTATTTAAGTCCGTTCCAGCAGGCTCACAACACAGAGCGTCCCGACCGTGTCATTAATGCTTTGTTGGAAGGAAGAATAGCTATTTTGCTGGATGGGACTCCCTTTGCACTTATTGTTCCGGTGACCTTCAGTATGCTGCTTCAATCACCTGAAGACTATTATGAGCGCTGGATTCCAGGAACACTTTTACGGCTGTTGCGTTTTAGCGGGGCTTTTATAGCGCTTATGGGGCCTGCTTTGTACATCTCTTTTATATCGTTTCATCCCGGTTTGATTCCGACCAAGCTGGTCATTAGCATCATCGAAACCCGTCAAGGCGTCCCCTTCCCATCCGTCATTGAGGTTATGATTTTAGAAATCTCTATCGAAATCCTACGGGAAGCCGGCATTCGCTTGCCCAAACCCATTGGTCCTGCGATGGGCATTGTGGGAGGCTTGGTCATCGGCGACGCTGCTGTAAATGCAGGCATCGTTAGCCCCTTCCTGGTAATTGTGGTTGCGGTTACTGCCATTTCTTCGTTTTCAATACCGACATACAGTGCGGGTATTACCTTGCGTCTTTTGCGTTTCGTCGGCATGCTCTTTGCAGCCATCCTGGGCATGTTAGGAACCATATTGTTCTTTCTGTTAATTTGTATCCATCTGACGAAATTAAAAAGCTTTGGCGTACCGTATGTAACGCCCTTTTCCCCTATGCGCCTAAGCGATTGGAAGGATATGTATATTCGAGCTCCTATATCTATGATGAAAAGAAGACCTCTTATGATGAAAACTCAGCAAACCAAACGTAGGCCATGATGCCAAGACGAAGGAGGAGCTATGGTGTTTAGACGCTCTGATGATAAGATCACAACCAAGCAGGCGGCTGTGTTCCTGACCAATACCGTATTGGGCGCGGGGATTTTGACACTGCCGAGAGGTGTAACTGAAAAGGTACAGACTCCTGATGCATGGCTTTCTGTCCTTCTCGGTGGATGTATTGTCATATTGGTCGTCTGGCTCATGGTGAAATTAAGTCAACAGTTTCCTGAAAACACCGTGTATCAATATTCCAGAAGAATCGTGGGCACAATTCCGGGTGGATTTTTAAGTGTGTTATTGATTATATATTTTTTAATCATCGCCGGCTTTGAGATTCGGGTTTTAGCTGAAGTGACCATGTTTTTTCTGCTGGAAGGCACTCCGATCTGGGCGATTGTGATTCCATTCATCTGGGTAGGAAGCTATTTGGTTTTTGGCGGCATTAATCCCATCGCTCGGCTATACCAGATTGTACTTCCAATTAGTCTTTTTTTTCTGCTGCTCTGTTTTGTCTTTAGCTTAAGGATTTTTGAGATTGATCATCTTCGTCCTGTACTGAGTGAGGGGATTTTACCTGTCATCAAGGGTCTGAAATCGACTATTCTTGTTTTTTCTGGATGTGAAGTCGTCATGACACTGGTCGCTTTTTTACAATACCCTGAGAAAGCATTAAAGGCCATGGTAGTGGGGATCAGTATCCCATTAATTTTGTACTTTTTGACCGTAGTTATGGTGATCGGCGGGTTATCGATGGACTCCACTGTGACAAGTACTTGGCCTACCATCAATTTGATGCGCAGTTTTGAAATCCCCGGTTTTCTTTTTGAGCGGCTTGAGTTTCCTCTGCTAGTGATCTGGATGATGCAAATGTTTTGTAATTTCTGCAGTTTCTTCTTCAATGCTTCCCTAGGGGTCTCACAGGTGTTCGGTCTTAAATATCGTTATGCGATTTTTGGCTTAATCCCAATTATTTTTATCTCTACAATGACTCCTGTTCGTATGATGGAAGTGTTTAGTCTAGGCGATGCGATCGGATACATGGGAATCGTTATATTTGTTCTGGTTCCGGTACTTCTCTCCATCGTGTTCATAATCAGGAAGAAGGGAATGAAGCAAAATGTGTAGACGCCCTATGCTATCCTTGCTGCTTGCTTTCATTCTACTTATAACTCAAATCGGTTGCTGGAGCAGCAAAGAAGTAGAAGAGCTCAGCATATATACAGGACTGGCTCTGGATAAGGGGGAGCTTACTCCTTTAGAGCAGAATCTGGAAAAGAAAGGCAGTCGTTACTTCAAGAAAAATAAAATTACCGCCAGTTTACAAATCGTCCCCAAAAAATCATCCGGAAGCACAGAGCAGCAAGGCGGTGGCGGACAAGGACCAAATTATGTCAATATAGCAGCCACCGGGGATTCTCTGCTTGAAATCTTTCGACAACTCTCTCTCCGTTTGGATCGCCCGGTTATTGGTCACCATCTAAAGGTCATGGTGGTTGCCACCGATTTGGCGAAAGAACAGACGATGCAGCAATTAATGGATTTTGTGCTACGTGATAATGATATTCGCCCGAGTTGTTTGGTCTTCTTAAGCAAGGATCGAGCAGCTAGCACTTTAGTTACCAAATATGAAGACGAGGTCCCATCCATTCATATTTTGTATATGCTTCGTAACCATTTCAGAACCAGCAAGGTAATGAGGGGAGTCAATTTGTCTGAATTGGATGGGTTGATGCACTCCAAAAAAAGCTATATATTACAGAACATCACTGAATCAGATGGAGAATTAGAATTTTCAGGTGCCGGGATTATTAAAGGAGATACCGGTCACTGGATAGGTACTTTGGGACAACAAGACGTGGAGAGTATTGGATGGATTACCGGTGATGTTAAAGGTGGGGCTGTCAAAACGTATGACAAGCGGAATGAAGCCATAACTTACGAAATCAAATCGGTAAAAAGCAAAATAACAACCAAGGTGACCGAGGGCAACGATATCTCGTTCCACGTAAAAATTGAATCTAAAGGACGTCTAATCGAAAACTGGGATGATAAAGCGGACCCGACTGAGACACGAAACATGAAAGAGGCAGAGAAAGAATTTGAAGAACAAGTGACTCGCAGGATTAAGTCTGTTATGCACAAATTACAGTCAGAATATAAAGTCGATGTTGCCGGCTTTGGTGATCATTTGCATATCGAGAAACCTCAGGTGTGGAAAAAAGTAAAGGATGATTGGGATTACAAATTCAGCAAAATACCCGTAACCTTCGATATAAAATTATCCATTACGGATTTAGGCTCATCTGCGGAATGAAAAAGTCGAATTGGTCTTATATAAAGGCCAATTCGACTTAAGATTCGCGGTTATCTCTTAACCTTTCAACGCTGCAACGGTCGTTCCTGAATTTCCAGAAGCGGCTACATGCTTAATTCAAATTGATTTTAAATACATCCCCTGCATTGCCGCCCAAAACGATCAAGCCGCCTTTGGGCAGTACAATCGAATTGTTATTGCTAGCAGTTGAAAATTGTACAACCGCTCCGTTTTCATCATAGACAGCGAACCCTCCGCTTGTTGAAAAATCAACGGTCATCGTTTTATTGGCTGAGTTTTTATCTATTTTATACCATGTGGCTTGGCCATTAGATGGTATGGTGTACACTGACTTTCCTCCCAAGATAGGTTTAACAGCATCTTCACTGATATAGGATTGTCCATCTATGGTTAAATACTCCGAACCATCCTTGGTATAAAAATTCAGATCAAATGCATCTCTTCCACTCATAACAGGAATCTCAACGGCATTTACTGCTTTATTCTCATCCACAATTTTAGTACCACTTGCGTATCCATCATGATCAAAGGATATTTTTTTCGTTATAAATGAGGGGGCCAGATAGAATATGGAAGATATCTTTTCATCCAAAGCATAATAATTTTTCCCGTTTCTGTTTTCCCATGCCTTTTTAACTATGAGATTTACAGGATTGGCATCTAGCTTTTGATATTCATAAGTCACCATAACCATTTGACCTAATCCCGAAATGTTTAAATATAGGTTAGCCTTAATATACGTTTTCCCGTTTTTTTGTTTGTCAAAGCTTATGGCTACACTGCCATCATTGCTTTTGAATTGTCCATTGCCTGTATACACATATTTTTGCGCCGGGACGAATCCATCCAAGAAAGCAGGTAAGTCAAACTCACCGTTTTTAATCTCTACATTGATGGTTGTACCCACAGAACCGTATAATCCCGAATAAGAAAGTAAATCAGATGGCATTTCCACTTTTACAGGAGGCTCAAATGTTTTCTCCGGTATGATGTCTTTAATGATGCCCTTATCTTTTAAAACTTCCAATAAAATGTTAGAAGCAAAAATACTATCTAAGATGGAAGACCCTCCAGATGAAAGCACAGCCATAGAAATATGATGCTCTGGTATGGTGATCAGAGTAGAGTGATACAAAACAGTATCCCCACCCTTGGATAACGCAGTTATTCCGTAATCACTAAACGGTGCCAACTGAACCGCATCCCAACCAAGTCCATAATTAAAGCTGTTTGTCTCTTCAGGTACCCATATTCCATTTCGATATTCATGACTTTTCATGGACTTCGCCGATTGTGCAGATAGAATATCGGGTCTGTTCCCCGTTAATACTTCTGAAAACATAGCCACCTCTTCTGCGGTGGAGTATAAGCCCCCTGTCCCGATGACATTGGCATTTTCAACCGGTAAAGCCCCCTCAACCGCAGGAAAATAAGTTTTGGACAGCTTTTGTCTATCAAATTGATCGAGAGGTGTTTTGGTAGATTTCAAACCTAAAGGGGTACTAATATGCTTTGCCAGGAAATCGGTGTAACTTAGACCGCTCACCCGCTCAACCAATATTTCAAGCAATTGAAATCCATCATTGGTATATACGGAATATTCGCCAGGGTTTGATTTTAAAGTTTCTGATTGCAACCTTAGCAAGAGCTCATCATGATTTTCTGTATCATTGTCATTAAATAACATACTATTTTTATAGTGAGCACCGTAAAGACCTGACGAATGATTTAACAGCATACGGGGTGTAATTTGTTTGTATCTTTCATCAGACATTTTAAAATCCTTAATGTATGTTGTTAGCGGCTGATCAATATCTACCTTGTGGGCATCGACCAGCATCATCGTTGCAGCAGATACATACATTTTGCTTGTAGAGCCTATACCGAACATCGTATCTTTGGTGATCGGCTCGGTGGTTGCTTTATTCTTTACACCCACGCTATCCGATAATACAATGTTTCCTTGGTCCATAATGGCATACTGCACACCGCTAGCACCGTATTTGGATACCAGCTCCGAGGCTAGACTGCGAGCCTTTTCCTTGATGGGTTCAGCAGTGCCTTGAGCAAAAGTATTCGTCATCGGCAGTACAAAAAGCATAGCAGAAACGAACACAGCTATTATTTTCTTCATTCCATATTTCCTCCTCTTATAGCATCACCAGGCTTTATTACTGACCTGATCATACAATGAACGAGGATTCTATATAAAAAAACACCCTTAAATGTAAAAAACAATCCCTAAACAACATAATGTCTAAGGAATGTCCTTATAAAATGGCAATAAAACCATATTATTGAATACTTTATTTTTCGTTTCAATGGTCATATTCCCACCATATTTGTCACATATTCTAGATATATTGGTTAAGCCAATGCCATGAACATCCGGATTTGATTTTTGACTATGCAAATGAGCCACTTCATTTTCCACATGATTAAGGATGTGAATGAAAAGCGCAGACTCATTGGAATGTATTTTAATAAGAATGTACCTGTCATCGGCAATCTTGACCTTTTTGGATGCTTCTATGGCATTATCCAGCATGTTCCCTAGAACTACACATAAATCATATCGTTCAATATTTACTTTCTGTGAATATAAGTTAAGTTGGGTATCTATCTTTATGCCATTGGCTTGCCCAATATTAAGACTATTCGTGACAAGGGCATCTATAACCAGATTACCGGTATTAACCCTTTGATATGCTCCTTCGATTTTATTTAAGGTAACCTTAATATGTTCACTCGCCTCTGCCAATTCATTTCTCTTGATACATTCTTCAATATACAAAAACTGTTGGTGTGTATCATGAATGATTCTTTTTATATTTTTGAAGCTGTGAACCGTTTTTTCGTAGTTGGCATCTTGGTAGTCCATCTGATGTTGTAATTGAGCATTTTCATGCATTAATTGAAATTTTTCAATGACATTATCAAAAATATATATGATAAAAACATTTAAGGAAATAAAGCCAATTATAGAACCAAAATAATACATATTCTTTTCACTATAAACAGATAAAACATTGACCTGGTATAAACTTATGATGGGAACGATTAGAAATAAAATATAGTAACGATGCTGCAAAGGGAAGGTTCTGCGTTTGGCAAATAGCCGTATAATCTGAATGACAGCAAACATGATAATGCAGCTGAGTAACATAACCTTAGAGAATATCAAGTGATCTTGTCCACTCAAATGGCTAAAGTTGCTAATTTTAACGGAGCCTACAGCATATAAAATATAAAGAGATATAAAATTAACGATGGTTATCAATACAGCATAAAGAATAGAAAAAATGATCTTTGTCTTTATTTCCACTGTATACGATTGCGCTAAACTAAATATGACAAGTAATGCTAAAATCGAAGATACCGTAGGAGTCAAATAAACACTTAAATATAAGGAATCCAGCAACCCAAAAACAATGAAGTACACGAATCTGTTCGGCTTTCGATTGGACTTATCAAAAACCGAGTTAAAGTAAAAATTCACTTGAAAGCACATAACAAGGACAACGCAAAGATTAAGAAGCAGGGAATTATATTCCATCATATTAATGCATCTTCATGATCATAAATTTGGTATATAGATCTTTAACTTCTTTTATTTTAGAACGCCCAATAGGTAACTTCACATCATTTGACATCAAAACATCACCGCCAGCAAATTTTTTCACATGAATTAAGTTTATAATAATCGAACGATGAATTTGTAGAAAATTATGTTCTTTTAATGCTGAAGCATAGTCCGAAAGAATCCCTTTGCTATCATAGGTTTGAGTAGAGGTTACAAAATGCAGTTTGTTTTTTATGGTTAAGCTTTTGACCACTTCAATACTAATGATATCATCATATTTTAAAAGCACTTCCTCATAAGCTGACTTGATGATAACAAATTTTTTATCGAGAGATTGAAAATATTGACACAGCTTTATCATTTTTTCCTCAAAGATATGGGGAGCAATCGGTTTTATTAAATACTGAAATGTGACTACGTCAAAACTTTCCACCATATATTCAGGGTAGCTCGTTAAAAAAACAATCTGTTCATCCAGGTGATTTAAACTCCTTATTTTTTGGGCGGTTTGAATTCCGTTCATGTCATTCATTTCAACATCCAATATTAAGATATGGAATGGAGACTCATGGTTTTGATAATGAGATACCAGCTGTTCTCCGGAGTCGAATAATTCAACTTTAAATTCTATACTGGTCTTTATCGACAAAGTAATCAGCATATTTTTAACAAGTTCTCTCTGCTTGTGCTCATCATCGCAGATAGCCACTCTATACATAAATAACATACACCTCGTTCCCATTGGCATTGATCATGGAATTGTATTCTAAACAGTATATAACCTTTTAATATTCTATAAACAGCTTTTGGATAAAACGCAAATTCAAATCCCTCAAATGCCAGTATACAAGCTGCTCAGCAGTTGCATCCAAGGTAAAAAAGAAACCCTCGTCTTAAAAGACGGGGTTTCTTAACTATTTTATGATCGTTATTTTAAAAAATCTGCTCTCTTGTCTTCACCGTGGGAACGTCTGGCAAAGTCGATAAATTGGAATTTGTCTAGCCGATGCCTTGACTCGGTATACTGGAACAACGTGGTGTCTTCCAGATAAACATAGTTACGTACTACGACCACATGAGTGTAGTTCTGAAGGTCCATCAGCCTATGATCTTCTTCATCTGCATTTTCTACAGAAACCACTTTTTTGGCATAACTAATTTGAAGATGGAGCTCTCCCTCCAAATATTCGTAGATGGACCCACGACTAATTTCCTCGGTAAGCACAGGTACAATGTCTGATCGAAAGTAATCTTTATCCAGTATGACGCATTCACCTTCAATCTCACGCGCACGAATAACTTTCCAGACCAAATACTTGTCTTTGTCAATCTCAAGATGATTGGCTATGTCATCTGGAACTGGAATTAGCTGATTTTCATGTACAATGGTTCGTGATGTACGCCCAATTCGTTCAGACATTTCCTTGAAACTGACCAGTCCTCCTATAGGAAAATCCATCCGTCCAATATCCAGAACAAAAGATCCTTTAGCTTTTATTTTATGGATATACCCATTTTGTGCAAGCAAGTGAAGTGCTTTACGTACGGTTTCACGAGAAGTGTTATACTCTCGGGCCAGTTCATTTTCAGATGGCATTTTCGTGCCTGGAGCCAATTCGCCTGTCTGGATCTGTCCCGAATAATCCTGATAAATTTGCAAAAATATATTCTTTGTCAATTTTCATCACCACATTCATTGTAGCATTCTTTCACTTCCCTGTTCACTATAATAGACTGTGCGAATTGAATCTGAATTTAATTCCTATGACCTGATAAAGAATTCAAATGAATTCTCATTAAGGTATACTGCAAATCGTCTGCCTCACCTGGCAGTTCCTCAACCGATTCAATCATACTCTGACCATCCGGGACAATGACTGGTGTAATGACGGGATATCCGGATCTTTGAATCAGATCACGGTCAAATTCCATCAGTAGTTGTCCTTGCTCCACGGTTTGATTGGTCTCCACATGCATGGTGAATCCCTCACCCTTCAGTGACACCGTATTGATCCCCACATGTACCAGAATCTGTACACCTGTCGAATGCTCCAAAATCAAGGCATGCTTGCTTTTCATCATGATATGAATAACTTTTCCCCTGAATGGGGCAAGAATCTTGCCATCCTTCGGTTCCACTGCAATACCTTGCCCCATCTGCCGTTCGGCAAAAGCCGGGTCAGGAACTTGTTCCAGCGGTACAACACGTCCTCGTACGGGAGTCCTCACTTCAAGCACATCTATTGCAGTATTTTGCGGAAGCGAGTCTTTTTGTACGGAATCATTGGCTGGTGCAGCCTGACGGCGCTTATTTAGCAGTTTCCCATACATAAAAGTTAAAGCAAACGGCACAATTAACACGATCGCCATCCCGATGAAGAATACACCCCAGTTGTTTGGGAAAATAGACAAGAAGCCTGGAATCCCGCCCACACCAATGGAAGAAGCCATCACATGATTTACGGTGAGCAGTATACCTGCAATACCGGAACCGATCATTGCGAATACAAACGGATATTTATATCGGATATTCACCCCGAATATGGCAGGCTCGGTTACACCCAGAAATGCAGACACTGAAGAGGTAAGAGCCAATCCTTTTCCCTTTTGCTCCTTCAATACCAGCATCATTGCCAGTGCTCCGGCACCCTGAGCGATATTGGACAGCGCCAGCATCGGCCAAAGGAATGTTCCACCCTGCGTACCAATTAATTGCACGTCCACCGCCAGGAAAGTATGGTGCATTCCCGTAATCACGAGCAAGGAGTACAAGCCTCCATAAATCAGGCCTCCCAGCGCAGGAGCCAAATCGAAAACGTATACAAGACCAGACGTAATAGCATTACCAATCATAAAAGTAACCGGACCGATCACTGTAAATGCCAGAAATCCCGTTATTAATAATGTAATCGGTGCTACAAGTAACAGTTTAAATGAATCTGCTATCTTCTTATTTAGGAATTTCTCAATGTGCGCGAGCACGTAAGCGGATACTAAAACGGGTAAAACCTGTCCTTGATAACCAATCTTGTTCACTTCCCACCCAAACAAATTCCAAACCGGGACGGTTCCTTTGGTAACAGCATCTGCATAACCGTATGCACTTAGCAGATCCGGATGAACCAGAATCAAACCCAGTACGATCCCGAGTAAAGGACTGCCGCCAAACCGGACAACAGCCGACCATCCAATTAAGGCAGGTAGAAATGTAAAGGCGGTGCTGGCAATGGTGTTAATGATAGCAGCAAAGTCGGTCCATTGAGGATAGACCTGAACCAGAGCCATACCTTCGAAGAAGATTCCCTTGCCAGTCAAAATATTATTTATTCCAAGCAATAAGCCTGCAGTCACGATTGCCGGCAAGATGGGGATAAAAATATCTGCCAGCGTCTTGATGGCACGCTGAATTGGATTTTGTTTTTTGCTTGCCGCATTTTTGACATCGTCTTTAGAAGCCCGACTACCTCCTGTAATGGAGATCATTTCGTCATATACCTTATCCACCAGACCTGGGCCAATCACGACTTGATATTGTCCTTGTGAAGAAAATTGGCCTTTGACCAGATCATTTTGTTCAAGTGCATCTTTATCAACCAGCTTATCATCATAAAGGGCAAATCGCAGACGAGTTACGCAATGCGTAGAGGCCTCTATGTTGTCTTTGCCACCAACGGCTTTTATAATGTCTTCTACCTGTGATCTTTCAATCGCCATTTAGCCCACTCCCTTAACGTTTGCTCATTTTAAAGTAGCAACCCCGGTTATCAAAATAACATGCCCAGGGTGCTACTAGATGTCTCCATACTATTCACTAAGTCTACGAACAATCCACATATATGAAGCATATGGGGTTAAAGAGATCATTTGTTTTAGCTCTGGGGCGTGCTGGGTATTACCAATTAAGAGCTCAGCCGCATCCAACGCTTGATTTATTAATCGTGAATAAAATGAATCCGGTATACAGAATTGCGCATCCTGTCCGCTAAAATTAGAGATGACGATCAAAGTCTCCTCTTCATTGCTGCGTTGATAGGCGTAGACCTGAGGATGAGCTTCGTCCAAGCGTTGATAATTCCCATCGGTAATGACTTGCACCGTCTTACGCAGATGAATTAGCCTACGATAATGGTGATAGATAGAGTTCGGGTCCTCTAACTGAGCCTGAACATTAATCTGTGGATATCGTTCATCTACTTTAATCCAAGGAGTGCCTGTAGTGAAGCCCGCATTGCGAGTGCCATCCCACTGCATCGGTGTTCTCGAATTATCACGAGACCGCTCTCGAATGATATTCAATGCTTCTTCTGCACTTTTGCCTTGCTCCTGTAAAATACGATACATATTCAGAGATTCAACATCCCGAAACTCTTCAATGTCTGCCCACTGCGGGTTGGCCATCCCAATTTCTTCACCTTGAAATATATAAGGTGTACCTTGAAGACCATGTAGCGTGGTTGCCAGCAGCTTGGCGCTTTCCGCATGGTATTGGGCATCATCCAAAAAGCGAGAGATTGCCCTTGGCTGATCATGATTATTAAAAAACAATGCACTCCAGCCGCCACCCTGTTGCATGCCCGTTTGCCAATCCGAAAATAGCTTTTTCAGCATTTCAAAATCATATGGCATGAGTTCCCACTTCTGTCCATTTGGGTAATCCACCTTTAAATGATGAAAATTAAAGGTCATGGACAATTCTTTTCTCTCTGGATTGGAATAACGAATGCAGTGCTCTAGGGAGGTAGAGGACATCTCACCCACAGTGACGCTATTCTGTTTGGCAAATACTTTCTCATGTAACTCATGAATGTATTCATGCACATGTGGGCCGTCCGTATAATATTTACGTCCGTCGCCAGGAACCGTGCTCCCATCATCATTCGAGAATTGTTGATCTTTGGAGATCAAATTAATGACATCGAGCCGGAAACCACTGACTCCCTTCTCAGCCCAAAATTCCAGCAGATTGACAACTTCCTGACGGACTTTGGGATTTTCCCAGTTTAGATCCGCCTGAGTCTTATCAAATAGTGTCAGGAAATATTGGCCTGTTGCCTCGTCATATTGCCAAGCAGGTCCACCAAATTTGGAAACCCAATTGTTTGGTGGTCCACCATCGGGTGCTGGATCACGCCAGATATAGTAGTCCCTATACTCACTATCCTTAGAAAGCCGTGCCTCCTGAAACCAGGCATGTTCTGTGGAAGAATGGTTAACCACGATGTCGATCATTAAGTACATCCCACGCGCCCGGATTCCCTCGCTCAATTCTTCAAAATCCTGCATGGTTCCATAATCGGGATTAATCTGGCAATAATCGGCTACATCATACCCGTTATCACGTTGTGGTGAGACATATACAGGCTGCAACCAGACAATATCAACACCCAGTTTTTTTAAATAATCCAGCTTTTGCGTCAGTCCTCTTATATCACCGGTTCCTTTGCCCGTCGTATCGTTAAAACTTTTGGGATAAACCTGATAGACTACTGATTTACGCCACCAGTCTTTATCTTGAGGAATTAAAGTCTTGTTCATTGCTTCCATTCATGCTCATTCCTTTCTTGCGAAATGAAGTAGCGTAAAAATAATATAACGCTTTCAACATCTTGTATATACAAGTTTAAGTCATGTATATACAAGTTGTCAACAGCTTTATCTATTAAGGTAATACCCGTTTTGCAGCTAAATGATCAGGAGACTCATCCATTCTGTTCGATTGTATGTTATGACTCGTAGAATAAGCTCAATTCACACGAAAAAAAGGCTCCTGCCTATAGTCAGGAACCCTTCTTTTCTATGATGAATAAGGTGCTCATTTACATCCATATCGATAGTGCACTATAAAGGAGCAATAAGGACATTATAATATTGAAGGAACGCTCATGCTTATTCAAGAAACGTTGAAACACAGCGCCAAAAATCGCCCAGCTCACTACAGCTACAAAACCAATACAGGTCAGGAGTAATGAAATCGTAATAAGCTCTATATACGATACATCATAAGGCATTACAAACGTTGAAATGACCGTAATACCATACAAAATGATTTTTAAATTGATAAATTGCAGCAGCAGTCCTGATTTGAAGGAATATCCCTCATTGTGATCATTATCGTCCGTAGAGGATTTGCTCTTTGCAATTTTCACCGCCAGATAGAGCATGTACAGGCTGCCGAGGACATTCATCCAGATCTTAACTCGTGGCAAAAAATGATACAATGCAAGATTAAAATAGCAGGCTAACAGCATAATAGCGAAACAGCCTGCTGTTACTCCCAGCAAGAATGGGAATGCTTTTTTCAAACCCAACCGTCTGGCACTGTCTAAAGACATAATATTGTTGGGACCTGGCGTAAAGCTGGTAACAAGTACATAAGAAAGGAACGGAATAAACGGCATGCAACAATCAACTCCCATATGTTATAATTGAATGAAATGTACGTTTAAGCGCACATTTGTACTTTATGATTGTACAATATGTTCTTTATAAAGCACAATAGGAGCGAAGAATTATGGAGAATATTAATCTAATTTTAAGTAAAAATTTGAAGTATCTAAGAAATGCAAGAAAATTAAGTCTAGATAAATTAGCTGATCTGACGGGGATCAGTAAAACGATGCTCGGTCAGATTGAGCGGGGAGAATCTAATCCCTCCATTACAACCGTATGGAAAATTGCGAACGGCTTGAAAATCTCTTTCACTGCTCTGATTAATGAACCACCTGCAGATGCAGTAGTCGTTCCTAAAAGCAAAGTACAAGTGCTTGAAGAAAATAATCACTATCGGTTGTATCCGTTTTTCCCCTATGAAGGAAGTAGAAATTTTGAGGTTTACACCGTAGAGATTGAAGCAGGCGGAGAACTGAGTTCAGCGCCGCACCGTGAAGGTACAGAAGAATTTATTACGGTATTTGAGGGTGAGATGGTGGTAAAAATCAGCGAAGAAATGTACACGGTTAAAGCTGGGGATTCGATCCGCTTTAAAGCAGACCGCCCACACATTTACTATAATCTAGGAGAAACACTGGTTCGGATGAATATGATTATTTATTACTCTGTATAGTAGTTCAATCTTGAAGACTATAAGTGTTCAAGTCTTTAAATTCAAATGATCCTATTAAAATAAGAAGCCCTTTTAATAGGATCATCGGTACAAAATATTAAACGATTTACTTGTATGCTGTTTAGGATATTTTAATTTGCTTAATCACTCGTGCTGGATTTCCAGCTACAACCGTATTGTCTGGAACATCCTTGGTTACTACTGCTCCTGATGCCACGACGACATTATTACCTATTGTAACACCGGGATTAATAACTGCTCGACCGCCAATCCATACATTGTTGCCAATCGTTACAGGTTTCCCATACTCTGGGCCAGCGATTCGTTCAAACGGATCTATGGGATGAGTCGCTGTGTAAATATGAACTCCTGGAGCCAGGAAACAATTATCTCCAATACGCACTTCGCAAACATCCAAAATGGTACAGTCAAAGTTGGCGTAGAAATTTTCCCCAACATGGATATTGTATCCGTAGTCACAGCGTATGTTGGGTTCCATACCTATATTTTCACCAGTTGATCCGAAAAGCTCCTTAAGTAACTTTTCACGGTACTCACGATCCGTCTCTGCCGTCTGATTAAAGAGACGTACACATCTTCTCGCATACTCTCTTTCTTGCGTTAATTGAGGATCAGCAGCTACATACAGTTCCCCATCCATCATCTTTTGTTTTTCCGTTTTCATAGTCATGCGACAATCCCCTTTATATTTTAATCTGATTTCTTTTCTTTCCCCCCAATAGGTTGGGCTGCACCGGATATCCAACCAGCAACAATAACGCCAATGAGCACTACGATCAAGGCATGCAGAAGTCCAACATGTTCACCTAAAAATCCTAAGCCTGGGGGACCTACTAAAAAGGCAATGTAACCGATCGTGGCTACGGCTCCAACCCGGATAGCTGCACCACGAGGGTCATCTCCGGCAGCAGATAAGCCCACAGGAAAACCAAGTGAGGCTCCAAGCCCCCATAATACGACGCCTAATCCGGCTATGAGGTAATGCTGTCCCCAGATCACTAGAATGATACCGATAGCAGCCAGGACAGCACTTCCTTTCAATACAGGGACACGGCCGTATTTATCCAGTATGAATCCTCCGGTAAAACGTCCAATGGTCATCGCTGCCACAAATAGTCCATACATATAGGAACCTGTTAAAGAATCCACGCCATAACCATCCACCATCGTTAGCGGTAGCCAGTCATTCGCAGACCCTTCTGCAAACGCCATACCTAACACGATGATACCGATCAATAAAATTCGTCTTTCTTTCCATACAGCAAGCTGCGCCTTGAGATTAGATCCAACCTTTTGAGTAGGAACTTCTTTCTCTATACCTGTATCGTGAGGCAGAAAACGATAAAAATAGAAAGTTATCACTGCAATCATGGCAGCCATCGCTCCAAGATGGACCACAACAGGTATGTGTAGTGCCGCTGCTCCAGAACCGATGACTGCACCTACAAGTGTCCCCATACTAAATGAACCGTGAAAAGCCGGCAAAAGCGTTTTTTGCAATTGATTTTCTACCGCAGAACCTTCGACATTCAGAGCTACTTCTGCTGTCCCATAACCACCTCCAAAGATGAATAAACCAGCAAACACGATGCTCGTGAGCGAAAATGCAGTTCCCAACCCTACAATGACAAAACCGCTTACAATCAAAATCGCACTTCCCAGAATGACCGCCCGTCCACCTACACGAGAAATCATATTGCCTGCACTGAGTAGTCCCACTAAAGAACCTGCAGCTAATCCAAAAATAATGATTCCCATTTCGGCAGTCGAGACATGCAAAATATCCCGTATAATGGGCGTTCGAGACACCCAGGAAGCAAAAGCTACACCTGGTAAAGCGAATAATAAAAACAAAATATTACGAATTACCCGAGGATTCATGGATGGTTCTACTGGCATTTACTTATCTCCTTATCACCACTTTTTATTAATCTTTTAATAAGTTATATTATAATTAGTCATTTTATTCGTATCCAAACTATTTGTCAAAAGAGAATTATAGTCATAGATCGTTATTGACCGTCAGTTGTAAACATATAAAAAGGCCTGAGCAGGTAAAGCATGAGCACTCATCACCTATTCAGACCTTTTAATTAAACTATACGAGCTTTATACTGAATCAACCTTGAATTATCATTTGCGTTCTTGTTCTATTTTCAGTCTGGTTTCTCCCAGCAACCCTCCATCTGCTGACGCTTGAAGCAACAACTCACCAGCCACATAACCGGACTGTACAACAACGAAACACCTTCCTCTGTGTGTTCGTCTCTCATTCCCCTTGAAGGATTCATCGCTGGTGAGATCACCATTGTCTATTCCAAGGATACGACCATCACCCTGTAGTTTAAAGGTTACATCAAAATTCTGGTTAGGTACAATGATCCCGTTTTGGTCTATGACGGTTACTTCTACATGAGATATCTCATGCCCATCAGCAGGTAGGATTACCCGATCAGCCTCCAACTTTAGAGCATAAGGAAGTCCGGCAGTGGTTAATTCATGCTCACAAACCTTATTGTTTCCATTACGACCCACAGCCCGGATTTCGCCCGGTGTATAGGGAAGATCCCATACGATCAAATGATTAGAATAATCCACTAACTTCCTCTCACCGTATGATTCATCATTCACGATCAATTCCACGCTCTCACAATTGGTGAAGGTAACCAACCGTATTAATTTTCCAGCGTATTCAGGAAATGTCCAGTGATCTTCCATGGCCGGAGATCTCCAGTGCATCGTCCATGTCGGATTAAATTCCGATTTCATATGTTCGTTAAATACGGCTATGTGCACAACAGGCTGATTAGACCATAAACTTTGTTGGAGATAAGATACTGGTTTGCGGAATCCGCAAGTATCAATCAGGCCCGAAGACCACCCTTTGGAGGGATAGCTCGTTTCTCCCAAATAGTCAATTCCACTCCAAACAAATTGACCGATCACATAATCATGATTAGCGACATCAAACCAGGGATTCATAGGCAAATAACCTTTAACCCGGTTATCCTTACCCCGATAGTATGGGAATGTTTCTGTTCCCAGGATTAGCGTATCCGGCATGGCCGCCCTATAGTGCTCATACCACTGCTCCTGATAGTTTAACCCTAGAACATCCACTCGTTGTGCCAGCTGTTTGGTATGCTCCACTTTGGCCTCAATCGAACCCTCACGCAAGCTGATCGGTGTATTATGCGGCTCAAGCGCACATGTAACTGGTCGGGTTGGGTCTTTTTCATGGCAGAAACCCACGAGCTGCTCCAACATTTTTAGCATGGATGGCTGACCTTGATTCTCCACTTCATTCCCAACGCTCCACATGAAAACACTGGGATGGTTCCTGTCCCTGAGCAACATTGCTTCCAGATCTTTTTCCCACCACTCCTCATATAAATGCTCATAGAAAAGAGATTTCCATTTGTCAAAAGCCTCATCAACCACCAAGAACCCCATCTGATCACATAAATCTAATAATTCGGGCGCCATCGGGTTATGAGCAAAACGGATCGAGTTGCAGCCCATTTCCTTCAGCTTTTGAAGCCTTCTTTTCATGGCTGTATCATGGTAAGCAGCCCCCAGACAGCCTAAATCATGGTGAATGCACACTCCCTTTAGCTTTAAGCTGTGCCCATTCAGAAATAAACCTTTTTGAGTGTCCAGCTTCACTTCTCTTATGCCAAAAGGGGTACAATAACGATCCACCTCTGTATTGTCACAATAAATTGTCGTTTGGGCTTCGTAGAGCACTGGGTTGTCCGGTGACCATAGTTCTGGCTCTAAAACTCGCGTCTTTTGCTCTATTTCCCCCGTTTCACAGCTCGAAAGAGTGACTCGGTTTTCAACTTTTCCTTTGATCTGTCCCTGTGGGTCCAGCATTTCAGTCATAATCGTACACTCTACGGCATGCGCGTGATGATTAGTGACCTGGATTCTGGTAGTCACCTTGGCTTCATCTGGCGAAATTTCAGGTGTGGTAATGTAAGTCCCCCATTCGGTTATATGAATATAATCCGTACAAATCAGCCAGACATTACGATAAATACCGGCCCCCGAATACCATCTGTCAGGTGAAAGAATCGTATTGTCCACTTTGACGGCAATCACATTCTCCTCATCCCACCGAATATATGGAGTCAAATCATATTGAAAGCTAACATATCCATAGGGCCGCTTGCCCACAAAATGTCCATTGATCCAAACCTCACTGCTACTGTGAATGCCATCAAATTGTATGTATACGCGCTGTTTTGGAGAGGAGGGCTTCACATTAAAGTGCCTTCTGTACCATCCGACAGACCATCTCGGCAAATAAGCTTGATTGCCACCATACAGCATATGTGGATCAAAGGACTTCTCAATGCTCCAATCATGTGGAACCTGAAGGAGTCGCCAATGCTCATCGTTGTAGTCCATTTTCTCAGCACCTGCGTAATTACCCTCTATAAACTTCCAGTCCGTTTTGAACGGCATAATCACTCTGCTTCCCATCATCTTGCCTCCATTTCATAAAGTGGATGAACGGATATAACAGCAGTGCTGGATGACCATCACAAAAGACGTGTTCTCATTACAATATTTGAAACACCGGGCGATCTTCAATAAAGTGTAGCGGGAGCATTGGAAATTGAGCGGAAAGTACATCTGCGAGATACTTCATCCCAGGTGCTTCACTTTCAGCATGTCCCAGCATGATAAGTGCTTTACTTTGACCTTGATAGACAGCATCTTTAACATATTCTGGTGTTTCCCATTCTGGGCCTTCACCGGCAATGACTAAATCCACATTTTCATTTAGAAATAATGGAATGGCTAGATCACCACCTCCCCTGTATCCTACTGAGATTCCCACTCGTTCACATGGCATGGAAACCTCACCAGCCACCCGTACATAACGAATATGTAGTTTAGCTTTGATATATTCAGCGATCTCCTTAACCTCCATAACCGGAATAGTCAAAATGGCGGCCGTCGGCTGCTGCTTCACAATGTAGTTGTGCCAGCCAAGCGCCTGAAGAAGCCCAACCATCACTCCATCCGGTTGATAACGATGTATGGCGTCATGAAACCGATAAATGCCTATACCTGCATCGGCAATGAGGCGAGATTTTTGCAAAAAAACAGGATCATGTAGTAAACATTCATGCATCCTCTGATGACTATAAAAGATGCCTTCATGCGTAATGATAAAATTTGCACCTAGAGAAATAGCTTGTTCTATCACATACTGCGAAGCGGAGAAAGCGGTTACAATTCCGTGTGCCTCAGTATCTATAAATCCTGGTTCCAGCAGATCTACAGTGGTGTTGGGTATGCTTATTCCCTTGGTCAGATGATTCACAATCTGACCCATAGTCATGGTCATACACGTTCCCTCCTCATGAATAAGGTATATCAATTTTACCATTTTATTTCAATCATAGGTGCTATTCTTTCTAGCAAAACAGCCAGTTCCAAAGGAGCCAGCTGTTTTACGAATGGTTCTATTATTTATACAGAACCCCTAAAATGGAGTCGATTCGTTCTTTTGCCCCTTGCCAGGATGTCATGACGGGGAACTCATATTGCTCTCTTGCTCTCAGATTCCATGGATGAGGAATGCAAAGCACCTTTTTCCCCTCCTCTAGCGCAGGCACTAAATTATGAGGACCATCATCAATCAGGAGATCATAGTTAATCAGGTTTTTTCGTTTACATGGGAAAAAGTTCTCAATCGGAATGAATGGCATATGTCTTTGAAGCCAGTTCCATTTCTCTACGACGGTCTTGGGTTCTGCCGCTGTCACAATAATGACATCAAAAGCATTGCAAAGCTTTTCCATTTCTTCTACAACATACTCGTCAAATAGTTCAAGTTCCTCAAACAAACCCGGTCGTCCATAAAATACATCAAGCGTGCTCTTTGGATGACGTAGATGATCGGTGTTCCAATCTAACATTTCTTCATACCGAAGCGGATGAGTGGGAAATTCACTATTGTTATGGTATATGGCTCGTTTGACGAGATGACAGATGGTATCGTCCATATCGACTGCAATGATTGGTTTTCTCATCAGCTTGCCCCTATTCACTCTGGTAAAATTTTTCATAAGAATATCATACTATAATTTAATATCGTGGTGAAGCTTAGGTATTGCTTCCGATAGATCTCACCTTTGTTCAAGATAATCAGTCAAGTAGAACGTTAGGTTTATCTACATAAACTAGGCATAATAAAGCAAAACTAGTTAGGTTATTTTTATCTTAAAAAAAACTAAATTACAAATAAATATCGAAGGAATACATCTTAATAGAAGCAATAAGTACAATAAAATCATAGAAAAATCACACATAAATAAGTAATCTATGTGTCTGCATTTCAAAAGCAAAAAAATAGCTAAAAAAATCAATTGCATAACAAAAACACAAATGATAGAATAACAAAAAAAATAACTATTACCAAAAATGAAAGCGTTTTATATTGTGTTTAGCTTACTGCTGTATACATACTTACATACCTACTTCATCTCTATATAGCAGGAAGTTGAATAATATATTTAGGGAGGAATAAAAATGAAGGTATTGTTAAGAAAAGCATTATTGTCTGGACTCGTCGGTGTGCTTATCATGATTGGTTTGGGGGGATTCTTCTCCAAGGCACAAGCTGCTTCAGGATTTTATGTAAGCGGTACCAAATTGTATGATTCTACAGGCAAGCCGTTTGTTATGAGAGGCGTCAATCATGCTCACAGTTGGTACAAAAACGATCTTTATACAGCTATCCCGGCAATTGCCCAGACAGGTGCTAATACCGTCCGAATTGTCCTTTCTAACGGAAACCAGTACACCAAGGATGACATTAATTCCGTGAAAAATATGATCTCTCTCGTCACGAGTTACAAAATGATTGCTGTGCTTGAAGTTCATGACGCTACGGGCAAAGACGACTACGCGTCTTTGGATGCAGCTGTGAACTACTGGATTAGCATAAAAGATGCTCTGATCGGCAAGGAAGATCGGGTTATCGTAAACATTGCGAACGAATGGTATGGTTCTTGGAATGGAAGTGGTTGGGCTGATGGATACAAGCAAGCGATTCCCAAGTTGAGAAACGCAGGTATCAAAAATACGCTCATCGTCGATTGTGCCGGATGGGGACAATATCCTCAGTCTATCAATGACTTTGGTAAATCTGTATTTGCAGCTGATTCTTTGAAAAATACGGTATTCTCCATCCATATGTATGAGTTCGCGGGTAAAGATGCTCAAACTGTTCGAACCAATATTGATAACGTTCTGAATCAAGGACTTCCGCTGATTATTGGTGAATTTGGCGGTTACCATCAAGGAGCAGATGTCGACGAGACAGAAATCATGAGATACGGACAATCCAAAGGGATAGGCTGGTTAGCCTGGTCCTGGTATGGTAATAGTTCCAACCTTTCCTACCTTGATCTTGTAACAGGACCTAATGGCAATCTGACGGATTGGGGAAAAACTGTAGTTAACGGAAGCAACGGGATCAAACAAACATCGAAAAAAGCCGGTATCTACTAAAAACACATTAAGAAAATAAAAAAGACTCATGTATTCACTGGCTGATTACTTTATGTAGATTATTCTGGAAAAGAATCACCATATAACCTTCTGGGTTATATGGTGATTTTGATTTCATATACAGGCACAAGGCTAACCGAACCGATATCTACGATACGTTCCTTTGTCGTCTCTTTCCAGCCCGCCATAGTCGTATTGTTGTTGAGAACCTTACCCTTTCGAATGGGGGAAACATATACGTACAACCCTTGCTCGATGAGCCGATGTTCCAATGCTTTCAAACCTATTTCCCAGGTCGTATGGTTGCAGAAATTATCATTGATCAGTTCGCCATCCATAAAAGCATAGCCGATATCTCCAGTATAATCGATACGCAGCAGAGCTTCCTTGATTCCATGAAACGCATCTGTTTCAAAATCAATAGTAAATTTATCGTTATTTACCCTTTTCAAATTGAAATGGATTTCTTTCTTAGGAGCCTTTAAACGATACGTTTTGAATAATTCACTTTCTGTTATTTCAAGCAGCTCTCCACCGGAAATAGATGTGAATGAGGCGTCAAAATCCGGGAATACACTCAGAGTTACCATTTCTTGGCCCGTTGATTCCAGCCTTAGAACGCCCTCAGATACAAGTAGATTGGCATTTGTCAAAATGACTCTATTTCGGTCTTGCATGTTTACCTTCCAAAATGTAAGACTTTGCTCATCAGTCATCGTGTAGATCTTAACTTTTTTGCCGCTTTCAGATACCAGGTGAATGAAACTATCCTCCTGTTCAGCAACCTTAATGATCGTGTTCCCATCGAATTGCTCTATCGAACCTTTGTCGATTGTGGCACTGATGATATCTTGTGACTCCATTGCATACGTTCCTTTCATGCCCTCTGGTACAAAGAAAAAATAATATACTTCTCCATCTTCTTCTATCCTTGTTATCAGCTGTGCCGTAGCATATTTAAGCATTATTCCATCTAAATTAAAGTTAAATGGCAATATGGCGAAGCTATCACGTCCTAACGTCAGTTCACCTTGACTAGGAATTACAATCGTTTCCTCAGGCAGCTCAATGCTCACATTAAAATCGCACAGGTCGTCATTTTCGACATGGTCTTGGAAATTATTTAGAAATAGGTACCCCGATCCGGCACTGGATCGCACTGCATATCGTAACGTTTCCACATCATAAGGGTCCATCTGGGACGTATCCCCTGGCAGAATAGTCTTTGTTAGAGAGAATTGCTTTTGGAACGTTGAAAAAAAGTAATGTTGCAGCTTTGTTCTTTGGTATGACTCCCTTACTTGACCGAATTCGCCGATCATGGCGTTGAAATCATAGGATATTTTGGGTGTAGCTAGATCATTTGTATATGGGTTAACCTGACCTCGAGGATTGGAACCCCCATGATACATGTAGTATCCGATCAGGTTACAGCCTTCTGCAACCTTCATGACAGTCATCGCTGGAACACTACGGTAGGGAAAGGCGAACCGATATTTATAAAACTGAACCATGCCGCCACCCATTTCACAGCAAGCGTACGGATAGTCTTCAGGGGCATATTGAGGCTCAAAATTGTAGCTCTTTGGAATCTTGTTATTATGCTTGTCTCGGAAAATGTATTCCGGTGTCGCAGGATGCTCTTCCATCCCTTCCAATCGTCCCTCTTCGTAGTAGATCCATGGCCAATAGGCATACCCGCCCCATAATGGCAGCATATCAGGGACAGGAGTTGTGGCTCCTCCCCATCCTGTGCACGTATAGATCGGAGTATCAATCCCCGCTTCCAGAGCTATTTCTTTAAGTTTTAACATATGCGAGTTACCGTCACTTCCGCTGTTTAACCACATATCATTAATTCCTACAGTCAACGCCCACTGGGCAGATGAATGATGATGTTCGTTTTCGATTTGGGTGCCGATAATCGGCCCCCCTTCCTTATATAGCAGCCCTTTAACCTGGGCACCGATCTCGTTATATAATCTTCTCGTATAGAACAGATACCCCTCATCATTAGAACGAATCTCAAATGGTCGACCAAATAACCAATCCGGCATACCGCCGTTTCGAATTTCCCCGTGATTGAAGGGTCCGATCCGAATAATGGAGTATACCTGATGTTTGCCGCACAACTCGATGAAACGACGAAGATTCTTGTTCCCACTCCAATTAAAGATACCTTCAACTTCTTCATGTAGGTTCCAAAAAATATAAGTGGCAATGATGTTTACGCCGCCCATTTTTATTTTAATAATTTCGTCTTCCCAATAGCGTTCATCATAACGGGCATAATGGAATTCACCACAAATACCGAAAAAGGGCTCTCCGTCCTTCTCCATAAAATAGTTGGTGAATCCGATTTCCTCTCCTTTTGGATTGGTGCCGCCAAGTTTGATATGTCCCTTAACAATTCGCTTTTGATCGTCTTTGACTGTAACTCGATAGTTTCTCATGGAGTTCACTCCCCTCACTCGTTAATCTGAATTCAGGATAAATTGATTCCACTTGCGCTGCCAAGCGATATCATTCCAGAATGGATGATGGGGAGCACAGTTAGAGCAGAGGGTCATTCCCCAGAACCCAAGTGCCATTCCTTTTCGCAACACATATTCAGCTATAAATTTACCGATTGGGCCTTCTTCAAATTGGGCATACAGCGGCGTATAGCCTACATAACCTTCTCCTATGACAATTGGAATGCCGGAATGACGAGTCCATTCATGAATCTCTTCCAATCGGGAGTCGGCCTTCTGCAACATGGCAATTTTATGGTCTCCATACCGATCGTACAAAAATAAATCCCATTGATCGGGATCTACCCAGTCGTGCAAATAAATAAGCCTCATGCCGACTGGATTGCCTTCCATCCGCCAATTCTGCTCCGGAGGCAGGGTCCACTCTGCAAATGGAGGAGCGTCTTCTCTTAATAGGGATTGCACGAATGGATTGGGGAACGGCGCCAACTCATCATCAAGCGCTGCCGCTTCCATAAGCTCATTGAGTACCCCTTTAATATAAAGATGAAAATGGGCAACCTGCATATTGCTCGCGACGTAAGTTTTAGGGTAGGCTTCATTTAACGTATAGCTGGCCGTCATCATGATATCAGGATGACATTGGCGGAGATATCCAACTGCTTCTTCTACGTAGGGCTGCATGGCTTCAATAAGCGCTGGTACATTCGTTTCGGCTATGCCTTCAGACGTTCCGACGGCGTTTAACTGCCCAAATTCCACTTCGTTATGCAGCTCTGTATAGATAATCTGGTTCCTATAGCCTTCTGCTGTGACGAAACGGATCAACTGATCCATTGATTTTGCAATGGCCATGAATCTCTCCTTAGGAGGAATTGCAGCTAATTCATCTCTAAGCCCAGCATGAGCCAGAAAGCTGGGACTCTGCTGATATTCCCAAGAGGATAACATAATGTAACAGTTATGAGCCTTAGCTTGTTTAAACAGTTCAAGTAAATGAGCATGCCCGTCCAGCACTGCGCCGCCACGACAGTTATACCAACGTGTACGCTGGCCTACTTCCCCAAGGTTAGCAAACTCCAAGGGACCGGGACGTTTGCCATCCGCAGTAAACAACATGTATGGCATAGCACATATTCGGATCGTATTGTACCCTCTTTCGACCGCTTCTTTAAAACGGGCTTCAAGATCGCTGTAGGGCTCACCTTCCTGTGTCATTGTATACCAGGAGAAGTCCCACATGGTGATCGTCAATTTGCGCGGTAACTTCCTCATGCGATTATTCATTTGATTTCCCCTCCCCCTCCCAGTCCCAATCCATATGGTTCAATGCTCCTTGGTGGTTAGCTTCCAGCTTGAGCACGGATTTAAAATGCAAGATAGCTTCGTCCTGTCGCCCTAATCCAAGTAAACCAAGTGCCTTCATATAAGTACAATGAACCTGATTACGAATATTCAGGTCATCTTCAAAGATGAGAAAGTCGGGTAACGAGACCGCGAAATAATCCATTTTCACGGATTCAAATAAGTGTCTTTCGGCGTAATCAATGAGCTTGTTGAATCGACGCACGCCTTCCTTCGCATAGCCAAGTTTCTGCCAGGCCAATCCTTGGTAAAATATCATATCCGGCTGCTGATCGTTATAATACATGGCGTTAATGGGTTCCCCCAGTCCTTGAGAAGCCGTGGAAAAAGCCTGCCTTGCCTCATCTGTTAATTTCGATAGCTCATACGCGCAGCCCAAATAATAGTAAATATCGTTATCTTGGGAACCCTCTAGCTTACCTTCGCCAAGATTCTCTGGATACACTAAAGCCTCCTGCAGCCCTTTTACAGCCTGTTCAATCCGTCCAGACCTCAGGTCGGACTTGGCAAGCTCTACCTTGGCAAGCCTATACTGTCCAGTTACCTTCCCCTCTCCGCCTTCCCATGGATGAAATATTCTCCCTGTCAGCAAGGACAACGCTACCTTATGTTGCTTCATCGTATTGTGAACGGTTACATATTCCAAAAACAGATCATCCCGAAGCTTTATGATTCCCGGATAACTCTCCATTAGATTCAATCTGTCGTTGGGCCTGATGTTCAGCTTCTTATACAGCTGGTCAAGCTCATAAAGAACACGCGCGTCTGAAGTATTGCACGCAAAGGCCTGCTCTAACGAATGGCGAGCCTTCTCCACTTGGCCTTGTTTGTTAAAATATCCAAGAGCAAGATTACGGTGAACAACGGGGTAAGTATCGTCAATGGAACGAGACGTTTCCCAGCTGGAAATGGCATCCAGATGCCGTTTCTTATCATAGAGTAAATTACCTAAGTAATAATGCGCCTTTCCATCCCCCGGTCTCGTTCGAATTGCAAATTGTAACACATCCAACTCAAACAGACTGCTAGGAAAGCAGTAGTCGGGTACTGCATCTGCGGCCTGAGCGAGAGCATTGTTCATCTGCTCATGCTTGCCGATTTTAGCATAGCAGAAGGCCTGAACGTAATACAGCATAGGGTATGTTTTCGCCTGCTCTGGAGCTTCTTCCAGCACACATGCTGCATCCTCATAAAGTCCCGCCGCCGCATAGTCCGATGCTACCGCTATATAATTATGCACATCTCCACGCATCCATTTTTCCAGCTCTTCGAGGACCGTTTTAGCATCATCTCGTAACCCGAGAGCCTCTAATGATAATGCTTGCTCACGGTAAGCTCCAAAATCGGCGATATCGAGCTTCATCGTTTCCTTGGAGAAGGCTATTGCCGCTTCGTAGCTGCCGAGCTTACGAAGAATAGCCGACTTCAGGTTGCATGCTTTGTAATTGTGAGCATTGCGGATGATTGAACGCTCCACGAGCTCCAATGCATCTTCATAGTTCCCTTGTTCTGTCGTAATCTGTGCCAGTGAAAAATACCCGCTGTCTTGCCATGCCGCACTCCATACTGATTTATAAAATGCAGCGAACGCCTCATCCAACCGCTCTTGGTGTTTTAGCGACAAACCAAGCTGGTAGTAGGCCTCACCGTCATAGGGATTAGAGTTACGCCAGGTTACCCGCGAGATGGCTTTACGAAAGCACTCTTCACTTTCTGAATACAACCCTCTACGAAGAAGCAGCGTACCATATGCCACATTTATGCGGCTGTCATTTTTATCTCTTTTCAGGCCCTCAAGATAGTACGCCTCGGGTTCAAAGGTAGCATGACGGTATTGCTCCAAATGTTGTCCTGCTAAATACAATTCTTCGTTCGTTCTTAATTCCTCCGGTTCTGGCAGGGGGGCGGCAGCAGCCGGCATCTGTTCAACGTCCTTTTTTTTCGGCTGGTAGCTAATCAGCTCCCTTCCGGTCGCGTCTTTGACGGTTAAGCATAGTCCATAATCCCCATCCTCAGCCAAAATAACTGTCTTCTGTATAAAGGCCTTATTAGGTGTCAGATCTAAGGTTTCTTTAATATAAACTTTCCGCTGACTACTTAATTCCACAACAGCCTCACGAAATGAGGAAGTTACATAGACTCCAATCTGTGCTGTCCCTTCGCTGCGATTTAATTCCAGATTAACGGCTGCGTCAATTGAAGCGTTTTTGACCATACCAATATGTTTGTAAGGCATAAAATACTGCGAGAACGATTTTTCTTCATACGGCTGAAGCCAAGTGAAATCTGGTTGGTTATCGGTATATACCCCCGTCATCAACTCGATGTAGGGACCATCTTCGTCTGTTAGATTCCGGTCCCATGCCTGGCCGAATTCGCCATTTCCCCATGTCCATTGCTTTTTTCCAGGAGAGATGTGATGGTTGGCCACATGCAAAAGCCCGGCTTGTTTCATATGGTCATAGCCACCTATGAAATTGTAATCCGATTTATAAGCCATATATGAAGTGGGGACAGGAATATTTTTATATCGGGAGATATCTACACCTTCAGAATAATCCATTTTATAATAAGTGCCTGTAGCGATCGGGAAACGGGATACATCTCGCCTTCCATGGTCGAACACGGCTGATACGTCTGGAGGAAAAACGGATTGTGTGTGATCATGTACCGCTACGGCTGGATTGGCCCACCATAGAAACGTTTGAGGCTCGGCAGTCCGATTGTATAGCTGGGCCTCAACTTTAAGGTATGCTTTATCCGGTTGTAGTGTAAAACCCGCTGTTACTTTCGTACCGAACATACGATCAATTTCGCTCATCCATACCGTTGCGCTTCCGTCGTCATGTTCTTCCAACTTGTATTCAACAGGCCCATAAGTGTTGGGACGGTGATGCTGCGGCCAGTTGAACTCAATCCCTCCAGATATCCACGGCCCCAATAAGCCCACAAGCGCTGGTTTGATGACCCTGTTATAATATACAAAATCGTAACCGTTGGTCTTGTCGACCGCACGATAAATGCGGCCTCCCAGCTCTGGCATGATCTCAATGCGCAAATATTTATTTTCCAGAAAAACCATTTGGTAATTTTCAAGTTTCTTCTCATCCTCAATTTTATCAATTACCGGATGCGGATACACTCGACCGGAGCTTCCCTGATAGACACGTTTCTCCAGAAACATTGGATTTTTGTCGGGTTTGCCAATTCCATACGTGGGGATCTGCACAGTTTCCTCCCACACGCGTGCCTTAGCGTCGAAAATGCTCAATTCCATCACTCCCTCATAGTCGCGCTTATATTCAGAGCTTACAAGTAAGCGACATTACAGACAATTGACAATCCACTGTTTATGATGGATTATATACGTATTTCATCATTAGAGCCGCCTAAGGCTAGGAGATGGATAGATTATGAATAAGAAAGCTGATGGATTTGAGGGTGAAAAGTTATATGTCCTTCCACCCTATATGCTGGATAAATTAAATTTGAATCCGCTTACAAAAAATCTATATATTACGGATATAGGCTGCTTCAGCCATGCCCGCCATCATTTTCGTGAAAGAATGCACGGATGTGACTCTCATATATTCATCTACTGTGCCAGTGGAAAAGGTTGGATACGAACAAAGGATGGCCTAACCATTGACATGGCGGAGCGAAGCTTTGCGTACATTCCTAGGGACATGCCGCATGCTTATGGGGCTGACGATGGAGATCCTTGGACGATTTACTGGTTTCATCTTAAAGGGGACCAAGTTGATGACTTTATGGCATTATTTGAGCCTTTTAAAACGTATATTTCCATGGCCGCCAGTGATGAAGTCAAACTACTGGAGCTATTTCATCAGTGTTACGACCTTTTACTGAATAAACCATACTCCATCATACATTTAGTTCAAGTATCGCAAACTGTCCGTTATCTGCTGAGTTTTGTTGTATCCGTTGCATTTCGCAAGGAAGACAGTACGTACCAGAGTCATGTGGATAAAGCAACACGCTATATGAGTGAACAATTGGAATCCACCGTTTCGCTTGAGGAGCTTAGTCGGCATGTTCAGGTATCCAAGCAGCATCTGAACTTGATATTCAAGCAATCCACCGGCTACTCTCCTGTCGATTACTATTTAAGAATGAAGATACAGAGGGCCAGTCAGCTTTTAGATTTGACGAATGCTTCTATTAAAGAAATTAGCATACAACTCGGTTTTAGGGACCCTTACTACTTCTCCAGACTATTCAAAAAAATAATGGGCTGCTCTCCTTTGGAATACCGAAATAATTTGAAGGGTTGATCTATGTTCATCAGGAGCGTTCAAATTTGCCTCTATCGGGCTGCCGCAAGGTCACAGATCATTTACGAATCGGGGGTGCAAGGTCTATACTTAAGGTTAAAAAAGGAAGTTTTGTATGCTCCTCACGTTGAATCGTAGACTAAATGCAGCTATGCCGCTAATTACACCAATCAGCATTCTAATTGGCGTCCTAATCGGTACGCCGTTGTCACAATATACTGAACTCTCTCCCTGGCTGTTTGCATTCATGACCTTCGCGGGCAGCATCAGTATGGGGTTTAAGGATTTTGTCCATGTGATAAAGCATCCTGGTCCGCTGATCGCCTGTCTGTTTATTCTTCACCTGGCTATGCCGCTTCTTGCCATGATGCTGGGGCATCTGGCATTCAGTAATGATCCTTATACGATCACTGGACTTATTCTTGGTGCGGCTATCCCTACGGGCATTTCCAGCTTCGTATGGGTCAACATCTATAAAGGCAATACGGCGCTGACATTGGCGATCATTTTAATTGATACGATTTTGGCCCCATTTGCCGTTCCGGGCATCATGTCCCTGCTGATCGGAGCGGATGTGCAGCTCGATACCTGGGCGATGATGCAGAGCCTATTCTGGATGATTGTCGTTCCTTCGCTAATCGGCATGGTGTTGAACGAATGGACTAAAGGGAAGATCAAGCAGGTATGGGGACCTCGACTGGGCCCGTTCTCCAAGCTGGCTATGGCTCTTGTCGTAATGATTAACGGATCTGTCATCGCGCCTTATCTGGTCGATTTCAATCTCAAGCTTGTCGGAGTATGCCTATCCATAGTCGTCCTTGCTTCCACTGGATATGCAATCGGCTATCTGATATCAGGACTGATGCGGTGGAATAATGCAGACCGTACGGCGCTTGTCTTTAACGGCGGCATGCGCAATATTAGCGCAGGAGCCGTGCTTGCCATCACCTATTTCCCGGCCCCGGTAGCACTGCCTGTTGTGCTCGGGATGATTTTCCAGCAATCCACGGCATCTCTGGTCGGATTTCTGCTGAGTCGTCGCGACCGCGGCAATGCCAAGGAAAAGCGCAATACGGCCTCTGTTTCTTAATTAAAGGAGTAGCGGCGGTTCCAGATGATAAAACTCCTCCTTATGAGGAGGAGTTTTGGAAGGGCGTTTCTATACGTACATGGTTGGAAGCCTGATGAAAACATGCATGCGCAATCATGTAAATGATTACTTTCCAATTATAACATTTCTATCCAAGTCTAAAACAGCTTTTGCGTAAGATTTTGAAATTGTGACTTCACTCCATCTTTCTGAAGTTCTGATTGTAACACCTGATTAAAGGTTTGAAGTGCACGCTGGAATTTATTTTCACCAAATTCCGTAATCCGAGTATACACACCTCGGCGATCATCCTCGCATGTATGTCTTTGTAAAGCCCCGCAGTTTTTGGCTTCCATTCTCACTACGAGTCTCGATGTCGCACTTTGACTTAATCCCACCAATTCTTGAAGTTGCTGCAGTCGTAATTTTTTTTCCTCGGAATGGGATATAAAACCCAAAACATAAAACTCCTTCAAGGATAAATCATAATTTTGTAGTAGAGCTTGTTCTAACTTATCATTTAAAGTGGAATGGATGTGAGACAAAGACAACCATACATCCAAAAGTTCGTTTTCATGTTGCAAGTTTAGACCACACCATTCTATATTGAAGTATCTCCACTTAGTTTAACCTATTGTATCAAGCTTAAATGGAATGGTCAAAATCCATACAATATTTTAAATATTACAATCCGTCACCACCGAACCAGTATGCAAATGTAGCATAATGATTCTCGTTTCAGAGCGTCCACTTATTAACAGTAGTCCACCTAAACTATCGTCCTATGTACATACATTGCTGCAATTAAGCTTATATAATGTGGGAAAGCGAAGATAGGTCAATTATGGTGGTATCTGACCATAATCAATCTGTTTGATGTAGCCACCCAAAAAAATCGAGACTAGTACATTTGAAAACTTTGTTTAGTTTACTGTTGACATTCTATTTTCATTTCTCTCCAGTCACTCTCACTCTTTTTTTCGTAAGTTATATAACCTTCAGTCGAATACTTATTTTTAAGTACCTTACTAGCGTCTGACTTACTATAATTCTTTTTCACATCAATCTCATCTTGTAAAAATAATATAAATAGGGAACTGGATACATCGTTATTCGATAAATAAAAACCTAATAGTTCGTTATATTCAGAGCTAAAAAACAAACATATATACTCTATTCTGAGTTTAATATTTTCCTTAGATTCAACCAATCCTTCATAACTTGCAAATAAATTAAAATCATCCAAATCGTAAATTCTATTCACTGAGATTAACGGATTCATGCCTCTTATATATAAGCCTATAACATTACCATCATCTTTCTCAAGGAAAAGGACATGGTCTAATCTCTCATTATCATCCTCATCATGTAAATAAATAATATTTGAGATTTCTTTTTGCTCGAAAAAATAATCAAACTTTTTTGTAAAAGATATTATATAGTTATTCATAGTCGTCCTCACTCTCCAATCAAATCTAATTCAGATTTAACTTACTTGATAAACGATCTCCTTTTTTATTTAAGAAAGTCAATATTTCGTTTGTTTGTCGATTAACTAAAACAACTGCATCGCCCTTAACAAAAGCATCTACAGACTCGATTGTATTCCATTCAAAAGGTTTCGAATTAGCGAGATTTTTTGAGTCATTTACAATTGAGGAAACAAACTCTTTCATCCCTTCTTCATCCCCTTTTTTAACTGGAACACCTAAATCCCTTGAAGTTTCATAGATATCTTGAGCAAGTTTTTTAATTTTTTATCGAAATTCGGGCTAAAATTCGGCTCAGCCCACTAGGTTTCGGGCCATCGTTACCCCTCCCCTATGTTGTAAAGCTAAACTATTGAAAAGGAACGGTGGTTGCTAGAAATACTAGCAATACCACCAGTTTTAGCTTGCTTGCTTTTCTACTTTTTCAGGCAGACGGAATGCTGTTTTGTTCTTCATCATGCCGTAAATAATGTTGACTAACCTCCGCATCACACATACCAAGGCTTGCGTTGGCGTTTTGCCTTCTTCCTTCTTGCGGTTGAAGTATTCGTAAAAGAGCGGATTGCGTGGCTTTTTGCTCCCTTTTGAAACTGGTACCTACTGGACTGCCAAATTGTAAAACAATCCGTGCAGTACACGATTACCTTGTCTGCTTTTCAGGTTGACGTGCTTGCCGCCGGAACCCATTTTCACAGGGGCGATTCCAGCAAAGCGTGCCAGCTTATCTGCACTAGCGAAACGGTGTATGTCGCCTATTTCTGCCACCAATGCCGAAGATGTTACCAAATCTATCCCCGGCATCGTCTCCAGTTGAAGATCAAGTAGTCGCATCATGCTATGTAATTCGCCTTCCACACGGTCGATTTCCTTCTTATTGAACCGCATGTCACGGACATGGCTACGAATGAGGAAGTCACGCTGCTCCTGATACGTTCGGGTTGTGTCGCCATCTGCCTGAACCCACGCTAACAATTGCTCTGCTTTCCGTGTTGAACAGGCATTATTGCTGGTCTGCCTCAGAAAATGAACCAGTGAATCTACCGTTTCACCTTTAAGCAAATAGGGGGAAGGGTATTTGTGCCAGAATGCAAGCGCACATTTGCCGTCCAGCTCGCTAAAGAACTTCTTTTAACTCGGATAGTGGTAACTGAGCTGCATGTGCAATTGGGTTTTAAGGGAGATCAATGCCTTAATGAAGCCATTCCTTCTCGTCACCAGTTGACCAATCGTCCAGTACACGTCCTGCGGGTTTGCGTCGGGTAATATGTCCAGCTTGTTCAGCAGGATTCGCGCTCTAACCTGTCTATGAGTTAAACTGCTTGCTGCTGTGGTAGTCCGTCCATCTGATCTGCTAGCACGTTCAAATGTTCCGCATGGTCTAACAACTTCTGAATCTCTTCTCTAACCTGAAAATCTGTTCGTCCTGATTGCCGCAACTCTGCCGCCTGCTCTCGTAATTCCCTTGCTTGCTGACAGTAACTATGAATTTCATTCATAAGTTGTTCGTATGCTGCGCGAGCTTGTGCAATAGACCGCATTTCCTTTTCTACTTCCTGTGCTGGTTGTTGTTCATACATCTGTTCTTCTGCTACCTGTTCCCGTTTTGCCATTCGTTTCGTCCTCCTTTGATTTTGGGCATGCAAAAAAAGCTGATTCCTACTCATGGTTCAAGTGGGAAAGAGCTTTTGAAAGTTTATCAAGTGTTTGAATTGTTTAGTGTTTGGTTTGTTGGTTGGTTGTATTGTACGATCTTGTTGTTGAGTTGTAAATTGGTTTAGACAAAATTATTAACTGACCCCGCTACTAACTTTACAGACCCGTATTATACAACCTATTTCAGATTTACAGCTCCTTATAAAGGTATGGCAATCTTAACAAATTAATTAACGTGCTTGAAAGATACTTTTTCTGGTGCTGATCTAGTTCGGTATTTATGATAACAGTATCATTTTCTTTTCTAAATAATTGATCTGTACCATTTTCGACAAACACCATATCAGGATTAAAAGCAATCAAAATTCCACTGAAAATTTGGAACAAAACTTCTAATCCTTCCTCAAATGTTTTCCCGAACAATTGAATTCCGATCTCCGTGTCAATTTCCATTTGATACTCTTCTCTTAGAAAATCGATGCTAGTAATATCTTCTGTCTCAATATCCATTGTGAAGTATTTACAACTAAGGCGAGAATAATTTTCGTAGTAAGTTACGTTTTCTGTAACTGTCTCGCCCACTATCTTATAAATTGTTCTCTTTAATACCTCATAATCCAAATTGGAAACTAAAAATAGTGCACAGTCCATTTCACTTCTCCCCCCCAAATAATCTTGTAATTGAGCCATCCTGCACTATAAGCAATTCTTCCAGTCTTTTTAAATCACCATTCGGATTTGCTTTTCTTAAAATAGTTTCAGTGATTTCGGCAACTTTTTCATCAGGAAAGTCGTCTAGGTTTAGGACAATTCTTCCTGACTGTTTCTTTGTTTTTCCTGCTACTTCTTTTATTATACTCTGTACCTTTCCATCTGCTTTTGGTGCATAACAGTCAAATACGTTCCCTTCAATTAGAAAATCTGGATTGGAGCCTTCTATTTTCCCATAACCATTCCCACCATCAATTTCATCCAGCATCTTAATATCATAGCCTTTATCAGCTAAGAAATCGGCTGTTTCATTTTGTTTCTTTATTCCATGAGAATCTCCTACTCCATAATCTCCTTCAGGTTTACTCCCCTTCGGCAAAGACGGTTCTGTGAGTTCAGTTCCAATTTTTCCCGTCCCCTAAGTTGTAATCTTAAACTGGGGAATAAAGAAGGTGGCAATTGATATTTCCAATTACCACCATTATATCAGCTTGCTTGGCGCTCGGTTAGAGTTGCCGCCCGATACTCTGTCTTGTTCTTCATCATGCTGTAGATGATGTTTACGAGCCTTCTCATGATGCATATCAGGGCTTGCTTCTTGGTCTTGCCTTCTGCTAGCTTCCGTTGATAGAACTCGTAGAACAAGGGATTACGCTGTCTCTTGTTCTTCCCTTTAGCCACTTGGATTTGTTGAACGGCTAGGTTATGGAAGATGGCATTCAGTACACGATTACCTTGTCCACTGGCTTGGTCTTTGCCCTTGCCGCCCGAACTAAAGCGGACAGGAGCGATTCCGGCAAAACGGGCTAGCTTATCAGCATTAGAGAAGCGGCGGATGTCTCCGATTTCGGCAATCAGTTCCGCCGCTGTAACGGTGCTGATTCCATCCATCGTCTCTAGCTTGTAATCGGTCTGTGCCAATACCTGCCGAAGCTGTTCCTCGATTTGCTTGATGAGTTCTCGGCTTCTCCTCATGTCCTTGACCATGTTACGATGAGGAAGTCTCTATGTTCTTGGAAGTTCCGCTTCGTCTCACCATCCTGCTTCACCAATTCCAGTATCTCTTCTGCCTTACGGGTCGAGCAGGTGTTATGACTCGCTTGGCGTAGATATTCCGCCAGTTCATCTAGCCCCACCATTAATGCCTGATGTGGTGCAGGATACTTCTCCCAAAAAGCAAGGGCGGCTTTACCGTCGATGTCACAAAAGAACTTCTTATAGGACGGATAATGATAGCTTAATTGTTGGTGCATTTGATTCTTCAAGCTACTGGCATGTTTGACGATAGCGTTCCGTCTTGCTACCAATTGACCTAATGTCCAGTACAAGTCTTGCGGATTCGCATTCGGCAGTTCATCGAGCCTTGCAAGGAGTACCTTGGCGATACAGAAAGCATCCCAACTGTCGCTCTTTTGCGTAGTCGCATGGCTCATTCGTTCGCTGTAAGACAAGGCGGAATTGACTTCCTTAACGATTTGCTTCTTCTCGACAAGGTGGACGGCTAACGTTCTGCCGTTGCCACCTGTATCTTCCAACCCATAAACAGGGGTCAAGCCTTTTGCTGTATGCTTCTTGACGAACTTTATCAGGTCATCGAATGCAGACGGTTTATTCTCAATCTGGATTTCGCCAAGCCGCTCATTCCAACAATTGATGATAACGGCGGTATGATGGGCTTTATGTAAGTCTAAGCCGACATAGATGTGATACTGCTTGTAATGACTCAAAAGACTTCACCTCTGATTACGGATTCTGTCGTGACATGGGTAAAGAATAGGGGCAACCTCAGTTCAAGCGTTAACCGTTCGGTTCGCAATGGGACGCAAGCCTCTCTATTCCTTGCCTTGAAAGTCACAAGTTATTTCATTTCAAAAGCCAAAAATACTTTTTCCAATTTCAAATGTAAGAGTTCCTTGTCTTCCAGTTGGTGGATGGCTAACAATACTTCTTCTACCATCAGCTTGTCAAAAATTTCGCCATATCGGTAGATATGGTCAAATAGCGCATGTTGGCATTGTTCCAACGTTTCGAGTTTCTTGTAATAGCTGTCTTCTTGTTCGACGTAACAATTGTAGGTCTCCATCTTCTCCATGTCGCCACCGCCTATATAATGGCTTGATGAAGCCCATTAGCTTCAATACCACCGTAGAGATAAGTACCTTCGTACAAGGGTCGGCGGTCAAGGATACGTTTAATCTGTACCTTTGTAAACTTCTTGCCCTGTTGTGTCGTAAAGCCGTCATCATTCATTTGATACGCTAATTGAGATAATGACCAGTCAGGAAATAACTCCTTGAGTTCAAACAATCGCTGTACAGCGGTAGCTTCATCGAGATTTATTTCGATTGCCTTCTGACCTTTCTTCGCTTTGTAGCCGAACGCCGCCCGACCTCCTGCGTAGCCACCTTGCTGTGCTTTCTTGTTGCGTCCTCGACTTAACTTCATCGAGATTTCAAGACGTTGGTATGCGTCAAGCAGTTCCATAAGCCCATTGATTAAGAAATCGGATGGGTCTTTCTTGTAGATGCTGTAAGTCGGTTGTTCAATGCTACGAACATCCACGCCATGCTTTTTGAACTCTCGATGAACGAGGACTTTCACGATGTCAGACTGCCAGAGACGGCTTGTATTGAGTACGACAACTGCATCCACATTTTGGGCGGCAATAGCCGTCAGCAGGCTCTGAAAGCCAACTCTGTCCACCTCAAGGGCTTCTTCGTCAATCTTCGCCCCACTGATTCCTTCGTCAGTGAAGATGTGAAGTAAGTTCCATCCCTGTTCGTTGACAATAGGAACGGATTTCGTCCTGCTGATACGATAAGCTGTATCCGTCTTTGGCTTGTCCTTGTGTCGATACTCGGACATATCCGATGACATTCATCTCGTTTCCTCCCCCACCGTTACGCTAATTGAGATTTTTGTAACGCTATTCCGATATTATTCAAATTATATATCGGAATACAGATACATTCAATTATTTTCTTTGAATTTACCTCTGTAACGGTTTATAGTTATAGATAAAAACGGTAGGGAGCAAGTATCTTATGCCGATACGACTTAGATTAAAAGCAATCCTTGAGGAAAAAGGAATGTCTCAAAGGGAATTGGCTCGGCTAATGAATGTTCGCCCTAATACAATCAGTCATCTATGCTCCGATAAGGTCAATGCGGCATACTTCGATACACTGGAACAAATTTGTCGGACGCTTGACATTAGCCTGAACGAACTTCTTGTACTGGAAGATGACTAATCTTGCCGGATAGAATGGCACAAGGGAGCGTTATTGCCTCCTGCCATTGCTCCGCCGCCAGATCATTCAGGTCTAGTATATCCTGCGTTCTCATCTGTTCTTGAATTTGTTTACGGTAATAAGGAGTTGTATTCTGCGGTAGAAGTTCTCCTTGCTGAATTTCCTGAACAAGCCGCCCCACCTTCGGGGCAAACTTGGATAAGTCCGTCAGCACAGCACATAGATATTTACTGTTAAACTGCGGCGGATACTGAACGAGCGAAGCAAGCTGTATCTTTCCCTTCGGTGCATATACAATCTCTATCCTCGTTCTCTCCCCTTTGATTTCCTGCCGCCCTGTCTCCAACAACTGACGTTTCTTGTCATATACCCGACAATAGCCATCTTCCTGTCGCTGATGCTTGCCGTTGTAATAACGAGTTCCTTTGAACGGTCGTAACCTGCGACCCTTCGTTGACATTGTAAACAGGTCATTTATTGGAACAGGGATGTCGAAAGCAACGTCACAACGTACAAACAAGATTTCGTTGGCATAGTCTCGGATTTGTTCAAGCCAATGACGGAAGTAGACAAGCGACTTCGGGTAGACCTCAATTCTTAACGTGTTCTTTGGAGTTTTCGGAGCATAAACCAACTTATAGGAGATGTGCAGGAAGTGTTCCCCTGTGTTGATTCTGATACGGTATTGAAATCCTCTATCCCCCACCGTCATCCTGACCCCGTAATAGTGACAGATTCGTTTATGGAACTCATTGAAGAAGTCCCAGTACACGTCTGTAAAGTCAATGACAATACGGTCTATGGATATCGTTACCCCTTTCATATGCCACCCCCTCCCGAATTTTTCATGAATTTCGGGCTTAATTAGAGGGCTGGTGGCTAGCCTTTAAACGTTACCCTGCCTGTTGTATGTCAACTGGTCGTCACCAGATTATCCTTACACAATAAAGATCGTAACTACTGTCAAATTCGTTGCATGCTTCCTTGTAAAAATGGTTCAGATACAGCCTCGCAATATAGTGGTCGAACTATCCTGCAATTTAGGTGCAATGTTTCTAGCACTACATCCATCAGGAAACGCAATTTACAGTTGTGAATGGTTTTGAAAAATCGGTGAGAAAGCGAACATAACAAAAAACAGGTCGATTATGGTGGTATCTGACCATAATCGACCTGTTCAATGTAACGAAATAGCGTTATTTAGGTTATAAAATTAAAGCATTTGATGTGCGTACAACCGAATGAAGAAATCTTTATACGGGTATTACATGGGTTATTTGTGTTATTAGTTGAATGATGGATTCATTCGGCACTGGGTAGCCCCCACATGATTGATGTTCGTTGCAACCACCTATACAACACTAAAATTAATCAACTTTCAAACCTAAGATGTATTCTACTCTTGATTTAGTAGAATCGCTTGTTTCCCTGATTTTGTATTCATCTTTATTATGAATTAATTTTTTACAGATTTGAATGTCTTGCAACAGCTTTTCAATGTCATTTTTATCTATGTGCTCTTCAAATTTAGTGTTTTCCAAATAACCATCCAGTTTAGAATATATAAAATCAGCAAGTTCTTTATATTTCAAACTCTCTATTGCAATAGAAACAAAATATAATGTTTTAGTAAACAAACTATCGTTTACTATTCTCCAATCTTCTTCTAAAGTTTTTGCTGAAACCTGCGCCACATTTAAACCTTCTTCTTCAATATATTCCTCAAAGTCTAACACTATAGATGATTTTATTGATTCATAACTTGTCATGTCCATATCAACAGTCCTTATCTCATATTTTTAGAATATACATTTAACTGAATATTTGGGAACTTACGTCTAAATTCCATAATTAAATTTGAACAACTTTGACATGCATCTAGTTCTGTAAACAAATCTATTCGCCCTTTAACATTAGGGTCTTTTATTTGAGAAGCAATATCTTCAAGAATCTTTGCCTCCGTGTCATTAAATCTTGGAAATTCATCATCAACATAGGTTTCCAATGACTTATCAACTTTAGAATAACTGAAATCTCCAACATTACTACCAACGCTATCAGAGGAATGAATCTGGCTGTGTGCTTGAAATTCTTTATTAATACCAGGAATGCTTACATCTGCCACTGCGACATTTCCACTACTTAACTTTCTTAGTTTTCTATCAAGTTTATCTCTCTGTGTTTTTGATAGATTTTTGTATTCGTCGGAATTTCTTATTTTTTCTATTTTTCTGTTAATATCGCCTCTAACATTTTGAGTTTTCTCATATAAGCTATCTATTGTCCGATTAGGTAATCTATTTTCACCCGTCCCCTCAGAAGAATGATCATCCTTCTTATGCGATCCTCCTGGTGGAGCACCGTCATCTTTAGAATGATTTTTTCCTTTCCTTCCAACGGCCAATGCAAATGCTGTACCTACTAGCAAATGAGCATTTTCCTCTTTGGAGTTGTTTTTCATTTCTTCATAGGCAGCATCTGGGTCAGATGCTGTCTTGGCAATATCATTCCCTAAACCTGTCCATGTGTTTACATAATCATCCCACATTTGAGGGATATTTATATTAGGGAAATTTCGAAACCTTTCTACCATGGCCTCTGCACTCTCATAAGCAGAGTCCTTTATTGCTCCTCCTACTGCTACTAATGATTCATTACTTTCTCGCATTGATTCAATACGTGATTCTTCATCAAATATACTATCCTTATAGATAGCGGTTCCATATTTTTTTCTATACTCTTTAATGGAATTAAAATAGTCCACCAAAAATTTCTTCTGCTCAGTTGTAAGATCCAACTCTTCACCCGGTTCAATATACTCTTCCGGCGAGATAAACTCCACTCCAGAATAGGGAATAGGGTGTCTGTTCTCGTTTTGATGTCTTATAAAAACCATAAGATCATTCATACGTTCTGGATCTTTATGGTAGGCATTCAGCGCATCCTCAAACTGTTGATCCACATTTCTTTGATACCATCGTTCCCGTATATCAGAAGGTACTTCGCTATAGGCTTGGACGGAAGCCTGATTGACTCCCTTTACATAGTTGATGAAGTCATGTATGGATTGTACTTCTCCATACCCTCTGGCACTCGTCCATACCTTACCAAGAAAATTCATCGTCGCATGCCGTTCACGAGCCCTCTGTTCCTCCGCGTGCGCATGTAAGGTTTGGGCAGCAACCTTGGCGGTCTTCCCCAACACCACTCCCCAACCATGGGAAGGTACGCTGGCAATCATGGACAATCCTGCTGCCGCATATTTAACTATGGATGACGGTCCTGAGGAAGCCACTTCGGAACGAATCGAAGCTATTTTTTGACTTGCTGCTTTCGGTATGGCACCCAATACAGGAATAGACGCAGCCACATCACATACTTTCTGGGCTAGTCCCAATACGCCATCGAGTAGACTAGCCTTCGGTGAATTCGGAGTGTTTACGGCTGACTTAACGGCTCCCTTATCTTTCGATGTAACGCTTGAATTGGAGCTTCCCCCTGTACTGCTGTTTGCTGCACTTTTCGCCGCTTGCGCCTCCGCATAAGCTTTCACAGACATTAATGGGGGCTCCCAAATCGGTGCTAAATCAGCAACAAAAACCGGTCTTTTAACCGTGCCTTCCAGCTGTACTTTAGCAGACCGTATATCCGTTTCTCCATCCAACACCAAGCTGCTGCTGCCCGCTTTGAAATAAATAGCATCGGTAGCTTGAATATTCAGTTCCCCGTCCGCATGCAAGGAGAGCGTCTTGCCTGCCGACAATGACAATTCATGTTCACTGACGACCTGAATACCTGAACCATTCATTGAAATGTGAACCTGTTCCGATTTAGCCGTCACCTTCAATTCACTGGTACTCAGCTTGATGTCCTTGCCATAAGGAGTCCCCCAATACTTGGTAGCTGGATCAGTGAGCTTGGGTGACGAGCTTCGCCCTTGTCGTATGGAACTTGCCGCATATCCATCCGCCTCCTGCTCTGTAGGGAAGCGGACAGATACTGTATCTCCTCGTTCCGGCATGACGTACCACCCGCTATGTCCTTCGGCGGTATAACTACTGGCATATGGAAACCACCACGCCTTATCCCGATCTTGTTTTTCATCCACTGTAAGATGAACACGGATTCGGCCTGATTCAGCTTCAATTACACGTCCTTCGAGTGAAGCTCCTGTGAGGTGGGGGCACAAAATCTCTGTTTGCTGAATTCCCTGTTCGTGAACCAGTTCATATTCGTGTAATAGCAACCCTTTCCGCAATTCAGAAGTGACTTCTGCCACCATCCATTGCTCACCATTCCAATTCGTGAGGTCTCCGGGCCGGGCAAGCGTTTCACTCTCCATCATATAGCTGAATTCCGCTGTCCTTTTCGGATCAAAACTACGTCGAGTACGGTAAACCGGATGCTTCATCTCAACGTACTGCCCCTCAGGCATACCAAACCAGAATTTAGGTCCATTCAATGAGATCTCAGGGATCAACACCGTTCCAAACCGGGAAGCCATCCGTTTGAGAAAGGCCCAATCCGTCTCTCGATATTGTAAAGTAAATTCATGCAAGATAGTACTATCTGTTATGTTATCAATAACATCGGCCTGATTGTAATTTTGAACGATTTGCTTGATCAAATTTCCGTAGGGCATTAAGGTATCCTGATAAGAACGCGTTACAGGTGTGATATCCAACTGAATCGTATGAGATACCGCCTCAAGCTCCACATAATAGATGCCACGCACCATCCGTGTTTCTGCATGGACCAGTAAACCATGGAACAAAATGCGTTCAGGCTGACCATTTTCTGATTTGGTACGGATAATGACCGGTTCGTTATCCTGATCCTGTTCTATGTAATGATCTCTCTGCTCTTCATCTAACCATCCACTGATCTTTAACCGGGCATGATCATTTAATTTTCGTTCAATACGCAGTTCGTTTATCGTTTGAAGAGGATATGGACCTGTACATTCCAACTCCGTATACGTTAACATCGTTTGTGTGTGATTCAACTTGTACCTCCTTACTCCAGCGTCTGACCATCGTCTGTAATCCGAATCATTCCCCCGTATAGGCACGCATTCGAACATTGATCCAGCAAGGCTGGTTCTCCTTCCACTAGCACATCACTTTTGCCGCCGATCCAGGGTCCGGTGATGACCGGAACACAGTTCGCTTTTTTCACCCCGTAGATATCCACCATGTCACTGCTTTTGACTGCTGGATTAGCTGGACAGGAGCAACGACCGAAATTGCTGATATTGGTTCCTGGCAAGTAATCTCCAACGTTCATTTGCGCTTTATCTTTTACGTATACTCCGTGACTGAACGGACGTTTGAGACGTGTCGGTTGCGTACCAAAGCTACAGCTTAAGATCGCCCCAGCAACAACATATCCTTGTTTACTTCCCCGTCCAGCTTGAATAGGTTCCTTATCGGAATGAGACTTATTTGCCATTCTTCTATTTCCCCTTTCATTCCTTTCTTAGTTCGTCTTCACTTCACTGCCCAGAACATTTGTCATTCCGCCCAGCGATACGGTGCTGCCTTTGCTCGTCATTTGAATTTCATCCCCTGCCGTGATTTTCACTTTACTGCCGGAATGAATGGAGATATTTCCTCCTGCTGAGAAATGAATCTGTTTGTCGCTTACAATATGAATACCATCTTTCTCATTTAACTGTATATACACAGCTCCCTCCTTACTGGTGATTACAATTTCATCGGGAGTTAATTTGATTTCCTTACCGTGGGCCGTACGAAATAATTTGATGTCGGGATTAGCAAGCGCATGCTGCTCTATACTCTGATTCTTTTGGCGCAAAGATGTACTTGCCATGCCTTCTTCTTCCCGATGGGCCGGGAAATAGAGTAGCACGGTATCTCCCAACTCAGGCATCACGTACCATCCGCTATGTCCTTCCGCAGTATAAGGAGAAACATACGTGAACCAGTGGGCTTTCGTAGGGTCTTGAACGGCATCTATATTCAAATGTAATTTGATACGATCTCGCTCTACCTGAATGACTTTACCTGGTAAAGACAGACCAATAAGCTGTTCGTTAAAGACTTCCTTGTGCCTCAACCCCTTGTGAGAAGTTAAGGTATACACGTGCTGTAGCACACCCTTTTGCATGTGAGTATCTACCTTGTACACGTACAAGCTTTTACCTTTAAAAGTAACGGTGCTGCCTAACTCCAAAACTTGCTCCGCCTCAACCAGATAATCAATAAAATCATGCTCGTTTACATGTGCTGTATCATTGCCGTTAAAATAACGATAATCCGCGACTCGTTTACTGACGGTGTAATGATAATTCGTTAAATCAAGTCCTGACTGGGTCTCCTCAACACCAAAATAACACTTCGGCACTTCAAACACCGAGGCAGGCGTGAGTGAAGTATGATAACGCGAAGCGATCCGCTTGAGGAACTCCCAATCTGTTTCACGATATTGGACCGCTATGCGACCTAAAGCTGCTCCCCCTGTAGCCGAATCAATAATGTCAAAACCGGGATAATCCCTACCTACAGCCCGCAGCAATTCCTCTACCTTCATATTTTTATCCTGAAAGGACCTGTCTTTTTTGCGAATATCCAGTTTATACGTGTGTGATATAGCCTCGACCTCCAAGTAATACACATCTCGGACAGCTTTGACTTCCATATGAAGTATCGTTCCGTTAAATAGCGGTGTTGGTGTTCCTGCCTCATCCAATTGTGATACACAAACCGGGGAATCGGCTTCGATCAATTGAACATAACTGTCCTGTAATTCTTCAGGTAAAATAGCTGTAAAAGAGAGCCGGGTGTGCTCATTCAACCGCTTGGTCATACGCAATTCCTGAATACTCACCAATTCAAATGGCGTAATTTGCAGCCGATCATATGTAATGTTAGTTAATGTCATAAGGGTTTATTTTCCTTTCGATCAGACTCGATTTTCAACGTTAGCAGCATACTGCGGGCAACGGGCTTCCAGGTCACCATTTCTTCTTCCGTACAGTTAAACGCGCACATTAGCGCCCGTCCTTCCAATACTGTGAAAAAGGATAAATTATACATGCGGCTATTCCAGACAGGCGTCATGAATTCGCAGTATCCTATTCGATTCTCTCCTATCTCCAACACTTCATGGCCAAACCATTCGGTCAACTTCTGGGTTTGTTTTACCACCAGAGCCATCTCATCCGTAAAGTCCTCCAACTCTTCTGTTTGCAACGGGCTTTCGGTATGCTTGAAGGTTAAGTTAATCGTGCCTGCCTCATTAGTGAAAATAAAATCTGGGCGATGATGAGAAGGATATTTTAATAGTTGCTCGTCAATTGGCATATCCCGAAAGCTCTTTGGCATTGTTATACTGATGCGTTCATCCACTAAATACCGCTGAGCAAAAATCAGACTTTCTCCATCAAGTTGCATGAATGTTTGTAAAGGCTGCCCAAACGGTTCTTTCTCGTGTGCGTGACTCAAAGCTTCATCCTCAGTTGAGGATGGATTATTTTCGGCATTTTCTGATGTTACCGTATGTAGCAAAGAAACAATTTTCTTATCCAGATGTTCCACAAATATCTCCTCCCATTTCGTTACTGCATATCGACTTCCTGAAAGGAGATACCACTCGTTCCCCTCCGCAACAGACTTTCTGCTAATGCCAAATTTACTAATGTACAGGTTTCACGCAAACCTTGAACTTGCAATAAGGGCCTTCCCTCGGTGCGCTCTCGATCTACTACCAACTTCATCAATGTTCCTCCGGGATGAAATGTACTTAGCTCACCTACACAGTTCACTAAAGGGGGCTGAATCATCCAGTACAACTTTTGTTGAGAACGTTCCATATCCCGAAACAAAGCCATACGACTGAAGAGGCTCGGCGTATAGACCTGTAACAACTCATGTACAGAATCAGATACCATCATCCTCGAACCCATCAGAATATCAGGGTAAACCGTGTAATCGTGACCCTTGACCTTAAACTGTGCAGCATAAGAAGAGGGCCATTCCGTCCAATTATTAATATTTACCATCTCTGCATTGGCCTCTTCGTCCCATATGGGAACAGCAGAATACAACATCCGATCATCATGTTGACAAAGAAAATACTCCACTATGCCACGTCCCTTCCATTGCGTCTGTCCCACATGATTTCATCCAAATGAAGTTAGATCCCGGGCAACTGGATGCATTCCTAAACTAAATCCGGTTCTATCCAGCACCGCCCCTTTGAAACAGGCCCCCTCTATAGCTGCACCAATGAAGTTGGCCCCCTGCAATATAGCCCCTGTGAAATCTGCATCCTGTAAGTAAGCGCCCTGAAATGTGGCTCCTGTAAGATCTGCTCCTGCAAAACTTACGGGTTGAAAACCAGGTCTTTCCCATCGTTCAGACTGGTATATTCCAGGTACAGCTACTGCATCTCGAAAAGAGGCTTCTCTTAAGTTGGCTTTTTCAAAACGTGCTTCTTGTATCAAACAACCGCTAAAGTCAGCTTCTATTAAACATGCTTTATTCCAACGGGAACCAATCAAATTCCCTTTCGTAAAAACACTATTTATAAAGGAACTTTCATTCAAATCGGCATATTGTAGACGTATTCCCTCATAATTTCCTTGAGACCCGTCGATCTTGCGGAAAACTTCATGTATGTAGTCGTAGGGCTTTTTTTCCTCTAGCCAGTTTTTAATCACATTGGAATCTTTGACACGCACATCCCGTTTAAAAACGACTTCACTTTGGTCCCAATATTCCCCGACCCTCATCTCAAACACATCTTCTAACTGAATTTCATGAGCAAACTGGATTTCATCCAGCCACGCTTCTGTGATACTAAAACGCGCCAGAGCAATGATATATTGATGAATATGTATTGCCGCGCGCAATTTCATCCTTTCAATATCATCTAATCCGATTCTTCCACCGTATTTCTTAGCGTGCTTACTTAATTCCGTCTCCCACTCGTGCAAGTAGTGAAATGCCCAATCTGCATTATAGGTATCTCGACAAGTATGGAGATCCATAAACCATCTTTTATCCATCGCCTCCACTAAATAGGTCGCCCTTCCGTTTGCTAATTCGGTACGAAGCATGGAATAAGATATATATCCCAAGGCCTGTTTATTACCTTCTTGCTGCATCAACTTGACTTTCTCAAATATCTGCTCCAGTGAATTGCAAAATGCCTTAGCCAAGGCATGCTTATGATTTTGGAAATAGACTTCCAATGCGAATAACATTTGGTGCTTAAGCGGTTCGTAGACCTCTTTTGTAAAATGTTGAAGAACTTCCTGACGATTCACGTTCCATTTCCTTTCTGGTTGCTGCATTTATATAATGCTGTGCGTATTAAAATAGTTGTTATCTTAAACCGAGGTCTAATATAAATGATATGTGAAATGATATTTTTCAAGGGTATATTTAACAGTAAATCATCTTTATATATGTATCGGACAAATTAATGATTTTGTTTACAGAAAGAACCATAGCTGTGTTCAATGAAAAAAGGTAGGTTCGCATTTGAACCCACCCATTCGAAGGAATTAAATATTATTATTTTCTTTTATCGAACGACCACAGTCCCATGTAAGGATCCCAAGCACATCATTCCTCCCTGACATTGAACCTGTTGTGCTCATGGCCATCCCAAAGAATCAGTAGTACCACAGCACTCAACAACATCAGCGTATTTTAATTCTTTTCTTTTGTCATTTTAAAGCCTTCCCCTCAAATAGTTTATTTCTTCGCCACCTTCTTATATTCGGACACCATACAACAACTCCATTAATGTATAACAATGCATAGATATTCATTTCTCATTAATTATAAAATTTTTTTCTCATTTAATCTGAAAATTATCGCTATCCAACTCATGTAAGCCATAAAAATCATAATTAATGAGAATATCCTCATTACTGTAATGCATAAGTATACATCCACTTGTATATATTTCATATTATCTTTATTAGCTCAAAAGACATCAAAAAAAGCTTACCAGCGACAAGCTTTTTCAATGTTTAATTACAACTTAAAATAGCGACTTTCAGCGGGACAATGTTATCATGGTTTTAGAGTTGCTTTCTTGTAAAAAATATGAATTTAGAAGAATCACTTCGGGCGGGGCTTTGCCATGACAGAGCTGCGCGAACCCAACATATACAACATTCAAAGCAGATACAACGCCATTCCAGCCGCGACTTAGCTGCTGTTTTTTACATTTAACATCGTTACACCACTTCTACTTGGCAATTTATACATCGATATTTTCTAAAAAATGTTGCAAACGCCCTAGCTGCAATAGATGATGCTGTATTGCTGTCAAAAGAAAATAATGTTCTAGACTGAAAAATAAAGTATTAGACTGACAATGCTTCATAATACGAACGGGCAGGATAGTTAAAGCTGACGATTAATCGTGTGGCCTTATGAAGACAAAAAAAAGCGCCGGCTCGCGATGATATCATGGAACTGGCGCTTATTCGATTGTTTCCATATATATATGTTTAAATAGAGCTGCTTAACAACCGTTCCAAGAGCACCGCCGCTTCCACCCCCAAGGGTGCAAACTGATCAGCGCTGCGTCCCTGGGCCTACTCGTCCCATTGGGCACTGCGGGACTCCGGCTGGTTGCTATTCAGGAAGCGCGTGTCAATTGCGATGAGCCGTTCGCTCTATGCCATCAGCGGTTACTTTGTACAGTTGGTGCGGCAGGTCGTGTCCCATGCCGTCAACCAACATTAGCTCGGCGCCCGGGATGGAAGAAGCCGTGTCCTCACCACACGCCGGGACGAACAGGGGATCGTCCATCCCATGAATGACAAGTGCTGGTACTTTTATGGTCGCCAGCCGCGGACGACGGTCACCGGAGACAGCGATCGCAGCAATTTGTCGTCCGACACTGCCTGGATCGTAGGCTCGCTGGACTTCCTCCAGAATGAGTGCCCGATAAGCGTCTTCTTCAAACGGATAGCCAGCGCCGGCGATGCGTTTGGCAAAAGAGAGGCTGTGCGCCAAAAATCCTGCTTCATCCTCAAATGGGTTCGGCGCCGGTTTAGTCATCATCCCCATGACATCCGGGGAAGCTTGCGGAAGGGTGGGATTACCGGAACTAGACATGATGGAGGTGAGTGATAAAACCCGTTCAGGGTACTCACTGGCTGCAATCTGGGCGATCATTCCGCCCATTGACCTGCCAACGAAATGTGCCCGGTCAATTGAAAGGGCGTCGAGCAGTCCGATAGCGTCGTTGGACATGTCATCGAGAGTGTAAGGAATGTCCGGTCGCTGTCCCGACATGAGAGCAGTCGCTAATGCGCCAAAATCCAGTGTCCGATAATGGCTGAAGTGTGTTGAGCGACCTACGTCGCGATTGTCAAAGCGGATCACCCGAAAGCCCCGCGCTGCCAATAGTTCACAAAACGGAACCGTCCAGCGGATCATCTGGGTTCCAAGTCCGGCGATTAGGATAATAGCCTCGTCATTTTCGTTACCGAAACTATCATAGGCCAACTCAACACCGTTAACTTTTAGAATGTTCATGGTCATGTTCTCCTTCAATTAATTCGGTTTCGGAAGTTCTGCCATAGGCAGAAGGCGTGGATCTTCTATCGCTGCAGTCCGGTGACCGATACCGGCCAGGTAGTCTTGATGACTTGAAAAAGCTAGAAATGACTGCGTGCTACTCTGGCGGATCAGCATGACAAGATCCCATTTCTCGTCTCCGGGTCCAATAAGAAACTCTCCGCCATCGCCAAGAAACACGATTTCACCTCCGCTTTCACGGAGATATGGGAGGGTGTGCTCAATATAGCGGTTGAAAGCTTCGGCACCGCTAATAGGGACCTCCGGTGTTAGTTCAGGATTGGCTGTGTAATCAGCAACATCGCGAAAACGGAGTAGGTTCAACATGACGATGCTGCCCTCAATGCCTCGTTGCATGAACCTCATGCCAGCGCGTTGCGTTGGTTCAATGTAACGAATAGATTCTAACTCAGTCATAGTGACTCCTTTCGCAATTCCTTTTTAATTCTTTACGCCCTCATCTGTTTCATTCATAAGTTCTCTTCAGGGAATGCATTGGCGGCTAATCTCTTGACATGGTTTCTGATATCAGGTACCCAGTCATCGATGAAGTGGTAAAAACGATCCAAATCACCGACATACAGTGCCCGCAGAGCTTCTTCGTATTGATTGAAGTCCCCGGCCATAGCTGTCATAAAGTTATATGTTGCTTCTTGTGACTCTCGTATTGTGCTCTGTTGTTCTCCAGCACGGCGAGCTTCATCAATGAGTTTTCGTAATGTTACCGACGCCCCTCCAGGTTGACTCTTGAGCCATTCCCAATGCCGAGGCAATAACGTAACCTCACCGGATACAACACCCAGCTTGGGTCGACCGACCCGGCGTGTAGTCTGGTGATTCACTTCTGTACCGGATGAGTCACCAAACTGTTCTCCTAATCGTTTAAGCACCTCATCTGTCTTCCCACGAAAATCAACATCTATTGGCTTCCCCGTGGAATCGTCAAATATAAGCAGCTGTGTGAGTTCTCTGTCACTCAGAGCATCCTTCACTGTAGTAACAACGTGCTGTAAGGAACCACTGGCGACGACTCCTACACCCAAAAATGCCGTGCAGTAAAAGCGTGTTAGGGCATTACTCATGTTGACCTCCTTTCTGCCGTCTCAATTATACCCGGGTAAAAATAATAAATCAATATTACCCGGGTATAATATGCTTTCCCGTTCGTAATGTAGGGAATAAATGCAAAAGATATGGCCTAAGAGGAACCGCGTTGTTGAGGGCGGAACTGGCAAAGTATTTGCTCAGCGAGCGGCCAGACTACGCGTACTTGAAAAGCTTATTCCAGCACTTGAGAGTGGAGCGACGAAATAATCAATTTTACTGTCGAGTGGAAAGATATTATAAAAGAGCTACAGCTTTCAACTAACGGGAAACGTTAGTTGAACAACAACAGCGGCAGTCTAAGACTTTATTTATCAAGTCTTGTTCTGCCGCTGTTTCATTTAATGGATCAGTCTAAAACTTATTTCTCAAAAGCTGACGGTTCTCAATTCGAAAACGTTGTTAAGTCAACGACTCCAGTCTATTACTTTATTTTCACAGAACTAATCCTTTTCTTTTGTCATTTTAAATCCTTCCCCTCAAATAGTTTATTTCTTCACCATCTTCTTATATTCGGACACCATGCAATAACTTCACCAATGTATACTTATGCATAAATATTCATTCCTCGCTAATTATGAAAAAAATTCTCATTAATTATGACACTCTCTTCGGACAATAAAGTTGTGTACTAGTAACCCTTGGTGTATCAAGGATTTCAGCTTATTATATGATTCAATAATACCAAATAAAGTTGTGTACTAGCGAGTCAATTACATATATTTTTACCTGTGAGATATACAATAAAGTTGTGTACTAAAATCCAATAATTTCAATTTATAATTATTAAAATTCTAAAAGTATGTACGTTAAATCCTTATAATTATGTTCTCCTGTCTTTAACTTTTCTATTATTTCTTTACCATAATATCGCTCTCTATTTAAACCAAAGCAGCCGTCCTAATTTTAACAAAGCCTGATGACACTTGTTCATCAGGCTTTTGATTTTACTAAAAGTGATTCTTTTCCTCTAACAGTTGCGAAGTGAGTAAATAATACCATACGGCATAAAGTTGTAGAATGAGAAAGTAAAGATATAAAATCGAAATCTCAGTACCAGTGCTTTCAATATATACTTTTCTAAAAAAAGCCCACTGCATTAGAGAGTAGATCTCTAAAACAGTGGACATCTACTGAATTTTAAAATTGCGAATTATACAACATCTATTATATCCTTTGAAACTCCATACTTGGTAGCAAGCGCCTCTACCAACTCATGGTAAGCGTGATATTCGGTATTATCGACCACATCTTGGTCATCATGCAATTTTTCATCATTATCATCGTATATCATTACATACTCAACACGATATACACCTGGTGTTTCTTCTGGTTCTTCGATAGATAAATCAATACGCTCAATTTTTCCAATAACAACTGGTGAGCCACTATTATCAATAGCCCACACTTCACCATGGCTTACCTGAATAATTATTTCACCGTCATTTTGAGCTTTAAAGTCATCTGCTTTTGTCATATCCTCATCACCTTCCCAGTGTATGTTGTAGTACATATTGTTGTGCTTATTATATTTAAAAAATAAGAAGCCAGTCTAATACTTTAAAACTTATTTATGATAGGCAGACGATTTTAGCATTTGAAAACCACGTAGAATCAACAACATCAGTCTATAGCTTTATATTTTCCTTGTTCACTAAGCACAGATTTTTATAGCTAATACATTTATATATGAGTTTACTCAATTTATTGTAATATTTAGTGTTTTATTTTAACAGTGTAAGTATATAAAAGAGATGAAAGTCTTTAAACCATTTGTTTAGATGTATCATTGAAGCGTTTAAACGTTTAAATTGGTTAAAAAACGTAGTATAAGAAACATAAAAGTCTAGATGTAAAGGAGTGAAAACTCCCCAAAAGTACTGGAAATTAATATCTGATGAAAAGGGTTCTACTAATTGTCCAAAGTGTTTACATGAAGATATCATTCAATTACTTTAACGGCATATCATTCAAAAGAGCCTGTAGCATTCTTGAAGGAGGATGATCTGTCTCAGGGGAAAACAGCGCTTAGGGCATAATCATGATGAAACTATGATGCGCTGCTCCAGAATGCCCAGAAGCAGAAATTGAAGTTTTTAGATATACTTAAGGCAAACAAAAATTATTTTAAAACTTTAGTTCGAAAACATGGGCATACCCTAGATATCAACATAGACTTAGAGGATTATTGATACTATTCGGTTTCAAAAAAGGCAATCACTATACGATAGTGAAGGGCTATAAAGAGAAACTCACCTTATTTAGTTCAATAGTTGTATAAGTCAGTTTTTTATTCTTCAAACAACAATGTTTGTGTAACTTCATTTACGTTCGGCTTTTTACTATGGTCTTTCTCAGATTTTTTAAGGCTTAGTCTACACTGTATCGTTGATATAGGTTTCCCATATAATAAGAAATCATCAATTTTAGGCGTGTTTATATGCACTACTTCATTATCTATTTGTTTTGCTTCTTCTCTCAATTCCATTAGTAATCTACCTAGAGCATTTGTACCGAACAAATTAGAATCATCATCAGGAATTGCTCCCCAAAAGGAATCTTTGTGCGATTCTTCAACAATAGGTAATTCTCTTGTTTGTTTTAGTTCTTCAGAAAATGTCAACCAGTTTTGATAGAGTTTTACACGAAGACACCATCGCATTATTTTAATTCTTGATTCATTCCAATCAGACCTTGATTGGTTACGATATGGTTTACTTATCATTTTTGCAGTCATTGGGCTATTTTGGCTAATTATTTCTTTTTGTACATTAGGCAGATGCGGAAATCGACAAGCTTGATACAATGCTTCAGAAGTCAGAATTTTAACTCCATTGATGGAGATTGGAAAACCAGGAGCCATATTGGACATTGCTCCATATGGCTCCTTGGTTTTTTTGAAAACTATTGAATTCTGCCTAGAGTATAGTTTTTTTTCTGGATTAGACACCATCAATCCTCCATTTCTTCTAATTAACTCTTCTCGGAAAGAGAGGGTACCATTGATTGAGATGTTTCTGATTAATGTCACCCCACCATAGCACTAAAGGGCTATTATTTGCAATATTTCGATAGGTTACGAATAATGAACCAAAACCCAAATCTGAAAAATATGAATACCCCATGGGTTTAAAACTAGGGTTATTAGTAAACGTATAAAGGTATGCTCCATGCGTTAGAAATGCTTGTTCAACAACAACTCGAGCCTCCTTCGAAGTAAAAAGTGTCTCACTAGTAGGGTAAGTTTCAGAGCGAAATAATGGGAATCTACTATTCCCTTTTTGCTCCCGCTGTTCTTCCATCGCTTTTCTGAAGTTTGTTACATGAACATCATCACCCTTATGCTCAGTCGGCCATAAACAAAGATATTCTTTCGAATTAAATGCATTATTAGAAAACTCATGAATTCTCCAAAATTTAAATTCTACGTTTTTTCCTTTAAATAGACTTTTTAGGTTCCTAGTTAAATAGCTATAATTACTGTTGTACATTGCTAAAAACACTAAATGTAGAGTTACATTTTGTATTTCATTTTCATTAGCCCATTTCTTAATATCCCAAAATGCCGTGTTTCCAGAAAACATACAATCATCAAAGTAAATATATGTATTGGGCTGTTTGCCACAATCTGATAATTTAATATCAAACTTCTCTTCCATTGTATCGCCAAGTAATTCTAACAATTCTCTTTGACTTTCTCCTTTTCTCTGAATTTCTAAAAAGCTTACAGCGGGATAGTTCGTTTTAAAGTCTCCTACGATTTCTTTTTTGTTTATAAGGAGTTCCATGAATTCAGCAGTACGTTCCTTTGAAACATAATGTTTCTTTAAAATATGATCTATTTCTTTCAAAATGGTCAAACGACTCGATTCATTGAACTGTTCGATCCATTTTTCTACGTGATCTTTACTCATAACTTTTCCATTTTTATAGTCCTTTGTTGTATCTACAATGCTATTCATTAGTTCTTCAATCTCATCAACCGTGTCCAACATACTATATCCCTCCATATATTTTAGGTATTTTGTATTATTTATTCGACACGAATATAGAAATTCCTTCCTAATTATCTTAAATTTATTTATCTGATCTGATAGCAATTGCTGAAGGCCAAATTCCCAGTAAGACGGATAACCAACTTAGCCATATTACGAAACAAAAAAGATTCAACCCTAGGTTCTTGAATCATTCCAAGTATTGGGTCTTAGAGAGAACACTGGTCCATTAAAATTTATGAAAGGGATTATAATAAATCAACAAGTTAAATATCCTTACTATATTGTAACTAATCATTTACTTGAGCGATAACGCACCAAACTATTTTGATGGATTAGAAGCTGAAATTCTACACCTGATGTCATTACGAAATTTCAAAACTCTAATTAATACTCTCCACTCGCTTTAACAATTTGTGTTATTAGATTTATTCATAAAATACAACGACCGTTCTTCTATATTGAGAAACGGTCGTTGTTTCATTACTATTAGAACCGGGACTAGCTGACAATAACATCTAGCCACATATTTTAAACAATTAATTATGTTTCGATCAAAACGTCTTCAAACCTCCATAAAATGTCGCAATCAACACCATGAGATTGTGGCTCTCCAATATCAGGTGAAATTTTTAGTGAGCAATTCAGACACTCAGCACCAATAGATTTAACCCATATACTCACAGGCGCTCCCTCTTCGTCTGTATCAAAGTCGGTTTCTGTACTGACAAGAAGGGTTTCCATATTGCAAACGAAGCAAGTAGTAACATCCATATCATCTATAGCCTTTACGATAGCATTTGCTCTTTCTTCGATTTGATCCAGGTCAAATTTCCAGATAGGAATAGTGTAACATGCAAGCCCATATGCTTTGAAAAAAGCAATACGCTCGTAATCGATTTGTTCTTGACCGGATTTAATTATTTCATTTATCGGGTCTAATGTAGATTTTTTATATTTCCAATAGGATTCAAGTTTATTATAATCACTGAATTCTAAGCACTTATTTACTAAGGGAAATACATTTTGAGAAATAAACTGATCCAACTCATTTAAACGTAGTACATACACGCCTTTATGCCAGACACGATTTCTTAACTGGTTTAGATCTACTAAGGTCTGCTTATTATCACTAATAATTTTTGATATGACAGGTATACTACTGGTGTCACCTTCAAGTTTCATTAAGCTGATTACTCGATTTAGCGAAGTCATAAATTCAGCAGTATTATCACTTGTTAAGTCATAAGGTCTTTTGTTCAAGAGAACATCAAGGATAGTAGATGAGTTGTCCCCATTTAGGTTTACCTTATAGGCTAACTTAGGATGAACACTTCCTAATATATCCTTCAATAATAGCTCAAAAAAATGATGGAAATGGAATACACATTGCAGATACACTTCCTGATAATCTGTATTTTCACAGAATAAAGCAATACGTTCCATTGAGTCTTCATAAAAGGGATGGTCTTTTTCAATGTACATATCCTTAACTACGCGCTTATCCGAGGCTACTTGATATGTTTTAAAATATGACTTAACTCCTATTCTCAACGAAGCAAGCGCCGATTTAGTAACATTCTCTTTGTTCTTGATTTTCCCAATCGTAAGCCCATGTTCTCTAGTCAGTTTAAAGATCGTGTTCTCCTCCTCAGATGCATACAAGCTAATTCCAATAGAGAAATGCATATTTATGAATAAATATACATTTCTCATTAATTATGAAAAAGTTTTCTCATTAATTATGAAAATATTCTCACTAATTATGACACCACACACTCACACCGCAATTAAAAAATTTAAATCTTGTAAGCCTTCATAGCTTTTCTTAACTCTTTGAATGAAGGACGTTTGCCATACATTAAGACGCCCGTACGGTAGATCTTGGCGGCCAGCCAACCGAACAACAAAATGGAGGCGACCAGTATACCAAGTGACAGCCAGATTTCCAGCAGGCTCGCCCGCTCCAGACCAATCCGCAACAGCATGACAGTCGGCGAGAAAAATGGGATATACCCGGCCACCTTTACGAAAATCGTATCCGGTGCGGCGATATTGAAGATACCGATATAAAAGGCTGCCAGTGACAGCACGGTAATCGGCATGATCGCCTGTCCCAACTCCTCGGTACGGCTAACGATAGAGCCCACCGCAGCGAACAATACTGCGTACAGAAAGTAGCCGAGGATGTAGAATACCAGACCATAGCCCAATACCGCGATATTCAGTTGCGACAGATCCAGCCCAGCTGAGCTAAGAATGACATTATTATGCGGCAGCATAAGGTTAGCGCACACAACGGCTGCAAAGACAGCAATTTGCAGCAGGCCGACCAGGAAAATGCCGATAATTTTTCCGAACATCTGGGTCAACGGTGAGACGCTTGTGATGAGAATCTCCATGATACGTGAGCTTTTTTCCGATGTCACCTCTGCAGCAATCATATTCCCCGTCATCATAGAGGAGGTGAAGAATAAAATCATCAGTACATAGACCAAACCATAGTTAATCATAGAGGTCTCTTTTTTCTCTGTCCCCACGGCTCCCCCTGCCTCAGACGGACCGTCTACTTCCCTGCTATCCACCAATACAGGTGTGCTAATTTCACGAATTTGATCGCCGGTCAATGCATTGCCGCCCATAATGGCTTTGACCTTAGCTTCCTGAAGTCCCGTCTGCAACAATGTAATTACAGCAGGAGATGGCTCTTTTTCTACAGAGACGTACTCCACTTTAGGAAACGCATCTCCCTTGGCGGCAGGCTCCGTGAACTGCACGTAACCTTGCAGCTCCCCGTTTTTCAAGGCTTGCTGCATGGCCGGCGTTTGTATGCTGTCATAACGCACCCAGATGGCTGCCGGGTTGGATTGCTCCTTGGTGAATTGCTCCAGCTGATTCGCCACTTCTATCCGGCTCCCGGCAATCAGTCCCAAGCGATGATGCTCGGCTGCCGTTGTGCCCGAACCTCCTGCCCCCTCTCCTTTAAACAAAGAAATTAAATACGGCAGATTCATACCAATCGTAATGAGCAAGGCCAGTACCAGCGTTGTAATGATAAAAGATTTGGTTCTCGCCTTCTGACGAAACGTAAAACCGATCACCGTACCCAGTCTATTCATGGGAATCCCCCACCTCTCTTATGAAAATCTCGTTCAGCGTAGGTTCCTTGATCTCAAAATGCTCTACATCCGTTTGCTCCAACGCCGTTTGTAAAATCAACTTCGCCGCATCCGGCTGCTCAATATGCAGCATCCAGCCGCGATCCATAGGCTCTGCACGGCGCACGCCGGGCAGCTGCTCCAGTCCATTCACTTCACCTGTAGTAATGAGACGAACTTTTTCACGTGGGTAACGGCCCTTAATCTCCTGCACACTTCCCTGCACAACTGTATTGGAGCGATGCAAGATCGTAATATGGCGGCACAGTTCCTCCACATGCTCCATGCGGTGGGTCGAGAATAAAATCGCAGCCCCATCGTCCCGCAGCTCTTTCACCGTATCCTTAAGCAATTCAACGTTCACCGGATCAAGCCCACTGAAGGCCTCATCCAAAATAAGCAGCGTGGGGCGATGCACAACAGCGGCAATAAAGCCCATTTTCTGCTGATTCCCCTTGGATAGCTCCTCAATCCGCTTGTCGTAGTATTCCGGCACTCCAAAGCGTTCCAGCCAGTAGCGTAGACTTTTGTCCGCCTCCTTGGCCGACATGCCGCGCAGCCTGCCCAAATAGTTAATTTGCTCGCTCACCTTCACCTTGGGGTATAGTCCACGCTCCTCAGGCAAATAGCCCATCGTCCGCTGAAGCTCCTTGCTGTAGGGCTTTCCCTCATATTGAATGCTTCCTCCATCAGGGTAAATCAGGCCGAGCACCATGCGCATCGTTGTGGTTTTGCCTGCTCCATTGCCTCCCAGTAGTCCGTAAATCTCCCCGCCGTTCACATTCAGCGAAATTCCGTTCACCGCCGTGTGGTTCCCATATTGCTTCACGACCTCTTTCAATTGCAGCATGCTCATGATTACTCCGCTCCTTTTTTCTGCGTGTATATCTCCGCATCTTCTGATAGTTGTCCAGCAGACCAATGTATTAAAATATCATCCAGCTCCAAACGCCGCACACGGATAGGGCGAATGCCCGCTTGTTCCAATATGGCGCTGGTCTCTCCGGCTGCCAACGTTACAATTCGCTGCAATGCGCCTTCGCTCTCCGTCTCTACCACTCCCGGAAGCTCCGATGCCTCCTCTGGCGTGCCTTCAAACCACATTTCTTTGCTATTTTCGAGCAAATGGTCTTTTTCCAGCTTGCCAAGCAGCCTGCCATCATGCATCAGGACAATATAATCCGCCAAACGCTTGATCTCGTCTATAATATGAGTAGCAATAATAACCGTCGTTTTGCCGTTCTCCATACAATCCCGCAGTTCCTCCAGCATGATTTTCCAGGCAAAAGGGTCTAAACCTGACGAAGGCTCATCCAGCAGCAACAAACGGGGATGAGGCGCCAAGGCTGCAGCCAGTTCAAACTTGCGGCGCTCTCCCTTAGACATGCGCGATAATTTCGTATGCTGAGGGACCTGAAATCGTTCCATCAGACGCTGAAAACGTGTTTCATCCCAGCCGGGATACCACAAGGCTCGAAAAGCCGCTGCTTCTTCTGCCGTGATTCGATCTTCCTCCCGGCTTGGCTGCTCTGACATATACCCAACCCATTGTCGTGTATCTGCCGGCATGCCGTCTGGATACGCTTGACCGAACCAACGGATTTCACCGGAATCCGGGTGGATAAGCTGAGTCAGCAGATGAATCAATGTACTTTTGCCCGATCCGTTATGTCCAGCCAAAGCGACTACATATCCCGGTTCAATGGTTAGATTAATCGGTCCAATTTCCCGGTTACCTCGGGTTTTATAGACTTGGCTCATCTCAATAATGGGTGTTTTTATCTGTATCCCCATAGGAACTTCCACATGATGATTTACTTCGTTCTTCACGGGCGTCACTCCTTCACTTGGACTTCATACCTTCTCTTCACCATTTCTGCGAAAAGCTCCAACAATTCCTGTTCTGTCATCTGCACAGCAATGCCTGTGTCAATCGCCGTTTCCAACACCTCGGTCACTGCTTTAAGGCGGTAACCTGAGCGCTTATCGTCCTCGACCAGAGCTACGAAGGTGCCCGTCCCCTGCCGGGTACGAAGCAAGCCCTCATTCTCCAAATCCTGATAGACCCGCCGGACGGTGATGACGCTGCAGCGGAGCGTCCCTGCAAACTCCCGAATGGAGGGAAGCAGCGTTCCCGCTGCAATCTGTCCGGTTACGATGAGTGAACGAAGTTGCTTTTCAATTTGTGCATACAGCGGTTCCGCGCTATTCTCATCAATTTGCACTGGTATATTCACCTGCTTCTCCCCCCTTTTTATCTATCTTTGTACACATACCCCTAAGTTAAGTCCCGTTTCATAAGCCTACGCTGTGTCACCTTATAGGACACCCACATACCCAGAACTCCTGCCAGCAGCGCTCCCCACATCACCGGAGACAACAGCTGCCATTCCTTGCTATAAAATGCCGTTAACGATACCAGATTGGCTCCACATACTCGAACTATAATCGTAACTATCCCACAAATGAGCATGATGACAATGGATAGCCAAAAGTAGGATTTTCCTCTTTTAAGAAATTCCAAATGAATATAAATGGCTTGAATCAGCATGCCGTAGCCTATCCAGGTAAGTGCAAACGATACAAAGAAACCTGTACTGGCATATACCCGAAACGTAGCTGACAACGTAAACAATAGAGTGAAAAATATTACACTGTTCACAACAAACGCCAAAAGCGCCTGTTGAATTCGACTCATAATCACCGCATTCATCGGTATAGGCAAGGTGCGGAAAAAGGCTAGCATATGCGTATAGGAATCTTCCTGAAGATATTTAAAAGCACGGCGGTTATAAATGAATCCGAGAAACGGAATCAACACCAGCATGATAAAATCGGCTACTGGACTCAAGTTTCCAAGTTCACCCCATTGCACACTTACAGCAAAACTCATGGTAAATCCCAAATACGCAATAAACAGCAATGTCCACAGCATGACATATGGATTGTTGCGAAAATCGTGCCTGTTAATCTTCCATGCCTGCTTGATGATTGTCATTTTCATATCCTGATCCCTTCTGCACTGCCTGTAATGACGACCTTGTTCTCTCTTCATACGAAGTTATTATTACAGTAATCAGTGTTATTACTGTATATATCTTTATACACAGTATATAAACCATGAATTACAACTGTCAACACCTGAATGTAAATTGTGCGTACAATCACAAAAGCTCGTCAGAACCTATGCTACTCTGTAAATGATAAACGTTCTCAATCAAGGGGATGACCAAATGGATAAGATACTGCACTGGGATGAGCCGATATTTAACCTTGTTAACCGTTACCCCGAAGTGAAGGACATTATGGTAGAGCTGGGTTTTCACGATATCGCCAAGCCTGGCATGTTACAGACCGCAGGTCGTTTTATGACACTGTCCAAAGGTATTGCAATGAAAAAAGTAGCTATGGAAACCGTGGAAAGCACGTTTTTGCAACATGGTTTTACCATTCAAAAATAAAGGAGCTAACGATCATGAGCGAGTTAATTAACAACCGTGAACATACAGCACAGGAATTAACGGAACGCCAACAAACGCTAAAGGAAATTATAAAAGAATTACATGCCGGGAAAAGCGTGGAGGAAGTCAAAGCGCGTTTCGCAGAGGCTGTTGGCGGAGTAAGCGTAGCGGAAATTTCAGCTATGGAGCATGCATTGATGACCGAGGAGGGGATTCCCGTATCGGAAGTGCAGCGTCTTTGTTCCGTGCATACATCGATATTCAAGGGTTCCATTGAGGATATTCACCGTCCTTCAGGACCAGAGGAACAACCGGGACATCCTGTTCATACCTTCAAGCTGGAAAATCGGGAGATCGAACAATTGGTCAACTTCAAGTTGTCATTGCACGCGGACCAATTTCAAAAGGACGACAGCCCCAAAATCATCTACAAGTTACTGGAAGATTTAAGTCTGCTGCTCGATCTCGACAAGCACTATAGCCGCAAAGAAAATCTGGTCTTTCCTTATCTAGAACGCTATGGAATTTTTGGCCCAACCAAAGTTATGTGGGGTGTGGACGACAGCATTCGTGCCGCGATTAAGGAGGCAAAGAGTCTGCTCACCGAATATAACGGAGATCGTGAACAGATTGGGAAGGCACTTGCCCATATCATGAGCGAAGTGAATGAAATGATATTCAAGGAAGAAAATATTTTGCTACCGATGGCACTCAGTAAGCTGACAGAGGATGAGTGGCTGAAAATAGCCCGGGAAAGCGAAGAAATCGGGTTCTGCTTGACCGCTCCCGAACGTGAATGGATACCTGAACGGGCAGAGGAACCGGCAGAAGCCCTTGAGCAAACGGAAGGCACATCTGGAACACCGCAGGGCTTCGTGCGATTCGAGACGGGGATTATATCTGTACAACAATTGGAACTGCTGTTGAATCATCTACCCGTTGACCTGACCTTTATAGATGAAAATGATGTTGTTCGCTATTTTTCCCATGGTAAGGAACGAATCTTTGCGCGCACGAAAGCCGTCATTGGTCGTACCGTACAGAATTGCCACCCACCCCAAAGCGTACATGTCGTTGAGAAGCTGCTGGAAGATTTTAAGGCAGGTCGCAAGGATGTTGAAGATTTTTGGATTCCAATCAAGGACAAATTTGTCTACATCCGGTATTTTGCCATCCGTGATGCAGAGGGCCGCTATCTGGGAACGTTGGAATTTACGCAAAATATCGCACCAATTCGTGCCTTGGAAGGACAAAAGCGTATTCTATCCGAATAGTATCCAACCGTAAGCCACCATGTTCAGATTTTTGCCACCCATATTTATAATATGTTGTTCTACTATAAGTTTGGCCCCCAGCCTTTCATAAAAAGTACATGCTGGATTATCTGCTAGCACCCATACGATTACAGAGTGAATATCCATACTATTAAAATGTTGAAGCAGACGTAAAAATAGTCTCTTCCCCAAGCCTAAACTATGGTATTCACTCAAAACGTAAATAGCCGTTATTTCTCCCCCATACGGGGGATATTCACCTGACTTTTCCGGCCCCCCACTCACCAATCCGATGATTTCCCCCTTCTCATTTTCAGCAACATATACCCGATGACCGTCTTCACTGGATAGATTCGCATTCCACAGTTCTGTTCTTTGCTCATAGGAAAGCTGTTCCAGAACCTGGGCAGGCATTATATCTTTGTACGTCGTCTTCCAGCAATCTACGTGCACCTTGGCGATGCCCTCGGCATCTGATATCGTTGCTTCCCTGATGTTCATGTAAGTTCCACTCCTAGTTTCCAATATTATGCACTCTATTATATCGACGATCCCAATCTTGATCTATAATAAGGATATTCATTGTTTAGTGAAGTTGGATAGGATAACCCGTTCACTACACTACTCGTTTACTGGGGGATTCGACTTGAATAAAATTGTTTCATTTTATGTGCCGCTTGGCATTTCGTCATTAATTGCTGCACTAACGCATGTCATCGTCAATGCCGTGCTTGCTCGTTCGGAACATCCTTCGTTTACATTAAGCAGCTATGCGGTCGCCGTCAGCCTGTGCCTGCTGTTGGAAACTCCGTTAACCGCTGTACGGCAGATGACCACGAAATTCGGTTATGATCGCAAGTCCGTTCATTCTATCGGTATTTTATGTACGTTCGTGGCTGTGGCTGTATTGATCATCGGCTGGAGCATCGGGTTGACGCCTGTAGGCAATCTGGTCTTTCAATATGTATTTGGTGTGTCCCCAGTATTGATCGAACCCACCAAGAACGTATTTCAGGTTCTTACTTTACTATACATATTGGTAGCTGTCCGTAACATATATCAGGGACTTATTATCAACAAGCACCGAACGGCATGGATGACATTCAGCTCGTCCATACGTATTATCGTGATGCTAATTGCTTCCTGGTTTTTGATCCGTGCTGGCTGGACGAATGACGGACGAGTCGGTGCCGCCATTTTTATTGCAGGTATTCTCATAGAGCTGGTCGTTACTTTTTTAGAAGGCCGGGTTCTCAAAAGAAAGCTGCCTCCTGACAACGGGGAGCAAACCATCCATCACGCGAAGCATCTCCTACCTTTTTACCTTCCTTTGCTATATTCGGCGCTGGTGCTGGTTATCCTGAATCCTTCCATCCAAGCAGCGCTGAACAATACAACTGATCCACTGTTGGCCGTGGCATCCTTTTCTGTAGCACTGCAAATCCTGAATCTATTTGTCTGGTTTTGCAGCTCTTTGCATCAAATTGTGATTCAATTTTATACGACCAAGCGCAGGGAAGTGCTGATATTTTTAAGCTTTTTGTCTATCCTGTCGCCAATGCTACTCCTGTTACTCTCCTTCGGATTTGCTGGTGATCCTGTGTTACGGAATGTATTGGGATTGGAAGGAGAACTGTTGCTAGAAACCAGAGGACTGCTTCGCATACTGGCTGTCTATGTTGCATTTTATCCTTGGGTGGAATATTTTATAGGACGGTCGATATTAATCGGTAATACTAAACCTATCTTTATTGGTAGGCTGTTTTCTGTGAGCTTTGCGATTCTCGCGCTTATTCTGTGTATCTGCTTTTTTCCAGGACTGGACGGCAAAGTGGCAGGAATTGTGATGGCTGTTTCCTCGCCTGTCGAGCTGGGGATTTATCTGTTGCTTTATCGAAAAATCTCTACAAGCACGATGAATGTGTCATCCTGAAAAAACTTACCTAGAGAGCCTTATGCTAACGCCCCGCACATTGACTCCCTATGGCACATCTCTCTTTTACGAGGTCAAAATATAAGGACCGTTCTTTGTAATCGCAATCGTGTGCTCGTATTGAGCTCCCCAACTGCCGTCTGCTGTGCTGATGGTCCAGCCATCGTCCCCCCAGAGCACGGCCCCCTCGGTTCCGAGGGTAAATACCGGCTCAATGGTAATCACCATCCCTTCGCGCAGCGGTAATCCCGTTTTGGGACGACCGTAGTGCAGAACCTCTGGCGGCTCATGCATTTGGCGGCCAATGCCATGCCCGATCAGAGGCTTGACGTTGCCGAACCGCCGCCAGCCTGCCGCTTTTTCCACAGCATGCCCGATATCCCCCAACGTCTTCCCCGGGCGGGCAACCTCGATCCCGCGCACCAGTGCCTTATGGGTCTGCCGCAACAGTCGTGCTACCGGGCGGCTAATGTTACCTACCGCATAGGTCCATCCTCGGTCAGCTAGCCAACCGTCCTTGTTAACCACAATGTCGATGGTCACAATATCCCCATCATGAAGCACCCGCTCCGATGGAAAACCGTGACATACCACCTCGTTGACCGAAGCGCAGGTGGCATAAGGGAAACCTTTATAGCCCTTTTGTTCAGGCGTAGCTCCGCGCTTGCTTAAAAACTGCTCCACCCAAGCATCGATTTCAAGCGTTGTGATTCCCGGAAGAATACGACTTTCCAGCGTACGATGGCAATCTGCCAAAATACGTCCGGCCTCCCTCATGTAGCCGATTTCCTCCGGTGTTCGTATTGCTATCTCTATTGGAATCCGCCTCCTTTGAGCATACAAATTCACTAAACCTATCCCATTGTATGCAAGGCGGACACAAAAAAACCGTCTCCTCTGTGGATAGACGGTTTATAAAAGTCGTATTTCTAGTTTTTCGGGTAATCGAACCCTTTAAGATACTGAAGAATTTATGCGACCGAGTTCGTTTTCCACCACCATGGTCAACTCTTCCTCATACCCTCCTGTAATCCGGTATTTTCGCACATATTCCTTTACAAATTTTTTGGGATCCTTAGGCCGGAAAATTCGAGTCATTTCCCGCAGACTTTCCTTAACTTCATTGTGACCTTTCGTTGCCATGTAACTCCCTCCCAAAACGTTGAAAATAAGTGCTCCGTTGAAGAGAATGCCGAAAAGTATTGATGTCCTTATGCAGTGAAGTAGTATGTCTAATTGCAGCTTAGGTCGGGAACACCTTATACAAGGCATGTACCTGACACTATTATTAACCGAATTTCTTTTGGCTGAATCACTACCCCATTATAACATATTCAGATACAGCTTTCAGCTTTCCAGTAAATTTACATTGATTTTACCTATCTTTTACGCATCATGTCATTTGGGGTACTCAATCAGCTGTTGCACAGGGGGTATACCTTATTTATCGGTTTTTGGAGTGTATGTGTTTGGGGTAAAATAAATAAACATAACAAGGAGGGAAAAGGATGAGCCGCTTTGCTCCGCTGTTCACTGCACCTGTTGCCCGTATGTCTGCCCTGAACATAGGAACTTGTGAAGAGGAGGGCGTCAATGCCTCCCTACTTGATCAGGCAGACCGTGAAATCCAAGCCAAGTTTCCTAAAATGCACAGCTTCCTGCTACTACGCCACGGCAAACTGATCTGGGAACGCTATTATAACGGGCATGAAGTAAGCTCTCTGAACGATTTGCGATCCGCGACCAAAAGCTTCACTTCCACGCTCATCGGCATAGCTATGGCTCGCGGTGATATGCCCGGGCCAGAGACGGCTGTGCATAAGCTGTTGCCTGAGTATTTACCTAGGCGGAAGGAAACACTGCTAGAGCAGATTACGATTCGCCATCTGTTGACCATGACATCCGGCTTGTATTGGCAGACGGGTAAAAAGCTCGGAGAAGCTTTTATCCACCGTTTTCATCGCAGTAAAAGCTGGCCATCCTTTGCTCTACGCTTACCTGTACAGGAGGATCAACTCGGTGTATTCCAATATCGTAGTGTTGATTCGCACCTGTTGTCCGTGCTGCTGACCCATTGTTGTGGGATTGACGCCTATACGTACGCTCTCCAGCATCTGTTCGAACCCTTAGGTTTCGGGAGAAGTGGTTGGGCACAAGATCCAGAGGGCTACACCATGGGACACATCGGGCTATATCTGACATCGCGTGACATGGCTAAATTCGGCGATTGCTGCCTTCATCAAGGCAGCTGGAACGGAACAGAATTGATTCCGGCCGATTGGCTGCATCAAGCGACACAGCGACAGGTTGAAGGTTATCCAGAATTCGGAGATTACGGATTCCAATGGTGGACAGGACGACTCCACGGCATCAACTATGCGTGTGCGCACGGACATGGAGGACAGCAAATTTATCTTGTGCCAGAAGCGAACGCAGTCGCAGTATTTACAGCAGATAGCAAGGTGAGCCGCTGGAAAAATCCGCGAACACTGCTGGAGCGCTACGTTTTTCCAGCCGTATCCTCCCTCAACTTGGAACGTTCCTGAAATGAGCTTTAATGTGCTTATTGAATATAGGAGGCTAAACAATCATGGAAGTCTCAGCACCAAAAATTCTAATATTGTACGCCAGTTACGGGGAAGGCCATGTGCAGGCCGCTCGGGCGATTATGGACAGTTTGCGAAGACTCGGACGCTGCGAGGTACAACTTCTCGACCTGATGGCTGAATCTCATCCCTGGTTGAACGGTCTGACCAAATTTGTATATATGCAAAGCTTCAAAACCATTCCTCAGCTTTACGGCTGGGTCTATAACATCACGCGCGGTATGCAGGCTAAATCGGCCTTTGGCCATGTATTGCATTCATTCGGAATGCGTCAACTTACGCTCACACTGAAAAAGGAGTTGCCGGATCTCGTGATACATACGTTCCCGCAGCTCGCGCTCCCGGCGTTACGCCGCAAAATGGGAATGAATTTGCCTATTGTCAACGTGGTTACAGATTTCGATCTGCATGGGCGCTGGCTGCATCCCGATATTGACCGCTACTATGTTGCCACTGAGGACATCCAGCAGGAAGCCGCCCAGCGGGGAATACCTATCGAACGCATTATCGCTACGGGGATTCCGATTCACGCTTCTTTTTATAACATGTCTGCTAACGAAGTTCCTGTTCAGGAACAGGTAATTCCATCGCAACAGGCTGAGACTACTACACTACTCATAATGGCTGGCGCCTATGGCGTGCTATCCGGCATACTGGATATCTGTCGGCAATTAAGCCAGCTTCCTCAGTTGCGGCTACTCATCGTCTGCGGACGTAACCAGCAACTGAAAGCAGAATTGGATGCGCTGTATGCAGACCACCCGGACATTTACACCTATGGATTCGTGGACTTTGTTCCAGCACTTATGCGTGCGAGCAATCTGGTGATTACAAAGCCCGGCGGCATTACACTCTCGGAAAGCATTGCATCCGGTTTGCCTATTCTTGTGTTCAAGCCCGTGCCCGGTCAGGAGCTAAATAATGCTCTGTATTTGCAGCAAAAAGGAGCTGCCCGTATTGCGCGCACTACGGAGGAGCTGATTCAGCATTGTCTCGACCTGATTTCCATCCCCTCTCTTGCCGAAGAGATGAAGCAGGCGATTGAGTTGCTTCGCAAGCCTCATCCCGCAGACCAGATTGCCGAGGATATTTTGCATCAGCTTGTGGATAAAAGACCTTCCGTACGGACAAATTAACGAAGAATAAGCCAGACGGAGGGGATACCAATGGAACGCGAAGGAAAGGATTTGCTCCCGCTTTCGGGTGAAAAGGTAGAAGTGGATGGTGTTTATATTGATGAGGATGGACATGAACAGCATTTGCACAGAGGTCAGCATTTTCCCTCTGATGTTGTTTTGGGTACTTCCGAGTGGAAAATGACCGAATACGCCTTTGATAATCATCATGAAGGACGTACTGATGAACGACTTATCCCCAAAAAGGATGACAAGAATAAAATGGGGAAAATCACACATCCGCGCCGCCATTTAAAAACTGGCGACCGATAATTACGGAAGTATATCCACAGTTACTCCCAATATGTTGATAGTTTGTGGACAATCTGTGTGCAAAGTGTGAGATATCGTTATATTGTCTACAGTTTGTGCACAAATTGTGCATAAAGCATGCTGTTTTTGTGGATAAATAGTAATGTGCGGTGGATAAAGTGCGTACAAGATGTGCAAAACCTGTGCATAACCGTGTGAATGGCTGAGCGAATCCTTTTCGTTCAGCCTTTTTCGTATTTTTATACACATTCTCTAATTCTTTTTTTACCGAGATCGGGTATGTTCGAACGAGAACATCGCTCCCAGAACGATGAGTTGCCCAAAAAGGACTCTATCCCATTAACGAAGACTAATCGAAAATTCGCAAATAGCGCATAGAGGAGTGTAAAATGGAAACGGGGACGAACAGAGTCAAAAGAGGAATTACCGAAATGTAAAAAGGCGTAGTCATCATAGAAATTCTCGCTTCAGGCGGGCGAACATATGCAGGAACGCGGTATATAGAAGCATCTAGCAAAACTCGTTGACCAAAATTTGGAGTAGGGGTGATCCGAATGGCATCTATTAAAATCCTTTCACTTAATGTCGGCATGCCCAAGCAGATCCAGTTTAATCAGAAGGACGTTTCTACGGGGATATTCAAGTCGGCCACAGATGAATATTTGTATTTATCTTATCTAAACTTCGAAGGGGATGGGCAGGGCGATCTAGTTCATCACGGGGGTAAAGAGAAAGCTGTATGCGTCTATCCCTACGAGCACTATCCGTTCTGGGAAAATGAATTGCGGAGACCGCTCGATTACGGCGCGTTCGGGGAAAATTTAACGATAAAGGGTTTGCTAGAATCCGACGTTTGCATTGGAGACGTCTTTAAGCTTGGCAAAGCTATCGTTCAAGTTAGCCAGCCGAGACAGCCTTGCTACAAGTTGTCCATCAAGTACGGCGTACCGGACATGCCCTTGAAGGTACAGCAAACAGGCTACACGGGATTCTACTTCCGCGTTCTGGAAGAGGGAGTTGTCTCTAAAGCCGAGGGATTATCCCTCCTTCATCGCCATCCGAAAGCAATTACGGTTTCATTTGCCAATCGAATTATGCATCAAGAGAAGGCTCATATCGAGGGTATTAAACAAATTCTCGAAGTGGAAGAATTGTCCTTAAACTGGAGAAATACGTTTCTAAAACGTTTGGCGGGAACCGAAACGGATTCTCGGGAAAGACTATCAGGCAATTCGTAAGGTGGAAGTGGTTCAATGAATTTGCAAGCTCGTCTGGCTGCAGTCGAACATCGAATCTGCGAAGCTTGTGGGCGATGCGACAGAAGCGCAGTCCAAATGGGAGACCTTTCAAACCACGGAAGGTGGCACTTTATCGGTCATTTGCAAACCAATAAGGTAAAAAAAAGGTTATCGCCAAATTCGAGTATATCCATTCGCTTGACCGCTTATCCTTTGTGTAGAGCCAATTTTTTTACCGAGATCGGGCATATCCTTCAATCCTGCCCTCATAGCTTGTATAGTACGGAGACTTAGCTTGAATCTTTTATAAAGGAGGATATGCCTGACATGTCAGTCTATAAGTCTTCCACAGGATTGGATGAAAATATAGCAGCTGTCCTGTGCTATTTGTTCGCCTTTATTGGCGCGCTGGCCTTTGTCATGCTGGAAAAGAAAAGCCGATTCGTATTATTTCACGCACTGCAATCCATACTTCTTTTTGTAGCCCTCATGATCGGACATGTGCTGGTCGGATTCATTCCGCTACTCGGTCCTTTCCTCGCTTCCCTGCTAACGCTGGCAAGCCTTGCCTTGTGGATTATCTTGTTAATTCGTGCGGGCCAAGGCAAGTGGCTCAAGCTTCCCTGGGTAGGCGATCTGGCTCTTCATCAAGCCCGGCAGTTGTGAAAACAACAAAAAACCTTGATCCTTAGCAGGATTCAAGGTTTTTGCTGTTTCGATGATTACTTTTTATCGCATGTTTGCTTCTTCTGTCCTATATGAATGTATCCCAACTTATCTGGGTTGACCATTAAATAAAAACTCTGAATATGCTCCCCGTCCGGTGTCAGTCTGAGACATAAGGTTTCTCTCACTTTTCCGTCTTCCAGAAATGCCAGCTGGACCTCGCCATTGATGACGGTGTGGAACACATCTCTTTCTCGTAAAACGGTTAATACCCGACGAGAAGTCAACAGGGCAAGAACACCTTTGCGTACAACCATCGGTCTCATCACCGTATGCACATTACCTCCGCCATCTGACACGAATACAGGTTGTTCAGCCAGTAGTTCCAGCATAGCAGTCACATCGTAGGCAAGAAAGGCGGTTGTAAAACGTTCTAGTAGTTTTATTCGGGAAGAGTTATTTACATTGCGACTGGACTGAGTATCAAGAGCAGATTCTCCCGAAGATAGAATACGACGGGAGCGACTGAACAACTGACGACAGTTGCTCTCAGTCTTCCCTAGCAATTCCGCAATATCTTTGTAATCATATTGAAAAGCTTCCCTCAGCACAAAAACAGCCCGCTCTATCGGCTTTAGCTGCTCCAGCAAAACCAGAAAAGCGTAAGATATCATGTCTTTACGCTCTAACCAATCCGCAGGAAGATCTGCACTTTCACCCAACGGCTCCGGCAGCCACTGTCCTACATATGTCTCTCTTTGCTTGCGTGCAGAGTTCAACAGATTTAGACACCGATTCATCGTCATTTTGGCTACATAGGCTTTGGGATTGTGTAAATCATCCAGGGGCTTATTCTTCAGCTCGACAAAGCAGTCTTGAACTACATCCTCGGCATCTGTAACCGTTCCAAGCATGCGATAAGCAATGGAAAAAGAATATTTACGATATCTTTGATACAGTTCCTCCAGATTTAAATCCACCGATTGTTGTTCAATTCTATGTTCTTTGCCAGACAAAGCATAGCCCCCTGTTCATTAAAGAATGCCCGGATACATCCCCGTTGCAATCGCAATCCGGTTCCAACTGTTAATCACGTTAACCGCGGTTATCAAGTCTACGTATTCTTCCTCTGTAAACTGTTCTCTGACCCTATTGTACAAATCCGTAGGTACCCCTTGTTCAGAGATACGGGTGACCGCTTCAGCTAATTCAAGCATAACACGTTCTTTTTCCGTGAACAAAGGAACCTCCCGCCATAAGGCTAGCTGCAAAATGTGATCAGCATAATCCCCCAGCTTGAGCAAATCCTTCGCATGCATATCCAGACAATAGGAACATCCATTGATTTGGGATACTCTAATTTTCAGTAGTTCATACAATACTTTGTCTGTAAAACGACCGGAAATATATTTTTCCATCTCCATCATTGCCTTGAACGTACTAGGACTCACTGCTCTGTGATTGAATCTTAAACTCACGATACATCGCCTCCATTATTGGTTTACATATAGAAGACAAATGAACATGTGATTTTGTGACAAAGTGCAATACATCAATTTGGAATTGCCCTCAAGTGGCATAGCATGTATTATAGATAAATGATTTTATGCAAAGAAGGTGAGCACTCACATGAGCGGAAAAGGTATTATAAAAGAATTTAAAGAATTCGCTGTACGGGGTAACGTGATTGACCTCGCGGTCGGTGTTATCATCGGTGGAGCGTTTGGCAAGATTGTCACTTCTGTGGTAAACGATATTATCATGCCTCCGATTGGTAAACTTCTGGGCGGCATGAATTTTCCAGACTTGTATGTAGCTTTACAAAATGCCGATCCTGTAAATGCTGACGGTACACGCATGAGTTTGGCACAGGCCAAAGAAGCAGGGATTGCGGTCCTCGCCTATGGGCAGTTCATTAACGTCCTGCTGGACTTCCTGATCGTGGCCTTCTGTGTGTTCATGCTGGTCAAGGGAATTAACATGCTGAAACGTAAAGAGGAAGAAAAACCTCCTCAGGAAAAAACGATTAAGGAATGTCCACATTGCCTATCCGAAATTCCTGTAGCCGCAACCCGTTGCGCACATTGCACTTCCAAGCTGGAAGGGTACGTCGAAGCACGCTGACTCAACCCACACCTATATGACTACAACAAACGGCTTAAGACGGTATACCGTCTTAAGCCGTTTTGGTATGGTGTAGGAGATATGATTAGTTGAAATTGGTGATAATGCCACGGGGTCTGACGGGCAAGCCCTCAGCGTACAGATGGGAAACATCACCGAAGCCGATGCAACGGGGAACTGCCCATTCCTGGGAGCGCTCATCAAACAAGATCGTGGTTACGGAGCTAGGCGGCATCCAAAAACCGGACCAGACCAAGGCCAATGGCAGCTCCAACAGATGAGCAAGCCAGGTCAGCCCGAAGCCGCCATGACAAAATACGGCCACCTGATCTTCGGTGTGCTTCAGAATCCGGTACCTGCCCTCCACCCGCTCAAAGCCTTGCCGTTTCAGGAATTCATCAGAATGAAGCTTCAGCTGTTCGAAGATTTCGGGACTCTGCGTTCCCTGATAATAGGAAATCTCCTGCCAAGAGTCATGAGTCGGCAGGGGCAACTCGGAACGGATCACTTCACCAGGCAAATCCCAATGGGAAAGACGGCCGTATGGAGTTTCTTCCAGCTTTAGGGCCAGCTCCTGCGTCCAGTGTTCCACTTCATGAGTCATACCCAAAGACTCGGCAGTGTAGCGCATCGTATCCAAAGCCCTTCCCAAAGGAGAGGCATAAATTCGATCCAGTCCGTGACTGGAAAGCCGTTTGGCCAATGCCTGGGCTTCCAAATGCCCCTCCGGCGTGATGGTGTTGTTGGGGTAATCGGGGTCTGCATGTCGGATAATATACAATCTCATCATTGGTTCTCCGTTCCTATGAATGGCGACAGGATCGCTTTATCTCATTCCGTCGATTAGTTCTCCTGATCTTTAACGTTTATTCAGCAAATTTTCCAAAATCGCGCGCAAATCCCTGTCTTCCTGGTAGACTTCCTCACCCGTATCCAGCTCAATAACCCGGATATATGTATAATTGGCTCTGACATCGACTGGTTTAAAAATCAATTCCTCTGGATTGTCTGGACGGACATCATAGCCCATATTTTTGAACATATCCGTGATTTGATCAATCCCCGGCTTGCCCCCACTTTCCAGCATAATTAACCCACGAAGTTCCTTGGGTTCCTCCGGATGCATGACTCGGAAATGTACTATACATTCCATGTAAAATCGCTCCTTTCAATCGTAAACCTGTGTGATGTTGCAAATCCTCATGTTCCCAGCATACCCCAAATGCCACTCCACATTCCACACCCGCCTTCATATCGTCAGGAAGGAAAACACGTTATACTGTAAAGTAGACTTTGATTTCTGCTTACTATAGGAGGAACCACGATGACTAGCGAGCTTCTGGATATCTACGATGATGAAGACACCCCCCTTGGCACAGCTTCCCGACAAGACGCACATGCCAAGGGATACTGGCACCATACCTTTCACTGCTGGCTAGCACGAGACACTTCGATAGGCCGTCGCTTACTGTTCCAACAGCGTCAGGATACGAAGGACACCTTCCCCGGATGCTACGATATTACAGCAGCCGGTCACTTGACGGCAGGCGAAGATATGTCTCAGGCGGCTCGTGAGCTGGAGGAAGAACTGGGCATTCATGTGCCCTTTGCCTCATTAACACCGCTGATGACCGTTCGGTATGAAAGCAAAGGTACCGCACAGGGTACCTCTTTTTGGGACCGGGAGGTTAGCTCGGTGTTTGGACTGCTATCGAACCAGCCATTGGAAGCTTATCACCTCCAGCAAGAAGAAGTAGCCGGACTGTACGAAGCTGATCTTAACCAAGCACTGGCCCTTTTTGAAGGCCATATTCCCTTTATCGAAGCCCAAGGCATTACGTCAGGGACGAATCCAGAAAAAACTCGCCGCCTGATTACATCGGATCAATTCGTGCCTCATAAGGCGGGCTATATTACATCTATATGCCGGGCACTGATGGAACTTCCTAGCCGGTAATCTTTAGCTATTCTCCAGCTGACATATATTTGCCGATAATGCCTTCATACCGCCAGCCATACCGGGTCGACAGCTCTCTGCCCATATCATGCTCCAGCTCATACAGAATAAGATCCTGGGCAAAATGATTAAGCAGTAGACCTGTCATTACCGGATGCTCGGTAATAAGCGCCTGTGTCGGGCAATTCTCTCCCCGCATACCCAGCATGCACCAACGCCGATCAATAACAAAAGAAAACTTACGCCCTGCTGGTTCCTGTCCGTCTGTACCAGACCTAAACGGTAACCACGGTCCCATCATGCTTTCTCCGTTATCGCAGGACCAGAGCAGACGCACACCTCGACTCTCGGCTTTCTTTAACTCTGTCCGCAGCAGTTCGGCTTCCTCGCGCCACAAATCCAACACAATCTCATGCTCTGCCCGTTCCAATTCACGTGTCAGACTTTCCAGTACCTTCCGATCGCCTTCCGCATTATAAAAGGTCGGCTTGGTTGGTTCTGTTCGTGGCATTTCTTTCTCCACTGCACGTAGCGACTCCTGCATTTGTCCTTCGATCATCCGGGTCAATTCACCCGGTGGCAGCATGCTGTAACGAACAGGCTCTCCAGCACTGGTTCTGAGGTATCCCTGCCCGGCCAAACGCTGTAAAGCCGCGTACACGTTGGAGCGTGATGCACCCAGACGCTTAGCCACTTCATAGCCGGAAGCCGCATTTTGCCTCGAAAGCTCGACCATAACCTTGGCTTCCATTTCCGTAAAACCCAGATTCCGCAGATGATGCAGCAAACGCTCCATATATTCTGTTCCCCCTATGCTGCCCGGCGTTATGTCTGTGTCCTGCAGCAGCCTGTTCGGCTGCGTTAAATCTGTTCAGCTCCGCAACGCGGGCACCACTTGGACCCTTTGGGTAGTTCTGCGGTGCAGATTTGGCATTTTACATTCTCACGTACTTGTGCAGACGGCGTTGCCGGTTTCTCAGCCCCGGAGTTGTTGGCCTTCCAATATCGAATCCGCTCGTCCAGCTCCTCCTGACGCTCACGCTCACGTGCCAGTTCTTCAAGACGACGGTGTTCTTTTTCCAGATCTTCCTGGCGACGGCGCTCCCACTCAGCGTCGAATGCCGCTTTTTCTTCCGGTGTAAAATCAGATACTGTGTAATCGCGGTCTAGTCCCGCTGGTTCGTGTGTTTCGTACCGCTCATCCTGTTCCTGTTCATGCCGATCGACTACTTCATGTTCTGCATACTCCGTGTAAGCAGGCGTTGCATCCTTCACTACCTCTGGCTTGCGCAGATCAAAAGAATAGACGTCCGTTGGCACCTCTTCACGCACAGCAGCCACCTGCTTGGAGGCAGCCTGCCCTTCATTCAGCTTGCGTCCGCATTTGGGGCAAAAGTTGGCATCCAGTGGCACAACTGCTCCACAGGTGCATAAATGAGCGTTTTTTAATTCTGCAATTCTACTGCGCAGCTCGTCAATTTCATCCTGAAGCTCATCACATGCGGTGGATAGCTGTGTCATCTCGGTTTCTGCCACCGACATGTCGGATGCGCGGTAACCTTCGTAAAAGATCTGACCCATTCGCAAGAAATGAACATCCATTTCCTGCTGAATCGTTGTAATTTGTGAATTGATCTTACTAATCTCGACAGCATGCTGCGCCTTTTCTGTTGCGCGATTAGCGCCTTCCTTTATGCGTTGAATCAGCTTCATCGTTATTTCCTCCCCATATCCAGCCGGATTTCACTGTACCGTCCGTATATCCCAAAGTTTTTTTCTGTTGGCAAACGTCGAACTCCTGTATAATGGAATGCGGTCATATCGCCTGTTTGAAGGCTATAGGCATTAGCGTCAACGTATTGACGTTCTGTCACTCCGGCATGATCCGCATGAATTTCAGCATTATTTTAGTCCATCGCCTTGTTCTTTTCGTCAGCTAAAGCTGACTAGAACTCTATCATACCAAAAACTACCCCCATTTGTGAAAATGGAAGATTTTAAGAACGAAAGGGGTTTCAGGATTATGGACCCAAATCCTTCTTTTTACCCCCGACCCATCGGGGTTCCTTACTCAACGTCGAGCCCTCAGGCACGTCGTGCTTCCATGGATACCAGTATGACGCTGGTGCCTGACACCGACCAAGACTCGGCCTATTTTCGTGCTTTAGAGAACGCCGGCATTCACCTGAACCGCCCGCAGATCCAGGCCGTCCGACACGGCAAAGGCCCCCTTCTGACCCTTGCAGGGGCGGGCTGCGGCAAAACCACAGTGCTGGCTGCCCGCGCAGGCTACCTCATGGCGATGCGGGATGTCCCTGCATCGTCCATTCTGCTGGTGACCTTCACCAGCAAGGCAGCTGCCGAAATGAAACTGCGCATCGCGGGATTACCCGGTGTGCGCCCTGCCGCTGCACGTGCAGTTCAGGCACGCACGTTTCACTCATTCGCTTTGGCAATGCTGCGTCATCGCGGCGTGCAAGATGAAGTGTTCGGTGAAACGCAGGCCCAGCATACCGTCATGAAAATGATGCTGCGTCAGCTTGGGCTCAGCGAGGCTTTCCAGCCGGAAAGCCTGCTGTCTGCCCTCTCCGCCTGGAAAGCGGAAGGCCGCAGCGCGGACGAGCTGCCGGAAACCGTACGCGAGGAATCGGATGCCAAGCGTGCCATGCTCGCCTATGAAGCGTGGAAACAGGAACGCAATAAAATGGATTTTGACGATATTCTGCTGCGTGCCTCCGCACTGCTGCGTGACCCGGATGTGCTTCAGCCGCTTCAGCGACGTTTTTCACATATCATGGTCGATGAATTTCAGGATACGAATGCCCTGCAATATGAGATGGTGCAGCGATTGGCTGCTCGACATCGCAATCTGATGGTCGTCGGAGATGATGATCAGACGATCTATACCTTTAATGGGGCACGCCAGGAATCCATTCTGGAATTTGACAAAGTCTATAAGGATGCAAAGGTCATTACCCTGGATATTAATTATCGCAGCGATGCGCGGATTTTGGGGCTGGGCTCTAACATTGTCGCCAAAAATGTTCATCGACGCTCCAAACGTCTTTCGGCTGCCGGGCGTGAAGGCTTGCCGCCGCAGTTTGCCACCCCATCCGGACCCGAGGAGGAGGCGGGGCATATTGTTACTCATCTACTCGGGCAGGTAGAGGAAGGTCGGCTGCGCTACCGGGATATCGCTATTTTGCACCGGACAGCCAGCGGAAGCCGATCTATTTTTGAGCAATTAATTATGCGGGATGTCCCATTTATTCAGTACGGAGCAGGGGCTGTATTTTATGATCAGTCCCTGATTCGTCCCTTAATGGATCACCTGCGCTTGTCGCTAAATCCCCGGCGTATGGAATCCATTCCGAGCACCCTCGGGCCGCTGTACGTATCCCGTGAGGCGGGGATGGAATGGATTATGCGCGAGGAGAAACAGCAGGCTAAAAAATACCCGCTGATTCATCTCAGCCGCTGGGATCGACTACGTGATTTTCAGCGTGAGCAGGTGAAAGAGCGTATTCGTCTGATTCGCAGTCTCACTACAATGAAACCTGCCTATGCCATTCAAGAAATGCGGCGCGTCTTTTATGACAAATATTTGGAAAGCGGAGATACGGGCGCGTGGACTCATTATAAGGAAACGATGCAAGAAAGTCTGGAGGAGCTCGAAACGGCAGCCAAGCGCTTTGACACCGTGGAGGCGTTCGTCAGCTTTGCGGACGAGCTTTCCGAGCGTCACCGCCAAATGGAATCGCTGCGCAGAGAAGAAGACAGCGATGCTGTTCGGCTCATGACGATCCACCGCGCCAAAGGGCTGGAATTCCCTTGCGTATATTGGATCGGAGCCAGCGAGGGCATTCTGCCGCACAGCTCGGCGCTGCACAGCGAGCTGCCGGAGGATCGGCGGGCAGGCGCCGCCCCGACTACGGCTGTGGATAACGATGCAGCGCTTGAAGAAGAGCGCCGCCTCGCTTACGTGGCCGTCACCCGGGCGAAGGAGTTGCTGTACATCACCTCTCCCGCCTCTAATCATGGCAAGCCTGCCGCCGTGTCACGCTTCCTGCTGGAAGCCTACGGGGTCACTCCTGAGGCTTCCAAGCCGGAAGCACGCCGCAGCAGCTTCGGCCAACCGAAGGGTGCTTCCGGGTATAGCAACCGTGCTGGTGCTGGATCGCCAGCGTCTGGCACAGCGACCCGCGTGAGCAGCAGGCCGGGACCAGGCAGCGCTACGGTACGGACGACCTCGTCGGTGGCAGGGTCTCCGGCAGAGCCACGCATCAACGTGCCTGTGTGGAAATGCACCGACGGTGCCTGCAAAGCGTGGATGCGGCGCGACACAACAAGCGGACGCCGTACAAGCGCGGCTAGCACAGGCACGCCGCCGGTGTGCCCGCTCTGCGCCTCCCCGATGACAGAGGGGACACGCAGCATCCCAGCCAGATAGGCATAAGGCGCATAGCTGGTATGGAGAATTGTCTTTTGCTGGACTGGTGACACTCGTGATTTCCAGCCTAACTGTTGCAGATTATTAATGAATCAAAAAAGTTAAGTTGTAGACAGACCAATAAAAGAAAAGGCGGCAGACTAGGATATGAAAATAAAATCCTCGTCTGCCGCTATCTGTTTTCACTTGCTATCGAACGATCGTATACCGTTAGTTCAATGCCTTGCCTGTTGTGAAGTTATATATTTTAATCATTAAACAAGCGCTCTATCACCCAATAGGTGTTCCGTCAGGTAATTTGATATCTGGTTTCAATAGAACCACATCCCCCTTTTCGGGAATTCCTCCAAGGACCAATACCTCTGACTTAAAGCCTGCTATCCGTCGAGGTGGAAAGTTGACTACACCTATGATTTGTTCCCCTATAATATCTTCAGCCACATATCTTTTTGTAATTTGTGCACTCGAAGCTTTTATTCCGATATCTTGTCCAAAATCAATTTCAAGTTTAATAGCAGGTACTTTTGCTTCTGCAAAAAACTCAGCTTTAATTATGGTTCCAACTCGAATATCTAGTTTCAAAAAATCATCAATCGTTGCCATCTAAACATTCTCCTCATCGATTGTTTTCTTCAATTTCGCGATAATGAATTTCAAATTTAATATTTTGCAACCGTAGTATACTTTAAAGATTTTGCCCAAAAATACATCCCCATACCGAATAAAGTCATGATTCCACCTATGAATTGAAATGCAGAGATTATTTCTCCCAAGAATAAGTAAGCGAGAATTATGGCAAGAACAGGCTCTCCAATAATACCAACTGAGACCGTAGTTGCACCCATTGATTTCAACAACAGATTAAAAATATATTGTCCAAAAATAGTTGGGATTACTGCAAGTAACAAGAAATACATCCAATCCGACGAGCCATATTCGATCAAGGCATAATGATTCAACAAATTGTAGACCAGCATGACGCTGCCACCAATAAAAAAAACAATAACACTATATACATTTGCATTTATTTTGTGACTTACTTTCTGTCCTGCCAACATATATGCTGAAACCAAAATTGTTCCTACTAAAGATAATCCATCTCCGATTAATGCCTCTCTCGAAATCCCAATGTCTCCCCAAGCTATAATGATTGAACCGACAAGAGCGGCGATCAAACAAAGAATGGTTAATATATTTGCTCGTTCTCTGAACATAATGTATGAACCCATCATTACAAATAAAGGCTGCAAGGATAAGATGACCATGGAGCTCGCAACTGAGGTATATACTAAAGATTCCATCCAGAATAAGAAATGCAACCCGAGAAAAAGACCAGCTATGAAAACAGTACTCCAATCTTTTTTGTTCATTTCTAAGGAACGGAACATTTTCCAAGGTACAAAAGGAAGCATTATGAGTACTGACATATACAATCTGTACATCCCAGCCACAGAGGTTGGAGTATCTGAGGATTTTATCATGATGGATGAGATAGAAACAGACAGTATGCTGATTAAAAGCAAAATATACGGATGAAACGGTAACGACGATTGATTTATTTTCACATGTACGCCTCCAAGATGTCTTATCCAATCGCCTGTGCACAGGATTGTAATGATAAGCCGAAGATCTGGTATAATAATATCATCACTTTTGTTTTATTTGTGTAACTATATCTTTAATTTATATAGAAATATCGTCATCAGAAAGGACCTCTCTAAAATGGAAAAACAATTGCATGAGACCATTCTATATCCTGATATTTCATTTCCATACATCATGTACACCCATACTATTCATGCAAGTAATCCTCAAGGTAGAGGATTCAACGATTTACATTGGCATGAGGAACTACAAATCACTTTGGTTACCAAAGGAAAGCTAGTGATACAAGTTAACGGGATTGATCATGAATTAGAAACGGGTCAGGCCATTTTAATTAATAAGGGTGTCCTTCACGTTACTACACACCTTACACATAACGGTCAATATGTCAGTTTTAATTTCCCTGAGAAGCTGCTGGCCTTTTATGCAGATAGTGCGATGGAAAAAAATTATGTACTTCCTTATACAAACTCTCTCTTATTGTCATTCGTAATCAAAGGAGATGTTGAATGGCAAATTCAAATACTGCAAATGCTTTGGGATATGAAACAGAAATTTGATATGAAAAAAAAATGGGGCTGGGAATACGAGGTTTCCATCAAAACGGCACAATTATGGTTAGTCTTAATATCTAATATTTCTCTGTCTTCTGAGGAAGCACCTAAATACATGAAACTGCAACAGGAAAGACTTCAATTGATGCTCAGCTTTATCCATCAAAACTATTCAGACAATATAACACTGCAAGAAATTGCTGAAGTAGCACATTTAAGTATTTCGGAATGCACTCGTAGTTTTAAGAGAACCATTCATATGACACCTTACGACTACTTAATTAAGTACCGTATCAAGAAAAGCAGCGAGTTATTAATTTCAACAGATTCTACAGTAACTGAAATAGCCCACAGAGTGGGGTTCAATCATGTAAATCACTTCATTCAGTCTTTTAAGAAACATCATAAAAAAACACCTAAAGAATTCCGGAAATTTAGAAATGAATTCATCAATTAAGGAAGAATTCGTTCAGCAAATTTCGCCCAGACAAATTCAGAAGATATGAAGTTTGTTTACCATCGGAGTTAAAAATCCATAATTTAAGGATGATTTCTTCCGAAATTCATTGTATGGTTCCTGCCTTGCCTCTAATTTATGATGAAATTAAAGCGAGGTGATGAACTAAAAAACTTAAAAGGAAATATTGAAAACGCATACAAATAAAGATGGGATTATGGAAGCAGTTGTTTATTATTTATTTTTTTTATTTTTGAAAACGGTTTCTTAAATCTGCGCCGCAGGACAATTAGGGTGGTAACATCTAATTCAAGGAGTGAGTCATATGCCAGATCCATGGAAAAGAAGGTTTTTCGGCATTCTTAGTTTTGTTCTCTTATCTTTTTTGTTGGTATCTCTCGATTTAATTCCAAGCTTAGCAAAAGCAGAATCAACTAACTTGGTCACCCATGTTGAAGACAAAACGACGATGGGTGCAAGTGAAGATTTATCCACTAATGGCAAATCTCCTTCTACAGTTGTCAGCTCCAAAGATGCAATTATTCAAGGTTACGGCGTAGAAAAACGGGATACTCCCTATACAGGCGATACACTTTATAAAGGCGACGGCTATGTATCCTTCTTTTATGATTATGACCCAAATTCGGGCAAGTCTGACGGGACGGCTACGTTTAAAGTGAATGTGCCGACAGCAGGTCTATATAAGCTGAGCCTCGGTTACTATATTCCGGCGAACACCGGCTCCAAGGATACCAGCTTCGAGGTCAATGGTACAATGGCTGAAAGTATAACGCTGGTTCCCCCTCCGGGAGGTGCGGTTGTAAACGAGAAGTTGGTAAGCAAAATCATGTTGAATGCCGGTACAAACGAGGTTACTTTTTCAAGAGGCTGGGGATATTACGGGATCGAATACGTGAAGGTTGAATTCGCCAGTTTGCCTGCTACAAACAGCAAAATTGAAGCCGAAGACGGAGTCATCACTGGTGAAGTCAGCACCGAAACCGCCAGCACGGGCTATTCTGGTACCGGTTACGCAGCCTTTAAAGGCACAGGGTCGTTAACCCTTGCCTATAATGCAGCTTCAAGTGGCCTGTACAATCTTGCAATCGGTTACAGTAATCCTAATAGTGACAAAAAGACCCATATGGTGGTCAACGGTCAGGCAAGCGAAATATCCCTTCCGACAACTGCAAGCTATACCGAGGTATCCGGCGGTAAAATCATGCTGAATTCGGGAAACAACACAATACAGTTCAATGTCGACTTGGGCCAGTATCATATCGACTACATCAAGCTGTCAGCAGTGCTCCCCCCGAAACTGCATCAGATTGGGAAAAAGCCGGTAAACCCGAATGCGACTGTGGAAACCAAGGCACTCATGGGTTATCTCGTGGATGTTTACGGGGACAAAATTCTTTCCGGTCAGCACACTCTTGAGGATGCCCAGTGGATTAAAGACCAGACTGGAAAGTATCCTGCAATATTGTCAACGGACATGATGGATTACTCCCCCTCTCGCGTCGAGCATGGTGCCACCTCAACTGAGGTGGACAAGGCGATCCAATGGGCCAAAGAAGGTGGAATTGTCACGTTTGTATGGCACTGGAATGCCCCTAAGGGTCTACATGACATTCCAGGCAAAGAATGGTACCGCGGATTTTACACCGAGGCTACTACATTTGACGTTCAATATGCGCTTAATCATCCCGAATCGGAAGAATATCAGCTAATCCTGCGGGACATTGATGCCATTGCCGCTCAGTTGAAACGCTTCCAAGATGCTCACGTTCCGGTGCTGTGGAGACCACTGCACGAGGCGGAAGGCAAATGGTTTTGGTGGGGCGCCCAAGGGCCAGACTCCGCCAAGCAGCTGTACCGTATCATGTACGACCGTCTAACACACTACCATCACCTGAACAATCTGATCTGGGTATGGAACTCCGAGAGCCCCGAATGGTATCCGGGAGACGATGTCGTCGATATTGTAAGTGTGGATATCTACAACCCGGCGGCTAATTATAACCCAAGTATCGGCAAGTACGACAGCTTGGTAAATCTCGTGCAAGGCAAGAAACTGGTTGGTCTGTCCGAAAACGGCCCGATTGGCGATCCCGAATTGCTTCAAGCATATTCAGCGCATTGGCTCTTTTTCACCACATGGACGGGCGATTTCGTCCGCAACGGACAATATAACTCCCTGGATCATCTCATAAAAGTGTTCAACAGCGATTACGTGATCACGAGGGATGAGCTTCCTCAAGACCTATTTACTTCCTCCAAGAATGAAGCGGAGTAAGGCGCTCTTACGGGGCTCACCGTACCACGGAAGGTAGCAGATACTTCGGACGATGGGTATGTGGCTGGATTCTGATAACAACATCGACAAATTGGTAATTACTTTGAACGTGCCTGTAATTTTACCGTCCCATCCAGCACCATGAAGCAGCGTAGAAGCCTTTCGCTAACGAACAGCGGCCACCTCAGAAAATAACCGAGGCGGCCGCTATTGGTTTGTAACTTGAACAATATAGTCTATGATAAACCATTATAAAAAAAGGACCGTCTTCTCTCCGGCAGGAAAGTCGAAACGGCCCCGTTCTTTTTGCAAAACGAATTAGTTAGTAGACCATAGCTTAATCCGGTTTTGAATATGTTTGGTAAAGGATTGTTCCATTTCTTGTACTCCGGCTTTCTCCAGCTCTGCCATATAGGCATCCCAAACCTTATCGAAGTTTTCCGGCTTGGTCATGACAGCTTCCGGAATTCGTTTCCATGTAATATCCTTCATCTTGGCTCCGAGAATAACAGCCGGATCGTCATTGGGGAGAGACATCGTGTAGGCTGCTCCGTATGCTCTCGGTTGGAATTCTTCTTCTTTTGGGAATAGATCTTTCCAATGATCAATCTTATAGGCCTTTAGGACTTCCTTCTCCGACTTGTTATAAGTTGCTGTCAGCATCTCCGGATAACTACGAGTAAAGTAGTTGCCGGTGGAGTCCTTGATGCCATCACCATAATGGACCGACAAGTTCCAATATAGACCGATTCCAGATTCTTTTTGGAAAGCTGCATTGTCATTGTTCATCCGTTCCAGCACAGCCGGAATAATCGTCCGTTTGCCGTCTTTAACCGTGTAATGCTTTCCTTCAATCCCCCAATTATTCAGGATTTGCCCCTCTTCCGATGCCAGAAAGTCGAGGAACTGGATAGCGCGTACCGGGTCCTTGCACTTGCTAGAGATCGAGATTCCATATCCCCCATCAAAGCCAGGAAGCCAAAAGTTGGTGTCCTTATATTCCTTGCTCATGGTGACTGGATAATGACCGTATGTTTGGTCGAATTTGCCCTCCGCTTTTAGCGCATTTTGCCCGTCGCCATAGTCCCATTCTGGATCGGCCAAGCCCAGTACGCGGCCTGAAGCCACCTTCGCCTTAAACTGATCGGTCTTCTGCACGAAGCTTTCCGGATCAAGCAATCCAATGGAGTTCATGTGATTCAACCAGCGGAAATATTCCTTTTCTTCCGGTCGGCGGAAATGATAAGTGGCTTGGTGTGTTTTTTGATCAATGTAGTATTCGCCGTCGTCTGGTCCCCCGGTCGTTTGAAATCCTGAGTTTGTTACCTGGTACATATGCCAATCGTCGGCATTAAGGGACAATCCGATATTTTTATTGCCATTTTCGTCCGTCGGATGCTTGGTGATATAGCCCTTAATGACTTTTTCAAAATCCTGTACCGTACGAATGTCCGGGTATCCCGCTTCCTTGACGACACGATGCTGGAGTTTAAACCCTACGTCGGGTTTAATTTTTTTCTCCTCGACAGCGGACCAGGTCGGAATCACATAGATCGATGGGTCGTCCAAACTGTACTTTGTCCGAACAAGCTTGTCTCCCAGCATTTTTTTGATGTTCGGTGCGTGCTTGTCGATCAAATCCGTCAGATCAATGATTGCACCAGCATCGACAAGTTTGCCGACATCCGCCTTAGCAGCGATCAAATCAGGATAGTTTCCTGTGGCTGCAATCAACGAAATCTTTTGGACCGGGTCTCCGACAGCGAATTCAGCATCTAGAGTTACTCCGGTTTTTTCAGCGATGACCTTACCGACTTGATCCTTCATGCTATTCCAATTTGTGCTGGAGTCTTCCGAAAAATAAGTAAGTGTGATGTCTCCTGTTGTTACGGCCTTGGTAGCCTCAGACGGATTATTACCGCTGCACCCTGCAAGGGTCGCGACTAAAGTCAGTGACATTACGAAAGATACGACCATTCTATTTTTTCTTGGCTTCATGGAGCGAAACCTCCCATTATAGTGAATGTTTGCTTCGTTTAGCTCTTTACCGCTCCGAGCGTCATACCCTTAACAAAATATTTTTGTAAAAAAGGATAGACGATAAGAATCGGCACTGTAACAATGATGGTGATTGCCATTTTGACGGATTCCGGTGAAACCTGTGCCATACGCTCGGCCATATTGGCAGCGTCCTGGGAATTGGTTGCGCTTGTTGTCGTACTTTGCAGAATTTTCATCAATTCATATTGCAGGGTCGTCAACGATTCGTTGGACCCATTAAACAGGTAAGTATCGAACCAAGAGTTCCATTGCCCAACTGCCAAGAAGAGCGCTACGGTCGCTAATGCCGGTTTGCAAAGAGGAAGAATAACGCGCCAGTAGATCGTGAAATCGTTGGCACCATCCAGCTTGGCTGATTCCTGTAACGCATAAGGCAGACCATCAATGAAGGAACGAATAATGAAGACATTAAACGCACTTACCAGACCTGGTAAAATATAGACGGCAAATGTATCAATTAAATGCAATTCCTTCATCAGGATAAAACCTGGAATCAACCCTCCAGAAACATACATGGTGACGGCCAGAAAGATGGAGATGAACCTTCTAGCTTGAAAATCACTTCGTGCAAGCGTATAGGCAAGCATCGAGCCGCTGACCAAGCCCGCTACGGTGCCAATGACGGTTCGCAGAAAGGAGATCTTGAATCCAGTGATTAACCCCTCATAGGTGAAAATCAAGTCGTAATTCTTCAAAGTAAATTGCCTTGGCCAGATGGTGATCCCACCTCTAATGGTGTCTATCGAATCGTTAAAAGAGATAGCTAGCACATTTAAGAACGGGTAGATCGTCAGAACGGTGACCACAATCATGAAAACATAAACAACTATCCCCAGGATTCGGTCTTGTGGTGATTTCGCCTGAAGCTTGTTGTTTAATCCGCCGACCGGCGTAGTGCTTTTGACAGCCTCCATGTCCATTCTCCTCCTTACATAATGCTCTCGTTGGTATAGCGCTTAAAGATTCCATTAGCCGCAAACAATAGGATCAGGCTTATCACCGAATTAAAAATATTAATGGCCGTTCCGAAAGAGTAACGTCCCATCGCCAGACCATAATTAAGCGCATACAAATCAAGTACTTCAGAGTAATCAATGACCAGGTGATTGCCCAGCAGAAATTGTTTCTCGAATCCTGTACCGAGCAGATGACCAATAGACATAATCAGGAGAATGATAATAGTCGGCCGGATCCCCGGCAGCGTGATATGCCACATTTGCTGTAATCGGCTAGCGCCGTCCACCCGCGCAGCCTCGTATAATTCAGGACCAATACCGGCGATGGCAGCCAGATAAATAATGGCGTTCCACCCCGTTTCCTTCCAGATGTCTCCGAAAGTTACAACCCACCAAAATAATTTACCTTGGGCCATAAACTGGACTGGCTGATCGATGATGCCTAGACCCATGAGCATATCGTTTACGACACCGCCATCCGCTGAAAGCATTTTGGTGACAATGCCTGCAGCAACCACCCATGAAACAAAGTGCGGCAGATAAGATACGGTCTGAACAAATCGTTTTACCACTTGTATGCGGACCTCGTTGAGCAATAGAGCAAAGACAACGGGTACAATAAAGCCAGCGACCAGTCCCATAAGGCTCATAGCCAGCGTGTTCCGCAATACTTGGTAGAAATGATCATCTTGGAACAATGTACGAAAATGCTCCAAGCCCACCCACTTCTGTTCAAAAAAACTCAAACCAGGTCTGTATTTCTGAAATGCCATTGTCCAGCCCCATAGCGGCAAATACTGAAAGATGAAGACCCAGATAACAAACGGAATGGACATATAGTAAAGATACCTCTGGCTTTTAAATACCTTCCAAGCATTCCGCTTCGGTTTTTTGTATACGTTTTCCGAATTTGCTGTTACCGCTTTCATTTTTTCATCCCCTCTCTTAAAACCAATCATAAAACAGAGGAGAGTCAGAACCCATACAACGGATTTCGGAAAAAATCATCCACAAATTATGGATTTCTATATTCCGACGGTGAACGGCCTTCGTATCTTTTGAATTTGCTGTAAAAGTAGTTGACGCTTGTATAGCCGACGCTTTCGGCGACTTCGTATACTTTCATTCCCTGACCCAGCAGCTCCTTGGCCTTTTGAATACGGACTCGGTCCAGATAGGTATTAAAGTACTCCCCCGTCTTGTTCTTGAAAAGCTGACCCAAATAGGCGGTACTATAGTTTAGTAGTCCGGCTAACGCTTCCAGCCTCAGGTTGTCTGCATAATGCTTGTGAATGAAGTCGATCATTTTTTTGAATTCCAGCTCCTTTCCACGGTGTTCAGAGTCTTGCGCCAATGTTAGCAGGAAACGGTGGGTCTCTTCCAAAAGATCATATAGATGATCATGCTGGTATATCCCATTTAAAAAACGGGAAACTTCCTCCGTCTCTTTCAACTCGATACAGAAACCCGCGGTCAGCTTATGAATGATTGCATTGGACAGAAAAAAGAAGGACTCTTTGATCGACTTCTCATCTTGCCCCTGTTTGAGTAAAAATGCAGCCGCCTCGTTCAATAATGGCAGTATTGCGGTTTGGTTTCCTACTTCCAGACTGTAATACAGGCGGAAGATGAATTCCTCCATCGTTTCCTCAGCTTTATCAGCAGACAATCGGGGAGAATCCAGCGAAGAAGAAAAGAAAGGGTACGGACCTAGCAGTCGGTTCTTCTCGCTGAAAAAGGATTGTTTTACCGCTTCCTGGGCCTTTAAAAAAGATTTACAAATATCTTCAGGAGCAGATACTCCCCCTCCGGTTGCAGCGGCGAACCGGACATTATCTGCAACATTACGAATCTCATTGTGCAGAATTTCACGCCGTTCTCTTCCGCGCAGCGGCGCGTTGAGCAACAGGACTGTATACGGGGGGATTACTGTGACAAGTCCCATCATCTGCCCCTCTATCTTTGCCTTCAATCCATTCGAAAGCTGGTATGCGACATCAGAACGGTCCACTTCAGAAACACGCGGGTAGACGACCACGACTTCGTAGTTGCTCCACAACAAATCTGCTTCTTTTGCCTTACTTCTCAACTTGGCCGGATCTTCAGTTCTCTCTTGAGAGACAAGCAAGCTATGCAGGTATAAATCTCGATTTATAACCTCTCTCTTACGCCACTCCCCTTGAAGACGCTCCTCTTCGATCCGCTCGCGTATCCGTTTTAAACTGGACGACATTTCATCAATGTCGACCGGTTTAACGAGATAGCCGAACACCCCGTATTTGATCGCTTGTTTGGCATACTCAAAGTCGGCATATCCACTGAGGATCATAAAGTGCAAATGATGACCGCTGGATTTCAAGTGCTCAATCAACTGTAGGCCATCCATAACCGGCATGCGGATATCTACGATTACGACATCAGGAGTTTTTTCCTCGATGACTCCCAGTGCTTCCTTTCCATTGGCTGCCGTAGCTGTAACGATAAATCCGAGGCTTTCCCATGGGATCAGCGTTTGAAGCCCTTGACGAAGCTTCGGCTCATCGTCAACGATGACTACCTTAATCATTTGGATTCACCCCCAGGTATGAAAAACTGAATACAAGTGCCTTTCCCAGGCTCGCTCTCAATATGTAAAGCACTAGAGGTCCCATACAGTAAGACGAGACGATCATTTACGTTTCGTAGTCCAATTCGCTGGACCTCCTGTTCATGTACGGATGCAGCAAGCTCTGCTTGTACTAGGGCGAGACGATCGGCCGTGAAACCAGCGCCGTTGTCACATACCATAACTCGAACCCCCTCCGGGATTTCCTTAACTTTCACTTCAATGACAGCTCCTTCTGCTTGATTATCCAAACCGTGTACAATAGAATTTTCCACCAATGGTTGGATAATCAGAGCTGGAACCAACATTTCCTCCAAATTTGGATCAACGGTTAAGCGATACTCCAAACGGTCTTCATACCGAAACTTTTGAAGATCGAGATAACAGCACACTTGTTCAAGCTCTTTACGCAGTGGAATCTTGTCGTTACCAGCCTCCAGACTGCTGCGCAACAACGCGCTCAACTGCCAGACTGCTTTAGCGATATCGTCCTGTTGGCGAATGTGGGCCTCCATTCTGATAGACTCCAAAGAATTGAAGAGAAAATGCGGATTGATCTGGCTTGCCAGCATTTTGAACTTGATCTCGTTTTGTCTTTGCTCTACGAGTCTTTTCTGGCGATTCGTCTCTTGGACCTCCTGGACCAAATGGTTTACGCTGCTGACGAGCGCGTTAAATTCCCTCGATAATAGACCCACTTCATCTTTCCCATCGATATGGAGATAGGTTTCCCATGAGCCCGCCCCTACTTGGGTCATATGCTTGCTCAAGCGAAGAAGCCTTCTGGATAATAGCGAAGCAGAAGCATAGATAAGCAAGGCTGCAAATATCAGGCTGGCTGTGATCGCGATTCCGCCGAGCCATATCACTTGATTAGCATCTCGGGTAATCTCAGAAACAGAAAAAATGGAAATAATGCGAAGTCCATTCCAGCTATTCTGTGGAGCTAGATTGGCGATAACCACCTTCGACGCTTTTCCATCGATGAGCATGTTGTAACTTCCTTCCTGATGGAAAAGTATATTTTCGTCGGCATGAATTTCAGAAAGATTCTTCCCGAACAACTCTGCTTCATTGGACGCGACAATCTGATTCCGGTTATCCACGATCAAGGTAGGGAACGATTCCTGATTCAGGATTGAATTTAATTGGCGCTGGTTAACATTTATGACCAGAACCCCTTTTCGTCCTGGTGAATCCACTGAAAATGATCGAATCAGGCTGAGATAATCGGCATCGTCCCTCTCATCCTTAATTAAATTCCAGCCGGCCAATCCTTTCTGCGCGATGGCCTCCTTGTACCAATCTGCGGTTGTGATCCTATCATCCGGTTGGATAAATTCCCAATTATTAAGTGCTCCAGGATTAGAGACATAGACACGGATGCCGGATATCTCTTTGTACAACTGGAGGTAGTCACGAATACCTGTATACTCCCGGTATGCCTGAATGACTTCGATGTAGCTGTCATACTTCTGGCTGGCTACCATTTTCATCCGATTGTCATTGGTCAGCCGGTACGAGATGTCCAGCGGCACTTTGATCAATTCTTCTGTACGATTTCGGACCCGCTCGACATTGTTGGACACTTGCATAAAGGCGTCTTTAATAACGGCCTCTCGAAGCTTCCCCGTCAGAAACAGGCCACATAACAGCAAGGGAAGAACAGCTACCGAAATGAATGTAAGCGTCATCTTCTTTCTCAGTTTCATGTCATTCATCATTCGTATAAAAAACATGACTTGCCCCTCCCCAATCAGTACGCTGATGCGCGCAAAATGCCCCTTTTCATATAAAAAGGGGCATAACTCCATCGATTGTTTTTCTCTTTCGGCAATTATACTGTTGTACTGATCCTTAAGCCTTACCAGGCTTTATTGCCCGAAGCCTGAACCATCCACTTTCATAGTCTTTCTGTCTGTAAAGAAGAGGGAGGCCCAACTTCATAAGCCGATCCCCCCCATGGATAGACTTTTGCCCGCTATTTCCTGACTTAACTTCATATTCGAGCTCTGGATTTAGTCCGTCAAGGCGCAGGGCTCGCCAAGGCGCGTTCGGGACAGCCATCACTTGGAAATAGTAGACGATGGCATCCTCTTGGTCTTCAGAAACAAACATCCAAGCCGATTCGTTATCTTCAAACGGGCTCTTTAAGCGATACAAGTCACCTTTCTGTACTAAGCCACGTATCTGCTTGTATACTGCGATTTGGCGTTTGACCGTCTCTTTTTCCTCATCGGTGAATTTCGTGAGATCAAGCTCATATCCAAAATTTCCTGACATGGCCACATCACCTCGAAAATCAAGGGGTGTTATGCGTCCAACTTGATGGTTTGGAACTGCCGACACATGCGCTCCGATGGCGCTTACAGGATAGACAAGGCTAGTTCCATATTGAATCTTCAGACGTTCCACCGCATCGGTATTATCACTAGTCCATACTTGAGGCATGTAGTAAAGCATGCCTGGGTCAAAACGTCCTCCGCCACTTGAACAGCTCTCGAAAAGAATATGCGGAAATTCGGCGGTGACGCGCTCCAGCAGCTCATACAATCCAAGAACATAGCGATGGGCAGTCTCAGATTGGCGCTCTGGCGGCAGAGCTGCGGAACCGATTTCCGTCAGGCAGCGATTCATATCCCATTTCACGTAAGAAACTGGGGCGCTGGAGAAAATGGCAGCCAGCGAATCGTAGATGTAATCGCGTACTTCCTTGCGAGTATAGTCCAGCACCAACTGCCATCTGGCTTCACTGCGTCGCCGTCCTGGAACGTGAAGGCACCAATCTGGATGCTCCCGGTACAACTCGCTGTCTGGAGAGATCATCTCCGGCTCAAACCAGAGTCCGAATTTAAGCCCCAATTGATTGATGCGTTTCGCGACATCGGCAAGTCCGTCTGGCAGCTTCCGACGATCCTCGTACCAATCACCAAGAGACGAATTGTCAGAATCCCGTTTTCCGAACCAACCGTCATCTAAGACAAAAAGTTCGATGCCTAGCTCTGCCCCCTCCTTCGCTATCGATACCAGCTTATCTGCATTGAAGTCAAAATAGGTAGCTTCCCAGTTATTGACCAGAATAGGGCGTTCTTCATCCCGATATTTCCCTCGGCAAAGACGAGTCCGATACAAGCGATGATATGTACGCGACATTTCTCCCAGCCCTTGACCAGAGTAAACCATAACGGCTTCTGGCGTTTGGAAGCTCTCACCTGGGCTCAGTAACCACGAAAAATCAAAGGAGTTCACGCCGATGCTAAACCGTGTTGAGCCGAATGAATCTATTTCTGCTCCCGCCTCAAAGCCCCCGCTGTACACGAGGCTAAAGCCGAATACCTCACCATAGCTTTCCGTTGTTCCCCCAGTAACCAATGCAGCAAAAGGGTTGAGTTGATGGCTGCTCATGCCCCTTTTACTATCAATTCGGGTTTCACCTTGAAGAATCGGTTTGCGGGTAATATTCCCCTCCCGAGCCCATGCTCCCGAAAGATACATGAACTCTACATCGCTTTTACCTGAAAAATCGACACTGGCACTTAGAGCACGGAGAAGCCGAAGATTCTTGGCTCCCGCATTACTCAAACGAGCCGAACGAGCGATTACGTTTCGATCTGCGAAGACGGTATAAAGAAGAACAACTTTAAGCCCTGAAAAGTCATCTTGTAACTCCAGTTCCAGCGTATCCGCTTCGTCTTCATTTTCGGTATATACGGCCGGAAGCCCGGTTAATGATGGCTTTCCCTTAGTGATCCGGTAGCCAATATACTTTAACTCCGTGATACGAGTTCCATCCTCAAGCTCTACTTGATACGCCGGGTTACGGAAGTCCCCGCTCCCATACTGCGGATATTCTTGCGGTAGCCGATCCAATCCAGCCTTCGCGGGAGTGTGAAGCAATAGGTCAGCCATGGGTTCGCGGTGCTTCAACCTGTCTCCCCAGTATACATGGACAGGAAATCCATCCACAATCTGAATAATATAACTCATGCCCGACGACTGCAAATGAAACAGCCCTGTTTGCTCTTGAACAATGATACCCATTGGGAAAATAACCCCTCTCTTAGATAATAATCATCGGAGTTCCACACCAAAAAGACACTCAGAAGAAGCATTTTGTAACAGCCATCAACTATGTTCATATGGTGTAAAGCTTGATAAGATTCAACAATATAGCAGTAGGTTCTACAGAAATCATATATTAATTTTAGATATGAAGTACATGGCATGGTGCTCGCTATTTATGTTATAATGCTTGATAATTTACATAAGGAGATTTAGCGTGATAGAATATTTGCCGCGTAGTAAACAGCATTCTGAATTGTATCTAACTCAGTTTGGCATAGAGGAATGCATACCGAGTCACTTTTTTGGACCTGCGATAAGAGATCACTATCTGCTTCATTATATTTTGGACGGAGAAGGTACCTTCGAGGTCGGTGGGTTCAGTTATCACTTGCGGAAAGGACAGTGGTTTCTAATCTGCCCCCAGGTCATTACTTATTATCAAGCCGATGTAGTGAATCCTTGGTCTTATTGCTGGTTTGGATTTGACGGGGCACTGGCAGAAACACTCCTCAAGCAAGCAGGTCTAACGATGACGCGTCCAATCCTCAACTTTGAAGGAGACCATTTGATTTATCAGTATTTGCAGCGAATGAACGAATCAAGTGAATGCCATAAAGCTCGGGAAACCAGACTGACCGGTCTGCTTTGCTTAATGATATCGGAGCTTATAGAATTCGGTCCGGTAATACCTCCCGAACAAAAGGAAAGCCGGGCGGAAATTTACGTGGAAAAAGTGAAGGATTTTATCGAAATGAATTATGCTCAGAAAATTACCATTGAGCACATTGCAAATTTTATCGGACTCAATCGAAGCTATTTATGTTCGTTATTCAAACAACAAGTGAACACAAGTATTCAGGATTATTTGGTTCACTATAGGATCAACAGAGCATGTGAAATGATGGGAAACGCTGAACTTTCGATCGGTGATATTTCCCGTTCAGTCGGCTATAACGATCCTTTACTCTTCTCGAAAATTTTTAAAAAGGTAAAGGGACTCTCCCCCAAACATTATCGAACCGAAACCCATACTCAAACTCAAGTCGAATACTAACGAACAAAAGAGGTCAACCCAAAAAACTGGCTGACCTCATAAGTTTATTTTGTAGTTTGTCCTTCCAAATAAGAAACCGGCTCTTTAACCTCTACTTTGGTGCCGCCAAATTCATCTTTAATGTATTTTTGAGTATCCTCGTTATGATAGAGACCCGCTAACTTTTGCAGCCCTTTGTCATTCGCCTTATCAGATGAAGTAACCAGGACGTTAATATTATTTTTGGTTGCCTGACTGATCTCCTCATGGAACAAGGAATCTTTCAGTACATTCAGCCCCCCTTCTAAAGCAATTGTATTCCCAATCAGCACCAAGCCTACATCTTGAATCACTCGTGGTCCTGTTTTGTCATCAATTAGTTCAAATTTCAGGTTTTTAGGATTGCTAGTAATATCATTGACTGTACCCAAGGCATCATTAAAGTCAGCCTTAAGTTTAATCAAACCGGATGCTTCCAATAACTTTAAACCTCTTGCCGTATTGGCTGGGTTATCTGCCAAAGCTACCAGAGCCCCGTCGGTCACTTCATCGATGCTTTTGAATTTTTGCGAATAAATCCCCATGGGCTCCAGGTAGGTTGTGGCTATAGCCTTCAAATCAGCTTTGCTCTCTTTGTTATAGCTAACCAGGTACGCCCACGATTGGAATGCATTCACGTCTACTTCGCCTTCTTTGGTCGCATTGTTCGTTTCGATTCCGCCGTTAATTTCTTTCACTTCAATGTCCAGCTTGGCATCCTTGGCGGCCTGGGACTGGGCAATATGCTTCCAGATCTGGGCGTCAGAGCCCATGGAGCCGATGACTACTTTTTGCGTTTCCGAACCGGAAGCGGCGCTGGAGCCATTGCTGTCAGAACTTTTATTACCGCATCCTGCAGCAACCAATAATAAACTAATCCCTAATAGTAAAACGAACGATTTCTTCATGTTGTTTTCCCCCAGATCATGTATGCTAGTGCATCGTCATTCCACCTGTAACATTAATCGCTTGTCCTGTCATATATGCAGAGAGCGGACTGGCCAGAAACAGCACCACATTGGCAACATCCTCCACCTCAGCCGTTCTCCCCAAAGGTACCTGTGAACAATCTTCTTCGTATATTTCTTGAGCGGTCATTCCGCGAATGACGCCCCCTTCAATCCGTTCGCGATGCTTCATCGGCGTTTCTACGATACCTGGACAAACCGCATTCACCAAAATTTGATGCGGAGCAAGCTCAATGGCCATCACCTTGGTCAAGCCGAGAACCGCATGTTTGGATGCACAATATCCGCCCATGGCCCGATATCCATTTTTTCCAGCCTGCGAAGCAATTTGGATAATTCGCCCTGGTTTGCGCGCATCCACCATTTCCTTGGCAAACCGTTTGGACGCTACATACAGCCCAGTTGAATTGATCGAAAATACTTTCTCCCAATCAGCTAACTCACTATCAATGACATAATCCATCGTAGAAGTACCTGCGCAGTTCACCAATATGTCAGGAACTCCCGTTTCGCTGATTAGTAGATCGCACCATCTTTCGATATCATCCGGTTTCGATATGTCCAATTGCGTTTCAACCAACTGTGGATTAACCACTCTATACGGCTCTTCATAAGAAATATCAGCAGAAATCACTTTAGCTCCGCTTTGAATGAAAAGCTCTACAATTCCCTTGCCTATGCCTGACTTGCCGCCTGTCACTACCGCTGTCTGATGAGATAGGTCAATCGAAATCATAGATTTTAAAGTACTCTTTCGAAAGGATCGCGGCTAATACCAGCTTCCAATACAATCTTCACATATTCCTGCGCGGAAAAAAGAGAGTGGTCCTTGTAGTTCCCGCATTCTAAAGCAGTAACAGCCGGAACCTCTGTCGTTTCCAGAATTCTTTTCAAAGTTTTTTCCAAAGCGAGTGCAATTTCCTCAGGCTCATGTTCATTCCATAGAATCAAGTAAAACCCCGTTCTGCATCCCATAGGAGAGATATCAATAATTCCTTTGATTTCATCTCTCAGATACGTTGCTAATAAGTGCTCCAGCGTATGTACAGCAGCTGTAGGGAGTGCATCTTCATTGGGTTGCAAAAATCTCAAGTCATACTTTTGTACTGTGCTTCCTTTTTCGTCATGCTCTACTCCCGCTGCTCTTACATAAGGAGCCTTTACAATCGTGTGATCTAATTGAAAACTTTCTACTTTTGCCATTTTTCTTTTCCTCTTTTCTGTAATTTATATTTTTAATCTAATGATGGATACTCTACATTTGTGATTTTTTCAAAAGAATTAAATGCTCTAAATCAGCATTTTTGTAATTATACATCGGATTACTCGGTTTTACCACTATAATTCTTGTTGTATTTCTTTTTTTCTTTGACCGTCTCTCCTTTGCCTGTAGGTTTTGACATAGTGTACAATGTATACGATAATGCATTTTTACGAAAAAGATCGAGGACATCATAAGCCTCATTTAGGAGAATGCTCTGTGAATGAACCGGATTGGAAGCACCTGAATGCTGTCCCATTACCCTTGCAGGAATTTCAGCTACAGCTGGATCAAAACAGTGTCGACGCCAAGCAACTAGAGGAGTGGAGAAAGATTCCCGTCCTTTATCAGCTGGCTCTGGAGGAATTAAAGAATAAAATTAAGCTGATTCAGACGGAATGGAAGCTGTTAGACGGTTTTAGCCCGATTGAGCATATTAAAACCCGGATCAAAGAGCCCCACAGCATCGTGGAAAAGGTTCGGCGCAAAGGGCATGAAGTGACCTTGGACAATATATTGCGTGAAATTCATGATATCGCTGGAATGCGCGTGGTATGCGCTTTTGTGAAAGATATTTATCGTCTGATGGATCATCTTCACACACGGGAAGACATTCGTATTCTGGAGGTCAAGGACTATATAGCCCATCCTAAGCCCAACGGCTACCAGAGCCTGCATGTCATTGTGGAAATTCCGCTGATCCTGTTTGAAGGCACACGCTGGATCAAGGTTGAAATTCAATTGCGCACATTGGCTATGGATTTCTGGGCCAGTATGGAGCATATTTTGTACTATAAGTTTGATAAGAAAGTGCCTGAACATGTCGTTAATGGATTGACCGAAGCCGCACGTGCAACCTACGAGCTGGATCAGAAAATGCTGAAGTTGCGCGGCGAAATTTTATCGCTTAGCGAGGAGCAGGATGCGGAAGAATCCCCGGCCAAACAATCCGAAGAGACGTCCTTGAAGACACTCTCCCTCCCAGCAGATCACGCCACTTCACGGCCACAAACCTGCTAAGTATTTGTGTACAAGATAATTTAAGAATTCAGTCGAGGCTGCAACAACTATGGTTCAGTCTTACGCTGGATTCTTATGTATTGGGTACAAAAAAAGAGCCATCAAAACCACGTTCATCATGGTTTTGATGGCTCTTTTACACATTTTCTCGATCAAATATTACTGTTTCTCGCGAATCTCTGTGCTGATTTTCCCAACGATATCCGCAATGCTGAGTGATCCCAGATCGCCTTCGCCACGTTTACGAACTGCTACAGTACCGGTTGTTTTTTCATTTTCCCCGATAACGAACATATATGGAACCTTCTCCAGTTGCGCCTCGCGGATTTTATAACCAAGCTTCTCATTGCGAGTATCCACTTCGACGCGCAGACCTGCTTTCAGCAACGCATCCTGTATCTCATTAGCAGTCTCGATATAGTTCTCGGATACTGGCAACAGCTTCGCATGAACAGGAGCCAACCACAATGGGAATGCACCTGTAAAATGCTCAGTCAGGATGCCCATGAAGCGGTCAATCGAACCATAGATGGCACGGTGAATAACGACTGGACGGTGCTTCTGGTTGTCCTCGCCCACATAAGTGAGGTCGAATTTTTCAGGCATTTGGAAGTCCAATTGGATCGTTCCGCACTGCCAGCTGCGTTTGAGCGCATCGAGAATGTGGAAGTCAATTTTCGGACCGTAAAATGCTCCATCTCCCGCATTAATACGGTAGTTGATGCCCAGGTGATCCAGCACGTTTTGCAGAGCTTGTTCCGCTTGATCCCACAGTGCTGGCTCGCCCATAAAGTCATCTGGACGTGTGGACAATTCCACTGTGAAGTCAAAGCCAAACACACTATACATTTCGTTAATTAGCTTAATTACGTCTGTAATTTCTTGTTCAATCTGACCTGGTGTGACGAAAATATGCGCATCATCCTGACAGAATGTACGAACACGCATCATACCGTTCAACGCGCCGGACAGCTCATGGCGATGCACTTGTCCAAATTCGGCTATACGAATTGGCAGATCGCGGTAAGAGTGAAGCTCATTTTTAAACACAAGCATATGCCCTGGGCAGTTCATCGGTTTCAGAGCAAATGTAGTTTCATCCACTTCGGAGAAGTACATGTTTTCCTTGTAATGCTCATAGTGTCCCGATTGTTCCCACAGACGGTTGTTCATCATCAGCGGTGTACGTACTTCCTCATAGCCATGCAGACGTTGAATGTCACGGGAGTAATCTTCCAATGCAGTGCGGACAACCATACCTTTAGGCAGGTAGAACGGCATGCCCGGTGCTTCTTCGGAGAACATGAACAGTTCCAGCTCTTTACCCAGCTTGCGATGGTCGCGTTTTTTCGCTTCCTCCAGCAAATGCAGGTGCTCATCTAGTTGTGCTTTTTTCGGGAATGCTGTTCCGTAGATACGTTGCAGCATCTTATTGTTGGAATCGCCTCTCCAGTATGCGCCCGCTACACTCAACAGTTTAAAAGCTTTGATGCGGCCAGTTGATGGCAAATGCGGGCCACGACACAGGTCAAAAAATTCGCCTTGATCATAGATTGTAATTTCCGCTTCTTCCGGCAAATCACGAATCAGTTCCAGCTTCAGTGGATCTTCCAACTCTCCAAAAATACGAGTGGCTTCCTCACGGCTGACCACACGACGTGTAATCGGCAGATTTTCCTGTGCGATCTTCGTCATTTCCTTCTCGATTTTGGCCAAGTCGTCAACAGACAATGGATTTTCGATATCAATGTCATAGTAGAAGCCGCTGTCGATGACCGGACCGATACCCAGTTTCACGTTTTTCTCACCGTAAATGCGTTTGAGCGCCTGAGCGAGCAAATGCGCTGTACTGTGACGATAAATTTCCAGACCGTCTGCACCGTCCAGCGTAATGATTTCAAGGTCAACGTTCTGATCCAAAACGGTGTTCAGATCTACAGCCTTCCCGTTCACTTTACCTGCTACGGCGTTCTTTTTCAGCCCGGAGCTGATCGAACCCGCCACGTCGGCAATTGTTACGCCCTGCTCGTACTCGCGTACGGCTCCATCTGGCAATTTCACTTGAATACTCACGATTAAAGCCTCCATTTCAAATTGTGTTCTATATCAAAATTGAACGCAAAAAAAACGCCTCTCTCCCTCAAGGGACGAGTGCGTTCAGCTCGTGGTTCCACCCTAGTTCGGCCCGCTCCTGTGCGTACATTTATGTTCATCGGAACATGCTCATGCACGACATGCGTGACCCTCCATTGGTATCCGTTAACGGGGATAAAGCGGTAGGCGCTTACTGATGTTACTGCCAGATTGCACAGCTACATGTTCAACGTCACAGCTACAAAGGGGTAACTTCACATGCGGTTGCCGGAAAAGCTCTCAGCCTCGTCTTTTCTCTCTGAACGGCCCTTCAAGGAAATCATGTCTTTGGTCAATGCCTTGAATATCACTATATGCTACAGCATTATAGATCAAATTCGCAGGTATTTCAAGTGGGCGTTTATGTAATTTCATGCCTCCTATTGGGTATTCGGCGGACAAAAAGGTGCAAAGGCAGCGATCCCAAGCACAGGAACGGCTTTGCTCTTTGAGCCCTCCAAGATAGGGACATCAATTGTAGCTATTCTACTAGCTTTAGCCGCTTGGTTCGTACTAGAACTAGGTGGAGTTACACAATTCCTGTTTTTCAGTACCTTTCATTCCTACGGTGCAGGCTTGTTGTCGTGCGTATTTATTTTACGTTCTATAGGAGATTTCAAATGGGTAGGGTTCTTCAAGAGAAAAAAAGGAACTGTTTTTGCAAAGTGGGACACTGTGCTCTACTCGCCCCTTTGTTTTCTCTTGGGAACAGCCATTTTAATGATTATGTTTTTGCGTACGGCATAGCTTAAAGCCGACCTCTATCAGGTGGTTTGTTTCTTTCGCACGTCTCCACTCGTTTCTTTCTCAGTGAAAAAGTACAGCAAAGCCAGCACAGGCAGGACGACTCCAATCAGAGAACTAAAATTCCAACCTCCTAACGCATACGACCAACCACCTAATGATGATCCAATCGCTCCGCCTATGAAAAAAATAGACATGAATAATCCGTTCAGACGCCCCCTCGCCTCACTCCCCAAGGAGTAAATCACACGCTGTCCAAGTACAAGATTTCCCGATACAGCCATATCCAGTGTAATCGCTGAAATAAAGAGAAGTACGAGCGCAACCGTCGAATGACTTTGAAAAAGATAGATGAGCAAAAAAGACAAGGCTGCAATGATCATAGCTAACCCGGTTAAACCTTTGCTCCAACCTTTATCAGCCAATCTCCCGGCAATCGGGGCAGCTACTGCACCGCCTACGCCTACTAAAGCAAACAATGCAATCCCTTGTTGAGACATTCCGAAATCATCCGCCAAACGTAGAGGAACAACAGTCCAAAATAGGCTGAAGGCACCAAATAGGCAGGCTTGATACAGGGCACGGCGGCGCAGTGCAGGCGTTTGTTTTAAAAGAGTGCCTAGCGAGAAAATTAATTTACTGTAAGATACCGTAGGCACAGGCTTGCGCTCTGGAAGAGCTCGTGAGAGCAGAATCGTCAACAGCGTCAAGACAATGGCTGACAAAATAAATACGGCTTGCCATCCCCAGATGCTGGTGATAAAGCTTGCTACTGGCCGTGCGAACATAATGCCTAGCAAGAGTCCGCTCATGACATTCCCAACAACGCGGCCGCGCTGCTCTTCGGATGCTAAATAGGTGGCGTACGGCACCAGTATCTGGGCTACCACAGATCCAATTCCAATGAATAAGGATGCGGTCAGGAACAACGGGGCATTGGTGGCAAAAGCGGCAACAACCAATGCACAGACTGTGATAATTAGCGATATGACCATGAGCCGTCGATTTTCAATAATGTCGCTGAGCGGTACGATAAATAACAATCCCACCACATAACCGATTTGAGTTAAGGTGACAATGAAGCCCGCTGCTGTAGAAGAAAGACCCATAGCAACGTGAATAGGTCCTACAAGGGTTTGAGCATAGTACAGGTTGGCAACAATAAGGCCGCATGCGGCTGCCAACAAAAACATCATCCAATTTGAGATACGGTTACTTTTTAAGACTTGTTGTTCTCTTTGCATAATAATCCTCCTCATTAATTTAAATACTAAACGTATAGTTCACTAATTAGATAATCAAATAATATACTGAACGTTTCGTTTTGTAAATAGGCAAAACCAACTTTTTTATTTCACATAATATTTGATATACTGAACGTATAGTTTATTTTTCGCGTTTACTTATATCTGTTAAGAAGGTGAGCATTCCAGTGCAGAGCAAAAGAGGACGTCCACGTAATGTCGAGACGCAAAAATCTATCCTTAACGCTTCCTATGATCTACTGTTGGAGCAAGGCTTTGGGGCGGTTACGGTAGAAAAAATTGCTGAGCGAGCAAAAGTGAGCAAAGCCACCATTTATAAATGGTGGCCTAACAAAGCTGCAGTAGTAATGGATGGTTTCCTGTCAGCCACCATAGCAAGATTGCCCGTGCCCGACACGGGTTGTGTATTAGATGACATTCTCATTCATGCCACAAATTTAGTGCGGTTCTTAATAAGCCGAGAGGGTAAAATCATTACGGAGTTAATAGGCGAAGGGCAACTTGATTCAGGATTGTCAGAGGCATACCGGACCCGATATTTCCACCCTCGGCGACTTGAGGCCAGGCTTCTTATTGAGCGCGGAATAGAGCGCGGAGAATTGAAGGATAATCTCGATATTGAATTATGTATCGATCTCATTTATGGGCCCGTTTTTTATCGATTGCTGGTAACTGGTTATCCATTAGACGATTCCTATGTGCGACAATTAGTCATGAATGCGTTCAAAGGAATTGGCGTGGACTGAATAAGTGGTATCAAGCAGTTCTCACAGAGTATCCTCTGTGAGGGCTGCTTTTTCTTTTACCTACCACGATCCTCTGGCTAACTCCTTATTTGTTTATTTGTTTATTCGTCAGGGTCTATACTAATCTTTTGCAGTAAGTCGATAAGAAGATCCTCTTCCTCTTCGGATAGTTTATGGACAAGGCTGACATTGAGCTCGTCCAATATTCCTTGTAAGACAGGGGCAAACTCTAACGCTTTGGCCGTGGGAGATACAAGATAGGAACGGCGGTCATTTGGGTCCGTTTTCCGTTCAATATAGCCTGATTCCTCCAATTGTTTCACAGAGCGTGCCGTGGTTGCCTTGTCAAATTTAAGTTCATTCGTCAACTGCTCTTGTGTAATGCCCGGTCGCTGCAAAATGAGCTTTAAAAAGCTGTGTTGTCCTCCACTGCCGATTCCGTAAGGGCCCAGTTTTTTGGACAGTATTTTTTGATTTCGACGGTACAAGTGGGAAATTAGCTTTCCAATCGGTTTTTTTCTCATTAAATACACCTCATTGGCTTGAAAATGACAAATCCCCAGTTGGGACCAAAGCAAAGTTTACAACAATATTGTTGCGCACGCAACTAATTTGCTGTACACTAGAACCGTTCATTTAGTTGCGCGTGCAACTAAATAGAAATTGTTAACGATAACGAGGTGTAATGATGAGTTCAACTGCTACAACGGCTACAACCTATCAAGAGAATATCGAAGTCCAGAAGAAACGTTGGCTGATCTTAATTGTTTTGAATCTGTTTACATTTATGTCCACATTGGATGGAAGCATCGTCAATATCGCTCTTCCTGTGTTGTCTCGCACGTTACATTTACCCGTGGCACAGATTGAATGGGTGACAACCGCCTATTTAATGGCGATATGTACCGCTATCTTATTTTTTGGCAAGCTTGGAGATATCGTCGGTAAAATCAAAATATTCAAAATCGGTACAATCGTATTCATTCTTGGCTCCCTAATGTGCGGTCTTAGCTCTTCGCTTTCTATGCTGCTGATTTCCCGTATTATTCAAGCATTTGGAGCCTCCATGACCATGGCGAACAGCCAGGGGATCGTGACAGATATCTTCCCGTCCAATGAACGGGGCAAAGCACTTGGCCTCATTGGAACCTTCGTTTCTCTGGGCAGTATCGCCGGGCCAAGCTTGGGCGGTATTATTGTCTCGTCGCTGGGCTGGCAGTACATTTTCTGGGTCAATGTACCGGTAGGGCTGGTCGCTGTCTTTCTTGGCTGGAAGCTTCTGCCGAAGGATTTGATCAAGGTGAAAGATAAAATTGACGTTCCCGGTAGCTTGGTATTTGCTATTTTTATTCTCACTTTGTTCGTCGGATTGTTGCTGGGACAGCAGGTCGGGTATGGCGACAAACGTATCGTTGCTTCGCTGGTGGTGGCTGTAGTTGCTTTTGCCATGTTCATTAGGTTGGAACTTCGTCGTCCTGGGCCGCTCTTACAGCTCGCGCTATTCAAAAATCCGTTATTTTCGCTCAGTATTTTGTGTGCTTTTCTGGTGTTCGTCGCTAATTTTTGCTTTAACATCATTTCGCCCTTTTATGCGCAGAATATGCTGAACTTGTCGCCTTTTCATGCCGGGTTCCTGCTGATGCTGCTCCCCATCTCGATGGTTATTGTGGCCCCTCTCAGCGGTGCGCTTTCCGATAAAATCGGATCTGAACTGCTCACATTCGCCGGGCTGGTCGTTATGGTCATTGCCCAGATTGGATTGGCCCAACTGCATGCAGGCAGCTCCATCCCGCTCGTGGGTCTGTGGATTGCCATGCTGGGCATTGGCAGTGGTTTATTCCAATCGCCGAACAACTCGCTGATTATGTCTACAGTACCCCGCACACAGCTCGGCTCAGCCGGGAGTGTCAATTCGCTGGTTCGCAACGTCGGTATGGTTGTGGGGATCACTTTGGCCACATCGATCCTCTTTTATATTATGAGTAAAGAGGCTGGTTATCGGGTCACCGGCTTGGTCTCGGGTCATCCAGAAATTTTTCTGGCAGGCATGCATGTAGTCTTTATGACGTCCGCGTCCATCTGTCTTGTGGCGGCATTGTTAACAGGCTGGCGGCTGATCGGGGCTAGACGGACAAGAACGCAGCAAGAAAAGGGATAAAGACCAAGCGAAGAAATAAAGCGTCCGTAGACAGAACAATGATCGTAGAATTAAGATGATGAGTATTGCATTACAAACACGGCATTAAAGGCAACATTTACAATTTTAAAAATGGGATACAAGGGTGGAGCTTACATGAAATATTGCTATGAATGCGGGACAAAATTGATGGTGAAGGAGTGTGAAGGCGAAGGCCCTATCCCTTTTTGTCATACATGCCAGGTCTTTCGTTTCCCGATATTCAGCACTGCGATCAGTACCGCTGTATTGAATCGTCAGAGAGATAAGGTGCTGCTCATACAGCAGTACAATATTCAAGGCTTCATTTTATTGGCAGGTTATGTGAACAAGGGGGAATCCGCCGAGCAGACATTGGTGCGTGAAGTGAAGGAAGAAGTAGGATTACAAGTCGATGAGTATCAATATATGCGCAGCGAGTATTTTGAACGAAGCAATACACTGATGCTGAATTTTGTGTCCATTGTGAATGACGATCAGTTAGATGTTCTTAGTACGGAGGTAGATCAAGCACGTTGGTTTACACTGGAGGAAGCCAAGCAAGCTATTTTGAAAAACAGCTTAGCTGAATCCTTCTTGCTGACCATTATTGAAAAGATTGAGGCAGGATTGATTTGAAGTGATATAAGCGTGGCGATGCGAAAATGATGAAAAAGATGTCTTTACAGATATATTGAATTGCTAAACCGCAAGATGGCTGCTCTTTCCAAGGAACCCTCTTGCGGTCACAGCATGTTTATACTTTTTGTCATTGCTGGAATTTCAGCGACTCCCCTCACATCCCTACATTTCTACTAAACGTCCATTTTCTTTCCAGGATTGCAGTATTTTTTCAAGTACCCACTGGTTTTTGTAGCCGTCCTCGAATAAGGGAGCACGATCCACAGACTTTCCCCTTGCCAGCTCAACAAAATCTTCATAGGCCGTATGATTATAGATTGCAGGGACAGCCCAACTCTCGTATTCGGCACCCGGGTGTTCCAGGTCACGCAGCACAATGCGGATACTTTCCGGGTTATTGAGGCTGGCGTGCAGCGTACCAAGTTCTCCATAGATATCGACTTCGATATCGTGCCGTATGCCGATGGCATTTTTATGAGTGATAAAGGTTCCCACGGTATTGTCGCCTACGATGCCATGAAAGGCAGCGAGATCTTCCACATCCACTTTTACAGGCAGACCCGTGATCGGATCGAACCGCTCGGGTGTAATGGTATGTAGCAATGCTGCGACACTTTTAAATTCACCCACCAAAAAACGGGCCAGATCAATGATATGTGAGGCTGTATCTCCCACTACTCCAGAACCAGCCTTGGCTAAATTGTGACGCCATGTATACGGATGCTGACGATACGGCGCAAATGCATCCATTAGATAACGAAATTGAATGTTATAGATTTTGCCCAGCTTTTGCTCATCCAGCAGTTGCTTGGTATATTGGAAGGCCGCGCCATAGCGATGCTTATAGTGAACCAGCAAAGGTACCGGATTCGCTGTATATAGCTTTTTCAACTGATCCGCTTCTTCCCATGTGAGAGTCAATGGTTTTTCTGCCAGTACAGCTTTGTGTTCTTCCAGCGCAATACGAATAATGTCAAAATGCACATCATTGGGTGTCAGCGACAGAATCGCATCTACCTCTGGGTCACGGATTAATGCTTCATAATGGGAGTACCGCTTGGAAGCAGGCAGTTGCAATTGTTCTCCGATGGCTTGAAGGCGATTGGGATTCACATCACTAACGGCCACAATAGATACCCCCGAGATGCTGTGCAGTGATCTTATGTGATATTCAGCGATAAGACCCAGGCCAATGATACCCATCCGAATTTGTTTGGTTGGGGAGGTGGAGGTACTCATATGTTCAGAATTCCCTTCTCTTCTATTTGGTTTGAACTCTGTAGCAAATTCCTTTTGCTATGCAGTATCACCCGTTGCTTTATAGAATAGTCCCCACAGGAAGTGATCGTTGCAACCTTCAATTCAACAGTCTGATGCCGGGCAGTGAATACAATGTTCCATAAAAAAAGGATCTGCAGCTCCGTTGTCCGGTATTGCAGATCCTTGATATTCCTTCTCTATATCGACTACATCAAAAATGTACCTACGACAAAAGACACTCCGACGATGATCGAGCGCAGCAGCTGTGCCAGAGCCACATTGCCTTTGGCAATTTCCTCGCACACCTTGGTACGCGGCGTCACCAGATCAAAAATCACATAGACCAAACACAATACTACAATGCCTACGGCCGACCATGTCAGCATTTCGAGCCATGAATGACTGCTGTACGACACCATCCCCACGATAATACACAGACCTAGCAGCTTTGCACCCATATAGATGCCTGCCGCCTCATTGCCGCGTGCGATTTCTTGATTATCGTTATAACGTGTCAGCAAACTGAACACAAAATAACCTACGATTAAGATAGCAAATAGGATAAGCAGGCCGACACCTACATTGCCCAATGCGTTCCCCAAACTGATATAAGAGTCCAATTTTCTTCCTCCTTATGATACTTCAGGATTTTGCCAAATCCTCACTTGTGAAAATGAACAGATATGTTCGAATATTGTACATTTTTTAATTCAGCTTATATAATTTGCGGATTAGGAGGTGCGGTGGCAACGGCGGCGGCGCAATAGTAGGCCATATCACCTGTTACCTTTTCACCGATTCGCGGCAGGACACCCGCAAAACGCCCTCCAATCACGAATATGCCTGTCAGCACATAGCCGTGGAATAGTCCTTCGTCGGTCTGTACCTCTGCACTCTGCATCGGCCACAGCCGCTGATAAATCTTAGGCTGTCCCTCGTAATAAGCGGCAATATGTGCGGCTTCCTCCTGCTCAGGCGTTCGTGGAGCGTCAGCTTGGTGAAGCAGATCAGGGTTGTCAATCTCCGCAGGTTCAACCTCTCCCAAGGCGCCTTTCAGCATCTCCTCGGATTGAGGATGTTCAATCAAGTGCGTCCCTTTACCCTCCCGTCCCCATATACCTTTGGCCACATAAGGCTCTTTATTTTGCATAAACACCGAGGGCTCAAAATACGTAGGCAGCAGGTAGGTTCGTATCACCTCCAGCTCGCGATCGTCAAACAAACGAAAGCCACAGAACTCTGGTGTTTGCTCATTGCGCTCATACAGTGACCACACGGTTGCGGTGAACCCTTTGCTCTGGGTAATGATATGCTGTGGCGGGTTGATTAATCCTATTTTCCCGTCTGCCACCATATCCATTAGCGCCTGCCCCACCTCAAGCCCCGTATTCTCTTCCCGGTCATCAATTAGATATTCCAGCGGATACAGGCGATAGAGAATGTGGATCTGCTCTCCCCGGTGATACAATCCTTCATTCGGGATAATCTCCAGTTCTTCCAAGGGAGCATAAACGACTTCGAATCCGGCTTGTTCACATAAATGCATAATATATTTGGTGTTGGTCTGATCCTCGATGTGCCAGTCATAGCAAGCAAAATACACCTTTGTCCCTAATCCCTTGCGGCTATAAAAATGAATGAGCTCCGTCAAGGCAGACTGAATCGCCTCGTCCATTCCAGTTGAGGGTCCATGTAGTGCATTGTCATCCTCCGACATTCCTCCCTTACTCAGCACCTCCAGCAGCTTTCCTTCGAGATAAGCCACCTCGGGAATCCCGGTTGGGGTATCGGTGTTATTCTCAATGCACTTGATACCCGCTTCCCCCACAATCCAGTCCTGGCGGGTTATCCCATCCGGCTCGGCCTCCATACGTGCAGCACGCAGCAAGCCCGGATGAATCCCCAACCGTTCCACCAGGTATTCATCCGGCATATAGCGCTGAACGAATTGCTGAACCTTGCGATAAATACGATGTACCGCCTCAGAAGCAGCCTGAAGCTCTGCCAGCTCGCTTTCCCGATATACCGTTAAGGCCGGCACGCAATAGGATTTGCCATACATGCGGTGATACGGGATGATACGGCTGATTTCACCCTTAAAAAGCTCATCATGTTCATAAGGCAATTGCCGAATCGTACGCATGCTCATCTTAACCCCCAGAGAAGAAGCCGCTGCGTGAGCCGCTGCTGCCAAAACCGCTGTGTGAGCTGGAAGATGAGGATGAGCTTTTGCGGTATGAGCTGGAAGATGAACGACTGCTATGGTATGAGGAGCCTCCACTATAATAAGTCGATCCGCCATAGTAATACCCGCTGCTGCCTGAATCCCGACACGCCGTTTGTTCCGATACAGGAAGCTCATCGCAGTCATAATACTCGTCGTCACCGCACCCCGTCAGAGCAGCTGGGACAGCCAACATCAGGGCAAAGGCTGCCATCCGTGTACGAGAGCCGGGCTTGGATTTCATCTTTTCCCAAGAATGCTCCATCACAGATCGACCTCCTTCACAAATAGATGTACCTTTTTCAGCTGAGGGTCCAGTACCGAATATATAAATTCATATGTTTTGCCACCCAGTACTGTATAGTGATCTAATAGCCGTTGGGCCAACTCCAAAGTAAATACCGAACCTTCCCGCTGATCCATACTACGGAATGCAGGTTCATGCCATATCCAGTACATTGCACTGTATGTGGAAGTGTAACCTCCCTCACTGGCAAGCACGAGGTCTGTGATGGACGCACCGTAAGGCTTTGCACGTTCCCCTGTAAATTCAGTCACATAGACGGAATGATCCGTATGTTCCTCACTTTCATTCGATATATGCGACCATAGTTTGTCATGGAGACGCGTAGCGTCTACAAGCTTGCGTAGAAACAGCTCATCTCCCGATACGGATTCCCGTGTCAGGCTGCGCAGTTCCTTTTGAGTGTCTTCCGACCATTCGCGATACGTTAATGAATAATAAATAATGATTCCCTTCCCTTCCTATACGCTTCTGTCATGAGGTTTGCAACAAATCAAAGCGCTTATGTCGTCGTTCACTATACGAGATTCTACCTTGAAAAGGTTCAATTTGGAAGAAAAACACGACAAAAAGCCGCAATCCCTAGGATTACGGCTTGGTTTTCACTGCTACAGCTTGATATTGTTCTCGTCGAAATATTCCTCCAGCGTCATTCCCTGCTTGGCTACATCCTCCGCAATGTCTATTCCCACATAACGGATATGCCAAGGCTCGTACACATAGCCGGTCACATCTTCCTTACCCTTCATATAACGAATAATAAATCCGTATTCCGGTGCATGTTTTTCCAGCCATTCGCCTTCCTTGGAAGCTCCGAAGGACTGCTCCAGCACATTACCCACGCTTGGACTGGATACATCAATGGACAAACCTGTCTGATGCTCACTCGTACCCGGTACAGCGCTAACTTTAGAGGCATATTCCTGCCCCTTTGTCTTTACATTGTTGTTGAAAATAGATACCTGACGCTTATAGGAACGGTATCCCGATACCGCACGCAGCTCAATGCCGTCTTTTTCCGCACCGTCGAACAGCTTCTCCAGTGCCTCTGCCGCTTCCTTACGCAAATGCCGCTTTTCATGCGGTCCCTCGAAGGAAAAAGGCACCTGCGGCTCCACCAGGTCATCGGGGACATAGCCTACAGGCAAGCTGCGCTTTTTGTTCACAACGACTGTATCAGAAGTCGCATTGGTGACAATCGCAGTTCCATCCTCTTCCTTAACCGTGGCTTGCAGCGCACTCTGGCTTCGCAACGCCATCACAGGGTCGGCCTGTCCACTTTCTGTACCCGTAGAGGCTTGTCCAGCGCTAGTGCTGCCATTGCCCGCATCCGGCTGGGCGGAAGGCTGTACATTGTCCTGTACCGCTGTAGATGACTTCAACGGCTCGCTTTCCTGTCCACCTGATCCTCCCTGCTGGCAGGCTGCCAGTAATAGCCCTGACAGGATCAGCCCCGGAATGAGGGCTTTGGTCCATCTCTTAGATGCTCGCGTCTGTTGTATATGTCGTTTCATGCTGGTATCTCCTCCAATATTGCATTTGATGCATGACTTGCTGTGACTTTTCCGTTTCCCCATTGTAACTGAACTTTTGGCACTCTTCGAAGCAGTTATCCCGTTCGATGAAGGCGAATAGACTCGAAAAGGGAAGTATATACCCGAATTGTTACGGAGTATGACGTTTTTGCGGGATTGCAGCTCGGGCCCGCTCAGCTACCCGTTCACGTATGAGTTTCAATGCCTCTTCCGCACGGGGTAAACCCGGCAGCAAAGCTGTAATATCCGCTTCCTTCTTAGGAGCAAGCTTCTGCGGCAGACGAATCTCAATTGCATGAAAGCCCGCACCGGGACGATGCAATGCTCCTTCTGCGGCAGACTCCGCAATCCATTCGCTAATCGCTGCCGATCCGCTGCGTCCGCCCTCTGGCCGCGAGGTAGACTCAAGCGCAGGGGATGTCCCCTGCACATGGGATAACTCCCCAGCCCAAGCACTGAATACATACTCCAGTAGCTCTTCCCGCGTCATTCCGATCAGTTCTAGACAGGTCTGCGGCTCGCTTTCCAGACCGATTTGAAGAGCTTTCTTCACCTCGTCGACTACACCCACGCCATCCTCCGTGCTAGAAGTGGCTGTCTCAGCTGCTAGCTGAACGATCTCATCCAGCGATAGACAGGTTTCCCCTTGCAAAAAACGGTAGATGTCCAAAGGATCTGCTTTTAGTTGCTCCAGCCATGCTTTTCGCTGTTCGGGGTTCAGTACAGGCGCTGGGCCAGTCCATTGGACAGCATGTGTGGAAGGTACACCCGTTGATTCGCCTTCCAACCCATTTCCGTCTAATTCCGCTATCCATTGACCGTCAGTTACTTTTAGCTTCACTCGCGGCCTCGTCATCGCCTTCATCCTTTCTCTGCTCACTCAATCCATACATCATTTTGCAACGCAATCAGACCGCGTAATTCATCATCAGACATTTCGGTGAGCCAATGTTCACCAGAGCCGACAACCTGCTCGGAAAGTGCCTTTTTGCTCTCGATCAGCTCGTCGATCCGCTCCTCCAGTGTACCTTGGCAAATCAGCTTGTGCACTTGTACATTGCGGCTTTGACCAATACGGAATACACGGTCCGTCGCCTGATTTTCCACTGCTGGATTCCACCAGCGGTCATAGTGAATGACATGGCTGGCACGTGTCAGGTTCAGACCCACACCACCTGCACGCAGGGAAAGTACGAATATATTCGGGCCTTCTCCCTGCTGGAAGTTGTGAACAATTTCATCTCGTCTGGTTTTTGCCAGTCCTCCATGCAGAAAATACGGCTCTTCCCCGAAGATTTTGGCCAAACGAGAGACCAACAATTCCCCCATCGACACATATTGGGTGAATATCAGCGCCGATTCGCCGTTCTCGCGAATCGTCTCTACCAATTCCAGCAGTCGCTCCATTTTGCCCGAGTTTTCCGTTTTACCACTATCAGCCCGACCCGGAATGATCAGACCCGGATGGTCACAAATCTGCTTCAACTTGGTCAGTGAAGACAGAACAAGCCCTTTGCGAGCCATACCGATCTGCCCATCCAGTGTTCCCAATAATTGATCCACCACGCCCCGATACAATCCGGCCTGCTCTGGTGTCAGTACACAGTAGGACTTCAACTCCAGCTTCTCTGGCAAATCCTTGCGTATATCTGGGTCGCTTTTGAGCCGACGCAGCATGAACGGGGAGACGAGCCGATGAAGCTCGCGCAACGCGGACCCCCGCTCTTCTCCCGCCAAACTGTAACGCTGGCGGAACGAAGACGCCGTACCGAGGTAACCTGGATTCAGGAATTGAAAAATAGACCATAGCTCGCTCAGCCGATTTTCCACCGGAGTACCTGTCATGGCAATCCGGTGTGGAGCAGACAGCTTCATGACGCTTTGTGCTTGCTTTGTTCGTGCATTTTTTATATATTGCGCCTCATCCAACACGATAGAGGACCAGTATACCGCAGATAAATCGCTGCCGTCCCGGCCCGCCAAATGATAGGTAGTGAGGACGATATCATACTCACGTACACTTTCCTGAAACAGCTCGCCATGGAGTCGCTGGTTGCCATGGTGAATATACAGTGACAAATCCGGTGAAAAACGCTTCAACTCGCGCTGCCAGTTGCCGAGCAAGGACGTCGGACAGATGATCAACGCCGGACGTTGATCATCTGCACCAATGCCACTATCGAGCAGGCAGGTGATGACCTGAATCGTTTTACCAAGCCCCATGTCGTCCGCAAGACAGACGCCAAAGCCCAATCCACGCATCGCAGCCAGCCATTGAAAGCCGCGCTCTTGATAGGGCCGTAATGCGCCGTGCAGTGTCTCCGGCACAGGCCGCGGCTCTACCGAACGGAGTACGCCGCCCTCAGCCAAAGACGCAAGCAATCCGGCGGATTCCGCGCCAAAGATGGACAAGCCTTTCCATGAGGCCTCGCCTGCACTTTCATTTTCTGCAGCCAGATGCATCCATTCGGACAAGCTCATCTCACCGTTTTCCCCGCGCTTGATAAAGCGCAGCACCTGACGGATTTCCTTGGGATCGACCTCGATCCATTCCCCTCCGAGACGTACATACGGCAAATTGGCCGCGACGATGCTTTCCAGTTCCTCCATCGTCAAAGTCGTATCACCCAGCACAGCCTCGGCATCAAACGAAATCATACGGTTAATGCCGACAGACGATGTATCGGCAATCACACCATCTGGCTTGGCACCCTGCTCTGTCGAACGCATTTTGAGCCGCAAGCCTGCACGTCTTCGGCCCTCCCGGCTCCAGCGTGAAGGCATTTGCACGGTGATACCGTTCTTTTGTAATGCAGGAACGGCTTCCGTCAGGAAGCGGAAGAACAACTCTGGCTCCAGTGTCAGCCCCTCGGGATAAGGGCGGTTCAACGCTTCTCGCAATAAAGGTGCCGCTTCAGCCGCCTGTCCGAGCCTCATTAGCAGTTGCGCCTGCACTTGACGATATACAATTCCGCCTCGAACCAGATCACGTTCAGGATGCGCCCACAGTGCCAGAGCAGGCAGTCGCAACCCCGGCTCAGCATCGCTTTCTGCCCAAAAGGTAATGCGCCAATCCTTGACACTCTCTTCCAGGGAAGGCTCCAAACGAAGGCACAACCGCAGTTGCCCTTCTATCGGCTCCTTGTCTTCCCGTTCCGTGACAGGCATTGCGCTTCCCTCAACAGAGGACGCTTGAAGCACCAGCTCCTCCATCTCCGCGGGCGTTCCCTGAATCGCCACCGGGCGGGAACCTGTCAGCAGACTGTTCCACCACAGCTCCGCCAGCGGTGATCCTCCGCGCCGATACTCTGCGCGATATCGACCCAGCTCACGGTCTGATGCTGCCAGCACCGCGGTCGTTTCCGCATGGATGACCGCACACAAGAAGGAGTACAGCACGATTCCGGCTGCATCCTCGCGTGTTTCAGGCTCCTTACCCGCAAAAACGGCCGGAGCTGCCATACAAACAGCTGGCATCGCAGCAGCCAGCTCATGAAAGCGGCGTATGTCCTCCTCTTGACACAGTCGAGGAATCCACACCCCGACAGCCGCTTCCGGACCACGACGACGCGGTCCCGATGGACGCGCCTCTGTAAGCGATGGCGCAATTTCGCCCCGCTGCATCAGCTCTAGCGCAAAATAAGCGGCTTTTTGCCAATATTGCATTTCCTCGCCCAGCGTAATGCCCGATGCCGCACAGCCCTTCTCGTCCATGCGGGTCAGCAGTGCCATCGTCTCGCGCGGTTCCAGCGCCAAACCCTCCAATGTACGCCCCAACATGGAACGTCTTTTGCCACCTCTGCCCGCGGTTTCCACACGAGCAGTGTTCGGTATCCGTACCTCAGCAAGACGCAACGCAGCCTGCCGAAACGGCCGAAGGTCTCCCTTTAGCGTCAGCCTACGGATTACACTGCTCCACGCATCGATACGTGGTTCCGACGTCTCACCAGAAAAGCAAAAAAACACATCTCCGAGCCATATTCCATAAAGCGGTTGATTCATATCTGTCTCCCGTCCAGCCTTTTGAATTATTACTCTTCATCATATACGAAAACGGGCTCTTTTCAAAACTTTATCACAAAAATAAATGGAAAGTCATAAGTTAATAACCTTAAATATTCATGTGATTAACTATAAAAAGGGGGAGTCCGAAAAGCCATGGAAATGGCTATGGATACTCTCTCCTATTCGTCATCCTCCTTCAGATAAGGATGCAGGCTGTCTTGCAGCAATTCCTTGACCCTCATCCGCAGCTCTTTCGGATATATGACCTCGGCCTCTGGCCCGTATTTTAGCAAAAGTCGGGACACATATCTAAACTCTTCGACCGGAATATATCCCTGCCATTCCTGATCCTGCCCTTCTTGATGGAAAACATTTTGGAAGAGGGCATCTGATCCGGCCAGCCTGGCACCCAATGCGGTAAATTTTATTTTGGACGGAATTCCTATACGGGATTCCTCCGAAGCCAACCATTCCTGAAGTGTGGGAAGGCTGTCCAAGGTTTCGTCCAGCATCGTTATTGTAATCACCCGATCTGAACGGTACAGAATGATGCGGTCTCTGCTATGCGCTGGCATGTACCAATATCCGTGATCAAAATACAATCCAATCGGATATACTTCAGTCCACTTTTCACCGGAAGCGGAGCGGTAAAACATGTTCACCCGGCGCTTATTCAACGCAGCCTCCAAAATGATTGAGGTGTAGGGTGACTCTGCGTGAGTGGGTAGCATACGAAAAGAAATGTACTCCTTTAATTGATCAATACTGTCCTGCACATCCTGTGGAAGCTCGGCATAATAGTGCTCTGATAAATGTCCACGAACCGAGCCAAAAGGGATATCTGGAATGTTCTCCAACAGTTGCAGCATGAGGAAAAGACCCAGAGCCTCGTCGCGAGCAAGATGAAGGGGAGGAAGAAGCCGATTGGGGAGTGCCCGATACCCGCCATGAGGACCCATTTCGGTATAAAGGGGTAACCCGGTCTGCTGCAAATAGTCGAGATCTCTTTGTATCGTCCTGACGGAGACACCAAAACGTTCAGCCAGCTCACGCGCCGTATATTTTTTTCGGGAATCCAGTATCCTCATAAGAGCAATTCTGCGTTCATTCATAAGGTACCCCTCGAATCCAAAATTAATTTTAAATGACCGTTTTAACTACGACATACTATGTCATAAATACATTGTAACATTAGGAAATAGAAAGGAGTGAATGAACTATGGAAGATTTGAAATCAAACGCAGTTGTGCTGTATATTGCCATGAGTCTCGACGGGTATATAGCTTTGCCGGACGGTTCGGTGGACTGGCTGTATGATGTTAAAGGGGATGGCGGGGACAATGGATATGCCGACTTTTACGACACCGTAGGTACAGTGCTGATGGGCAGGCTGACGTATGAGGAAGTGTTGAAGCTCTCAGATGATTTCCCTTATGCTGGCAAGCCATGCTATGTGCTCACACGAGCATTAACGGAACAACAGCAAGCGCCACATGTTACATTTACGGACGAAGCTCTGACTGAACTGGTTCCACGTCTACAAGAACAATCGGAAGGTGCGGTATGGCTAGTCGGTGGAGGCCAGTTAGTTCAGGCCTTCTTACAAGCTGGACTGCTGGAGAAGGCTATCATTGCGATCATTCCCAAGGTGCTTGGACAAGGAATACCGTTATTTCCAGAAGGAACGCTACCAAGTACATTTAAGCTCAAAGAAATAGAACGCCGTGGGGATATCGCTCTGCTCCATTACCATTTATAATTTTGTTTACAGAAAAGCCTTCATATTTCAGGATCATGCAATCTCCCTGAAATATGAAGGCTTTATCGCGTGCTTTTGTTCATTATTTGGTCTTCAAATTATCCCATGTTCTCTGGAAATCCTCGAATAGCTTCCCGGCATCCGATTTACCTGCCACATAAGCTTGCATCTGACTTCCGAATTCTTGCTGTGCTCCTTCAGGATAGCGGCTAAAGAACCAGCCCAACAGTTTGTTTTCCTTACTGTATTTCACCACTTCCGCACCCAGTTGGCCCATATCAGCCTCTGCCCCTTCGATGCTCTTGAACGCTGGAATAAACTTAAATTCCTTGGTGATATACTTTTTACCCTGCTCGGATGTCACCATCCAGTTTAAGAACTCCTTCGCCTCGGGTTTGACAGTCGAATTTTTATTAACCACCCAGTTGTTAGCGACACCTACAAACAGCTTATCTCCGACTGTTGCGTCTTCACCAATCGGCATAGGCAAAATACCCAAATTCAGCTTCGGATTAATACCGTCAATTTGGACCTGAGTCCAGTTCCCTTGCTGCATCATGGCAGCCTTTCCAGTGGCGAAGTTCGTTACCTGCGTATTGTAATCGGTCGTGAGCGGCTTCGAATTGCCATACTTCATGGTCAGATCGAACAGCTTAACCCACTCGGCGAATACAGCGTTACCTGGAATCTTTGCTGTTCCATCATTCAGTCCTTTGACGAAGGCCGAAGGATCCGGCTGATTGGCAAATGCCACGTTCAGCAAATGATTGCCCAGCACCCAAAACTCCTGATATCCATTAGAAAATGGAGTAATCCCAGCGGCTTGGAGCTTTTGCGCAGCTCCCTCCAGTTCGGACAATGTTTTAGGGGTCTCCGTAATCCCCGCCTTCTTGAACAAATCCTTGTTATAAATAAAGCCGTACCCCTCCAGATTCATCGGCTGGCCATACAGCTTGCCGTCTTTGGTCATCGGTTCTTTGGCGACATCGACCACATCGCCAACCCAAGGCTGGTCAGACAGGTCCTCCAAATATTCCAGCCACGTATCCAGCTCGCGGTAACCTCCTACGTTAAAAATATCCGGCTGCTCCCCGGAGGCGAACTTCGCCTTTAACGCCGCTCCATAGTCACTGCCCCCGCCCACGGTCTGAATATCGAGCTTGATCCCTGGATGAGACGCTTCGTATTCCGCTTTCATGCGATTTAGTGCTTCTGCAATCTCTACCTTAAACTGAAAAATGTGAATTGTTTTTTCCTTCACTTCCTCTTTGCCTGCGTTTTGTCCGCCACTGCTGTTACAACCTGCCAAAACCAGGGCAAAGGCCGCGAGAAGCAAGATCAGTGCTTGAGCTTTCTTTTTAAAAGTATGCGTTTTCATTTTTATGTTCCTTTCTATTCTAAATTCATATCAGATGAACTCGAAGTATTCATGTGGAAACGGAGCAAACGGAATGGTGCTGAACAAGCGATAGCGCTCGCCTTTGTCTCTAGATTCCCACCTTTATTCGTTTATTCAGGGAATCTGGAGGCAACAGCGATGGTAAGCACCATCCGTTTGCGGAGTGGCACACCGTGTACATTTTCAGTTCATCGCCACACTCAACCTTTGACCGAACCAGCCATAATACCTTGTATAATATATTTTTGCATGGCCAGAAAGAATACAATGACTGGCAGGATGCCCAGCACCAGAGCAGGCAAAGCCAAATCCCACTGCTTCGTGTATTGTCCAAAAAAGGCATAGGTCGCAATCGGAATCGTGCGCAGTTCAGCCTTTTGCAGTACCAGAGAAGGCAGGAGATAATCATTCCAAATCCAGAGCGTATTTAAAATAATAACAGTTACCATCATCGGTAGCATCAACGGATACACAATTCGGAAAAACACTCCGTAAGGCGTACAGCCGTCCACCGTAGCTGCCTCTTCCACCTCGACTGGCACACCTTTGACAAATCCATGAAAGAGAAAGATCGACATAGGGGCTCCGAATCCCAGATAACAGATTACCAGACCACTTATACTGTTCATTAAATCCAGTGTACTTACAACCTTGACCAAAGGAATCATCACCGATTGAAAGGGAATAACCATGGCAGCTACGAACAGGCTGAACAACACTCGATTATAACGCGTCGGACGCCGGACCATTCGGTAAGCAGCCATTGAGCTGATCAGTACGAGCAGTAGATTACTAACTACCGTAACTATAAGTGAATTCCATAAAGCTTCGGGAAAACGCGTGATGCTCCAGGCTCTAGCGTAGTTGCTCCATACAAAGGTTTGTGGCCAGGCCGCAGAATCGGTGAGCAGGTCACCAAAGCTTTTGACCGAATTCACGAATAAAAAGTAAAACGGGACGAGGAATAACAATGCGACGAGGATCATCACCATCTCGGTCGCCCATGTTCCAAAGCGGTAGCGCTTGCTTGTTTCCATTTACGCTTCCACCTCCCGACTTTTCGTCAGTCGTACCTGAAGGCTCGTAACCAGAGCAACAATGATAAAGAAAATGAGCGCTTTAGCTGTTCCCAGCCCATAACGATTATTCACAAACGCTTCATTGTAAATATTGAGTGCAACCGACTCTGTGGACCCGAAAGGACCGCCTTTGGTCAGTGACAAATTGAGATCGAACATTTTGAATGACCATGATATCGCCAGGAAAAGACATACCGTAACGGCAGGCATGATCAAAGGAAGTATAATCGACCGCAAAATTTGCATCCGGCTTGCTCCGTCAATTTCGGCTGCTTCCAGCATATCGCGGGGCACATTGGTCAGGGAAGAGATATAAATAACCATCAAATACCCGGCAGTTTGCCAGATAAACACGATTACAATGCCCCAGAAGGCCGTGATCTCATCTCCCAACCAGGACAGGTTGAAGAAGGACAAGTTCGTGCTCTCTCCGATTGCTGCAAATCCCTTGACGAAAATAAACTGCCAGATAAAGCCCAGCAACAGACCTCCAATCACATTAGGCATAAAAAAGATGGTCCTGAGTACATTTTTTGTTTTCAGCGGTTTGGTTAAAAAATACGCCAGCAGAAAGCCAAAAATATTCGCAGCCACCACTCCTACCACCGTAAAACGGACCGTAAACCAGAACGCTGTCCCAAATTTGTCATCATTCCATAAAATGTGACTGAAATTATCCAGCCCGACCCACTTTGCCTCATTGGCTACCCCATTCCACTCTGTAAAAGAATAGTACATTCCGAGCATAAAAGGGATTACAATAATGATAACGAAAAATAACGTCGACGGCCCTACAAAAATGCATTGCTGGAGCCATTGCGACGACTTGGCGCGATTCAATCCGATCCCCCCCTTTTGTTGTCTGTTGGTGTCTGGAACGCTCCCTTACGGCTTTCTTTCAGCAGCATGATGCTTGGGCCGTACGGATATGCGATTCACATGTTCATTATGTCGAATAAGCGCTCTGGAGAACACGTAGGATCGTGAACCATTAGGGGGGAAAATATTGACCTCTGGCTTGCCTTGAATTGTGAAAGGAGCTCACTGCATGAAATTTCACAGTATTCGTTCCCGCCTGATCTGGTTTTTGCTCATTGCGGTCACTCTGCCGCTGCTGCTGTCGATGACTATGACCTTCGTTCTCACCAAGCAATCCTTGCGGGAGCAGGCCACACAAGAAAATGAACGGCTTATTTTTCAGGGAATTACGAATCTGGATAACTATTTACAGGGACTGAATCGTGCGTCCATCGGCGTCTATAATGACCCCCATTTTCTGCGTAATCTGGCCAAAATTCCAGATGATTACCGGGCCGTCGCTGAAATTTACACCACACTGCAAACGATGATGAATGCTTCGTCAGGCATTGACCAAGTGTATTTGCATTCTTTTGAGGCTGGGCAATCCACGTTGATTACCAGTACAGTCCCGCTACGGGAATTCCGACTGGAGCCCTTTACCGGTTCTATTCATTACGGCCCTTCTGGACTATTCATACAGCCTTCGCACATGAAGCATATGTACGGCTTTTCGGCGGTTTCCTATGCGGAGCACAGCACAAAGCGGCAGGTATTTACACTTCATCGGGCGATTCGGAACATTCCTGCCTCAGAGACGCTTGGGGTACTGGCTATAGATGTTGATCTGGAGCCGCTGCGCAGTATTTGCCGTCAATTGTATGATGCGGATACAGAGCAGCTGTTTTTGATCGATCGGAACGGAACAATCATATATAGCGGAAAAGAAGCAGCGATTGGAACACACTGGAAGGAATCTGACCTGCTCAATCGAATTTCTAAAGAAGGCGAGCACGGAGTGATTGAGGATGATACGGCACTGCACGTGTACGGCAAGCTGGATGCCAACCTGTCAGGCTGGACGCTCGTCAAGAAAATTCCACATCGTACGCTGTATTTACGGGCTACCCGCCTGACTCAGATTAATGCGGTCATTACAGGCGCAGCGTTGCTACTTGTCATTGTGGCCACGTTATGGATTTCGATAAAAATCACGGAACCTATTAAGCGACTGACTCGCTACATAAACCAGATTCAGTCCGGTCAACTGGATGTAGACATTCGGGCCATGAGTAACGATGAGATCGGAGTACTATCGCGCCGTTTCAGGCAGATGATGGATACCATCAATAACCTCATTTTGCGGGAATACAAGCTGGAGCTGGCTAATAAGACACATCAGTTGAAAGCGCTTCAAGCACAGATTAATCCTCATTTTTTATATAATACGCTACAATCGATTGGAACCCTGGCTCTACAGCATGAGGTACCGCGGATTTATTCTCTGCTCTCTTCCCTTGCCAAAATGCTGCGCTATAATATGCGGGACCATACGGTCGTTACACTCAAGGAAGAAGCCGAACATGTAAAACAATATCTTGATTTACAAAAGGAACGCTTCGGTGAGCAATTAGAGGTCACTTACCAGTGGGAAGATGAGGTCCTGAATGATCGGGTGCCTAAAATGATTCTCCAACCGTTGGTGGAAAACTACTTTAAACACGGTGCCGATCCCCGGCTGGGGCCCGGTGAAGTTCGCATTACAGGCAGACGAATCCGGGAAGGCATTGTGAAAATAACCGTGGAAAACAACGGAACTTCCATTCCTCAGGCCGAATTGGAGCAGCTCCAGCATATGTTAAAACGTCCGCTGAAAGCCTACGAAGAGCCGGACACTAGCGAGCAGGATTCCATTGGCCTTCGTAATGTTCTATTGCGTATTCAGCTTCACTCGGAGGATGGTTCCAACACACTGTGCGTAGACAACATCCTGCCTCATGGTGTCCGTTATACACTCGAAATTCGCACTGAAGCCCCTGCAGAAATTCATATTAAGGGAGAGTGATCTGTCAATGAAAGTCCTGATTGTGGATGATGAGAAGCATGTACGCCATGCCATTCGGATGCTCGTACATTGGGAAGCGTGCGGTGTGAGCGAGGTACTTGAAGCTGAGTCGGGCGATCAGGCGATTGAGGTCATTACCGCCCTTTCCCCACCCGTTGTACTTACGGATATGCGGATGCCCGGCAAGGATGGAGTAGCACTGATGGAGTGGATTCAAGTGAATTCCCCAGCAACCCGAGTTGTGGTGGTCAGTGGTTATGATGATTTTGACTTGGTTCGACAGGTCATCCGCCGGGGAGGCATGGACTATATTCTTAAGCCCGTAGATCCAGTGGAGATTAACGAGGCTCTAAATAAAGCCACTCAAGCCTGGCGGACAGCGGAGCAAGACCGGAACAGGCAGACGATGCAGGCCATGGAGGTCAACCGGATGAGGCCGCACTATGCCGATAAGCTCCTGACTGAGATCGTTTCCGGTATAGCGAGTACCCCTCTTTCCATTACGCCCTTACGTGAGGAGTTACGTCTTCCTGCAGCTATTCAGATATGTAATGCAGCTGTGATGAGTACCACGCAGCTGGATGCCGATATACTAGACAAATATAAAACGCGTCGTGCGCTTTTGAGCTTTTCCCTGATTAACATCTGCAACGAATTTCTAGGAACTTCTCAAACCGGAATTGCATTCCGTCATCTGGAGCGTATGGACGAAATTATTCTGCTATATTGGGGCGAGCCAGCTCGTTGGCCGCTGCTCTTGCAGGATATTCACACAGGGATCAAAACGGCTTTGCGGTGTTACATGCACATCGGGGTTGGCTCTTTTGGCTCTTTTGGCGCTTTTCCCATAGCGGCAGCCACTGCCTACCAAGAGGCACGGCAAGCGTTGTGGAAACGGGATGTGTTGCAAACCGTCGACTGGATGCACCAGAGTTCCCAGACACGGCAAAGCATTCGTCTTCCCCAGTTGCCTGAGATGGAAGAGGAACTGCGGCTTAGTGCACTCAGCTGTAATGCCAATCGTGTGTCGATAGCGGTAGGCCACTGGATAGCAGCCGTAGCCGAGCTGCCTTCGGTGACAGCAGAGCAGCTAGCCAGTTGGAATCAGGAGTTGGACTGGATGCTGGCCCGCTGGCTGAATGACAGACCCGGAGATACCGATGGCGAGGAACTGGCAGATGAGTCCGGCTCCATTCATGCACTGCCGGTCGACAACCGTGGTATGCTTTCCCTGCCCTTATGGCAAAGACAGGTTGAAAACCGACTGCTGGCAGCCGGTCAGGCACTTACACCAAGCCATAGCCCAAACAACCCGACCATCCGTGATATTGCTCGCTATCTGGATGCACACTATGACGAGGACATTTCTCTACAGGATATGGCGAGTCGCTTTTATCTCAGTCGGGAATATATTTCTCGTAAATTCAAGCAGGAGTACGGGGTTAATCTGTCGGACTATTTGTGTCAGATCAGGATGAGCAAGGCAAAGCTATTGCTGCTGAATGACAAGCTGCGCCTTCATCATATTGCCGGTATGGTCGGGTATCAGGATGAAAAATATTTTGGCAAGGTGTTCAAAAAACTGGAGGGGGTCACGCCCGGCGAATTCAGAAAACGCCATTCTGCAAATCCTCAGCCGTGACCGCATACAACACGTGATCTTCCCACACACCATTAATCTTCAAATAGTTGAGAGCCAGCCCTTCGCGGCGAAATCCTGCCTTTTCCATCACTCGATTGGAAGGCGTATTTCTTGGCATCACTCCAGCTTGAATACGGTGTAATTCCAACTCATTTAAGGCGTAGCGTACAATATCCTTCACTGCGGAAGTGGCATAGCCTTGTCCGTGGTATGCAGGATCTACAAAGTAGCCCAGATTGGCGTTTTGAAAGGGGCCTCTAGCGATACCCGACAGCTCTATTCTGCCGATCAGCTTATCATTTTCCGGCAAAAAAAGTCCAAACGTATATCCCTGTCCGGCTTGTGCCGCTTCCAAACCGTTAGAAATCAGACGCGCCTGTTCTTCCAGCGTAAAGTAAATTTCAGGTCGTTCTGGCTCGAACGGTTTGAAAAAATTAAAATTTTCACGTCTGATCTCTAATAAACGTTCTGCATCACTTACTTGTAACAATCGAATCTGTAGCCCCGGATGGGTGGACTTTATCAAAATGGCGCCATTAGCTTTATGTAACATTGTCATTTTCCTTCTTTCTCAGTTATTCCTATATTATTGTGTTCACGGTCACGAGACAGGAAAATACCCCAGGTGCATGAGAGCAGCCTAGGGTATCTCCATCATTCAAAATTTAGTCCGTAACAGGCATCCAGCCTGGAAGGGTCGTCAACGCACCCCACAAGTAGTCAGGAATGACTAGCTCCTGCTGGGCTTGCTTGGATAATGTCGTGCGAATGGTATCTTCTGTGCCGTTTTGCACCTTCTGAACCCATTGCGGCTCCATCAAAAGCGGACGTCCCAGCGATACAAGCGGTACACCTGTCTCCAGTGCTGCAAGCGCCTCGTCCGGTGTATTCAGCGACCCAACTCCCATAATCGGCACACGGTTACCTACCTTCTCATGGATGAGAACGGTACGTGACCGTTCGTCACTGCGGTCGCGGAACGAACCACCGAAGAAATGATTTACGGAAATGTGCAGGTAATCCAGCCCTTGATCCGCCAGACGGTCTACAAGCACCATCGTATCCTCCAGCGTAATGCCTGGTGTGTGTCCTTCCTCAGGAGACAAGCGGTATCCAAAGATGAATGGCCGCTTTGCATGTTCTGCGATCACTTTCTTCACTTCGTGAACAACCGCCAGCGGAAAGGTCAATCGTTTTTCAAGACTTCCTCCCCATTCATCGGTACGAAGATTGGAGTGCGGGGAGAAGAACTGCTGGACCAGGTAACCGTTCGCTCCGTGAAGCTCCACACCATCATAGCCTGCTTCAATCGCTCGGCGAGTTGCTTCGCCATAGGCACGGATGACGCGGTGGATATCATCAGAGGTCATTTCACGCGGCACAGGCGCACCTTCTTTTTCCTCGGCTACTGCGCTTGCACTGATCGGCTGTCCATCTGGAATTTGATCTGGTGGACACAGGCGGCCACCATGATAAATTTGCAGGATTGCTTTTGCGCCCTCCTGATGAATCGTATCCGCCAGACGACGCAGGCTCGGAATCAATTCATCCTTGTCCGCACCGAACTCATTGACAAAGCCTTTGCCATCTGGAGTTACATACACACAAGCAGTAATAACCGCGCCTACACCACCGGAACGTTCACGGTAGTATGCCAGCTCCTGGTCACTGACTTCACCATTTTCGTGGGAAGCAAAGTTAGTCATAGGTGCCATGGTAATACGGTTCTTCAACGTAACACCGGATGGCAGGGTAAAATTTTCAAATAGAGACTTATATTTTGGGTTCATTCGTTCTCTCTCCTTCAGTTTAAATCAGATCAGATAATATAAGGCTGTTGAGCATAAAGCCGAATACGAATTCGATGCAGTTTTCCTTCCATAACGAACTTAAACTACTGTTGCTTACTTAAATACAGTGGTTGTAATAACCACAGTATAAAGATCCGCAACTATAAAGTCAAATCCATCCTTTCTGACCTTCTCTAAACTGTTTGAAAAAGCTGAACCGCAGCTACTTGTCACAAGCCACTGACAAAGCTTAATGGTTCTCGGCTGTGCTGTTCTTCTCCTCCCGGCGGGAAAACCAGGTCGCGAGCAACGAGCCGGAAATATTATGCCACACGCTAAAAATCGCACTCGGCACAGCAGCAATCGGGTTAAAGTGAGCTGCTGCAAGCGCAGCGCCCAGTCCCGAATTCTGCATTCCCGTTTCCAGCGTAACCGCTTTACGCTTGGAAAGATTCATACCGAATAGCTTGGCAAACCAATATCCAAGCAGGAACCCGATACCATTATGCAAAATAACCACACCAAAAATAATCGGACCTGTCTCCAAAATCTTGCCTTTGCTGCCTGCAACCACAATAGCCACGATGAGTACAATCGCCAGTGTTGATATGAGCGGCAGCGCCTGAACACTGGCTTCTGCCTGTTTGCGAAATAGCGACTTAACGATAACACCCAGCACTATGGGGACAATAACTACGATGAGAATATCCATGATCAGCGACTTCGCATCAATATTCATCCAACGTCCAGCAAGCAGGTTAATCATCGCCGGAGTAGCCAGTGGAGCAATCAGCGTCGACACCGAAGCAATCGACACGCCCAATGCCACGTCGCCTTTGGATAAGAGCGTCATTACGTTGGAGGCAGTTCCACTCGGACAACAGCCTACCAAAATGACACCTACCGCAATATCCGGTGGCAGCTGCAATACTAATGCCAATCCAAAGGCCAGAAACGGCATAATCAGATAATGCCCGACCACACCAATAGCCACATCCACTGGGCGCCGGAATACTTCACGAAAGTCAGCCGCAGATAAAGTTAACCCCATCCCAAACATGACAATGCCCAGAAATAACTGTATGTATCCTTTCAACCCTGTAAACGCCGCAGGAAAGAAAAATCCCAAGCATGCAAATAAAAGTACCCAGATGGAAAAGGTTCCTCCTACAAATTTCCCTACTTTCTCCAAGCCATTCATTCTACTTATCTCCTTACTTCTATATAAGTTGATTCTGAGGAATTTCAGCTTATATAGTGCTTAAAATTTTCACCATTGTACTACATATGACTGCATATACATACTACTTTTTATGATTATACCGGGATCAAGAAACTTTTTCCCGTTAGGACATATTCGAAAGCAAAGTGGGTATATTCATAATAGAAGTTGTGACCAGTCGGTCATTTTGGATCATCATTCGTTGAGGAGGAGATATCCCTATGTCACGAAGCCATCCGTATAAATGGTGGAATATTATTGCATTTATCGCTGTCGTTCTCGTTAACATTCTGGCTTCTACACTTCCTATCGGCGGCAGAAGCACTGATGCTGTATCCAACATGTACCCTACCTTGATCACACCAGCGGATTACTCTTTTTCCATCTGGTCGGTCATCTACGTACTGCTCGCCTGCTTTGTCGTGTACCAAGCTACACTTACAGGGCAATCCAAGACAAGCGTTCAGTCCATCGGTATTTTTTTTATTCTAAGCTGTCTCTTCAATATCATCTGGATTTTCCTCTGGCAGTATGTATACGTAGAGCTGTGCGTCATCGTCATTATTCTATACTTGCTTTCCCTGAGCGTCGTATATGTACGTACCCGCACGCCGCAGCCAACCCTTGGAGAAATGTGGTTCGTCAAGCTACCGTTCAGCCTCAACCTCGGTTGGGTATCCGTTGCTACTATTATCAACATTGCAGTGGCACTGGAAAAGAATGAATGGAGTGGCTGGGGACTCAGCGATACGACATGGGCGATCATTATCCTGCTCATCGGCACCGCATTGGCGATCATGGTCAGCTTCCCTTATCGCGACAGCATTTATCCTCTCGTATTTGTATGGGCCTATGTCGCCATCGCCGTCGAGCATCCGAACAATGAAAATGTACGGCTAGCCGCATTGATCTTGGCGGCAATCATTCTGGTATACGCGCTATGGCTATTCTTTGCCCGTAATCGAGACCGGGATTAAAGAAAACGAATATGATCTCTAGCAAGAACAAGCGAGTTTGGGTCTGAATCATCTAGCCCAAGCTCGCTTGCTTTGTTTATTCATTTTAACCATGTGATTAGGTATGGACTTTAAACAAATCTATAAGCTTGCTTGTCGAGTGATCTGCATTGATTTTCTTCATATTGATAATATAATCCGACCTTTTTTCATACAAACGAAGTATCATGTCGACAAATCGTTCAGATTCCAAACAAAACACATTAAATTTGAGCAAACGGGTGTCTCTATTTAATAGGGACACCCATTTGCCATGCAAACTTTTTATTTTATGAACGGATCTTTCAGACTATTCGCCCTTCAATGCAATGACTTCAATCTCTACCAGTGCATCCTTAGGCAGACGAGCTACCTCCACCGCACTGCGTGCTGGGTAGGGTTGTTCAAAGAAAGAACTGTACACCTCATTGACGCTGACAAAATCGTTCATGTCCTTCAGGAATACAGTCGCTTTCACAACCTGGTTCATGTTGCTGCCTGCCTCTTCCAGAATGGCTTGTACATTGCTCAAGGACAGGCGTGCCTGCTCCTGTACATCCTTACCAAACTCACCTGTTGCCGGATTCAGTCCAAGCTGTCCCGAAGTGTAAATAAACCCGCCTGCCTCTACCGCTTGGCTATAAGGGCCGATAGCACCGGGTGCTTTTTCAGTAGCAATTGTTTTTTTCATATGGGTTGGATTCTCCTTCCTGATACTGGTTCATCGTATTATAGCATGTGCAGTCCAAAGCCACTATTCCGTGCGACGGATTAACGTACAGGGTTTCTTTTAAGACACCTCATTGGGAGGGTGCTATTTTTTTTTATTTCCGCTGTAACCTTTAGCACCTATGTATCATCTAACTCCTATAACCTGCTACAAAATAAATTTTATAAATCCAGATACAGGTACAATGAACATAGCTAGTATAGACGGGAAAGGAGCACCATCCTTTGAATCTCGAAACAAACTTACACCAAGCAAGGCAGGGAGACCGCAAGGCATTCGTCGCCTTGATGAAACATATGGAATCCGATATGTATGGCATGGCGCGTTCCATTCTTCGCAGCAATGAAGATTGTGCGGACGCGATGCAAGAGGCGATGCTCAAGGCATACCAGTCTCTGGGTGAACTGCGTGAACCTCGCTATTTTAAAACATGGCTGCTTCGCATCCTCATTAATGAGTGCCATCTCATTATCCGCAAGCAAAAACGGATCGTCCCCGTGGCGGAATTTGTGCAGGAACCCTCCACCTCAGGTGGATATGAAAAAATCGAGCTGCGCGAGGCCATCGACCACTTGGAGGAATCCATGCGAACCGTAATTTCCCTGCACTATTTGCACGATATGCCGATCAGAGAAATATCAGAGGTACTGGATGTATCAGAGGGGGCCGTCAAAACACGATTGCACCGTGCTCGCAGAATATTAATGGACCTGCTACAAAATCGTGGAGAAAGGAAGGTGACCTTTCAATGAGCTCTTCAGAGATTGAGAAACAGAATCAAGAGCTGGATCGGAAATTACAATCAGAAAAGGTAAACTTGGACGCAGACACGGTAATGATTCCCGATTTGGTAAGAGAACGCTTAGATGCATTTTACACACAAATGGAATCGGATGGGGGGCCGTTATCCAAGTCTCCTTCCTTACATCGACCGGGCAAAAAATTTCTCCGGGGAACTGCAATTGCCGCTGCTTCTGCGGCTGTCATTAGCGTTATGATCATCGGTAGCGCCTTTGTTTCACCTACAATGGCAGAATCATTAAAGCAGGTCCCCCTTGTAGATAGCATGTTCAAGCTTGCTGGGGATATCGGGCTGCAAACCGCTGATCAGGAAGGATTGGCAACTTCCTCGAATCTCAGTGTTACTCATAGCGGTATTACATTAAAGGTACCACAAATCATATTTGACGGGACACGCTTGGTCGTGGCGTTGGAAAAGAGCGGTGGAGATTCACAACATCAAACCCTATATCCGGCGATCCAAACGCAAGGACAGCCCGAAGAGGACATTCTGGAGAAAGTGGACCTGTTCATCAATGGGACATCGGTCAATAGCAATAACGGCGCCTTTAATTTCATGTATGGCCGCCCAGGCAAAGATAGTAATTCTATGCTGATTGCGTATATGCGTGACCCTGCCAGTGGTAAACCCGCCTTACCAGATCAGTTTGAGCTAGAGGTATATGCAAAGTTAAAAGGTGTAGCCGAGCCGTTTCGCATACAAACCACGGTTCACAAAACTAAAATAAATAACAAGATACTTCAGCTGCAAATGAGTAAGTCTAATCCGTATCTTGCATTTATGACAGAAAAGGTAGAAATCACACCCATCACGACCAAGATCACAACGTCGTTCAAAATGCTGACCGATATTGCACATATGCCGGATGAGTACACCGTGGAGCGAGAGTACAATGACTTCAAAAACGGACAAACGATCCAGTACACCAAAAAGGAATTGGATATGCTTGATTATGCTGTATTCGACGAGCAGGGAAGAGAACTCCAACTCCTAAGCGGCTCTGGAGTTCCCCTTACTAAAGAACGTGAGAGCAAAATGATCACCCTGTTTACTCCTTTTGTGGCCACTCCCCAGAAGATCATCTTCAAGCCTTATATATTGCCAACACAACCAGGAGGCAGTGCCCTACTCGATGCTAATGGCAACTGGACACGTCATTATATTGATGAATTAGAGATTACGATAGATGTGCCGCAACATACAAACTACCAATAAAACACAAATAACGCCGCTGCTGTCCGAATCATCGGGCAACAGCGGCGTTATTGTCATTTTTAACCCTAGCTGTGGTTTTACACATTCTCATCAGGAGCCGTTCCTGTACCGGGTTCCTCATCATTGGATGTTAGTTCTGCACCGATGACTCGAATGATGTCGTTCGGATAAATATGTACGCCGCTCGCCTGCGCGAGAGCGATTCGTACCATGGCTCGTGCGATGACCGAGGCAGGGATGGCGCGGTAGGAAGCGAGCTTGCCCGTCATCAGGCCGTCCAGTGCCTTCATGACAACAGCGGCAGCGGCTTCGCCCAAACGTCGTTCAGGTCTCGCGCCCAAAATCAGCGACGGACGGAACAAATGCAGCGCAGGCAATCCGACAGCAGCAAGCGCCTCTTCAGCCTCACCCTTGGTGCGATTGTAAAACACGCGTGAGTCTGGATCGGCGCCCATCGCAGAGACCGCAAGCATCTGTACCGCTCCAGCTTCTTTGCCCAACTGGGCTGTCAGCACCGGGTAGTCCAGATCCACCTGACGGAACTGCTCCTTGGAGCCCGCCTTTTTCATCGTTGTCCCAAGGCAGCAAAAAACATCATCCACCCCTTCGAAGGCGAACGCCGCTTTCTGCGACTGTTCCCAATCGATTAGCGCCTGCTCCAGCTTGGGATGCTTGATGTCCAATGGACGTCTGCCCATAACCATGACGCGGTTGTATTCCTTTTGCACCAGCAGCTCTCGTACAACATAACCCCCGACAAGCCCTGTTGCACCCACAACGACCGCTTTGCGTTCCATGATAGACCTCCTTTGTGCCATAGCGCTCCTGCTCCTACAATTGCGATTAGGTTAATTTAAAGGGTTGTTCGTCCGCCTCCTTGTTTTCGGACGGACACATCGGTAGGTACAGGGAAAATGTACTTCCCTTGCCCTCCTCACTCTTCAGACGGATAAACCCACCCAATAAACGGGAAAAATCACGGCTGATGGACAATCCCAACCCAGTTCCTCCATATTTACGATTAATGGAACCGTTCGCCTGCTGGAATGCCTCAAAAATCACATGCTGCTGAAGATTGGAAATGCCGATGCCCGTATCTTTTACAGCAAATACAACCCAATCTCCCTCTTGTCCCTTTCGATCCAGATGTTGTGTGCTGATTTCCAGCAATACACGTCCTTCATGAGTGAACTTAAAGGCATTGGACAATAGATTACGCAAAATTTGCTGTACGCGTTTGGAATCAGACCGGATTTCATTCGGTATAGACTCATGCTCCTTCAAGCTGAATTCCAGATTTTTATCCTTCGCTGTGACTTCAAAATGCATCATCATCACCTGCGCAATCTCACGTACACTAACTGGCTCACTTACGATTTCCATGTGCCCAGCCTCGACCTTGGATAGGTCCAGAATGTCGTTGATCAATTGGAGCAAATCATGCCCGGAGGCATAAATTAGATCACTGTACTGGTCTAGCTCGTCCTCATCCAGCTCTTTTCCCTGCTCGTTGATAATTTGCGCCAGATTAATGATGCTGTTAAGAGGTGTACGTAACTCATGCGACATCGTTGCCATAAAATCCGATTTATATTGGGAAGCCATCATCAGTTGCTTGGCACGTTCCTCTAGAATGACCTTTGCCTTCTGCAACTCATCTCGCTGCTCTGATAACAACTCATTCGCCTGCTTAATCTGATGATTCCGCTGCTGCTCCATCTGAAAGTCACGTAAAATCAGAGCAAATAAAAAACTGAGAACGATGCCGATAGGCAGTGTAAGAGGAACAACCTCCGCTACATAATAGCGCCAGGGAATGACGCCTAGAAAGGCAATATTTAACGTATTTACGATATTAACCGCTAAAATAGTTACCGATGCCTTGATAATCAAACGCCAGGTGGAACGGCGCATCCAGTAATTCAATCCAGCGCACAGGACGCCCAGAATGCTCATATTCAAAAAGCCGACCCACGCCGCCATATGCAGGCCGAAGGTAAATCTCGTAAGTCCGATTGCGACCCCAATAATAATAAGCGTATAAGAGCGGGGATACACCAACGCCGCGATAATCAGCGGTACGAAACGCAGATCAAAAATAACTGTTTCACTAAAGTTAAAACCAAAGCAAGAGCTGACCCATCCGCCAAATATCACTAGCAGCACCGAGCTGACATATTTGAACCGCGCAGAGGTACGACTCAGACCATATTTATAAATCACGTTCGCCACATAGGCAACGGCAATCAGCATCCCCAAATTCATTAAAAACATCATTGAAAATTGCATGGACTCACACTCCCATAGCGCAAAAAATTGGATGCCAGGCCTATGTTAACCGCGTTTGCCTTTCTTGTACATCATAACATGAAGCCCCATCTTTCGACATGTCAAAAGATCTTATATCCGTATATAAAAAAAGCGAACCTCAATGGCTCGCCCTAGTGCTGATACCTATAGAGTCAGCTGTGATGCCTTTGTTCCGGCGCCACTCTTTGACAAATAATTCGGCAAAATAAGGGTCCCATTGGGTTCCCTTTCCCTCTTCCAATATCATAACCGCCTTCTCTTCCTTCATACCTTGCCGATAGGGACGATCAGACGTCATCGCATCATAAGCATCCGCTACAGCAATGATTCGCCCAAATAAGGGGATATCTTCCCCAGCGAGCTGGTCAGGGTATCCCTTGCCATCATAACGCTCATGGTGCGAGCGCACGCCGGGCAAATAAGGGGCCATAGCATAAGCCGGCTCAACTTGCCGGAGAATGCTCTCTCCCATAACCGGGTGCATTTTAATCTGATCAAACTCCTCGTCCGTCAGCTTGCCGTCCTTGAGCAGCACAGCGTCAGCTACGCCGATTTTACCGATATCATGCAGCAAGGCTGTTTTGCGCAGCAAGTCGAGGTCCGTCTCATTCAAACCTCCCTTGCGCCCAATGAGTACGGAATATTCAGCTACACGCAAAGAATGTCCTGCGGTATAAGCATCTCGCGCATCCAGTGCTGCCGCCAAGGTGGCGAAGTAACTGTCCAATAGCTGACCGTTCTTTTCTTCCCGTTCCTTCAGGCCCTCGATCATCATGTTAAATCCTTCGACCAGCTCCGCAAATTCGTCTGAATACAAATCGCTGGCATTACTGTTCAGGCGGCCTTCCTTCACTTCATTCATTTTTTCTAGCAGATGGTGGATCGGCTGTTCGATCTCACGGGTCAGCAACCTGCCTCCCAGATAAGCAAAGGCTACACCAAAAATTAAAATCGTACCCGCCCAAGCCCAATAGGAGGTAGAATCCGTCGCCTCCAAACGTTCCAGGCGAATCTGTGTAGCTAAACAAAATAAAAATAAAGGAAAAGCACCAATGAGCGTCGCGCTTAACTGAAATTTATGCCGAAGCGATAGCAGGACTCGTCCTCGCAGGGACAGGTTTAATCCATATTGCTGGTAGGTTCGATCACGAATTTCCTCCAGAAGCGGTTTGATTGCTCTCATGGTCAGGAAAAATTCAACCAGTGCGTGCATGGAAGCGACCAAACAAGCTCCTATACAGGCGATTCCTACATAATAAAAGGGAAAAGTAAGTTGTCCAGTATGTATCATCCATAACGCAATAACGGTTGCCGGGATGGAGAAGCCTAACAGATGTGGTCCAACAATACGTAAAACGGACAAATTAGGCAGATGATGAACCCGGATATACACCGCTTCTACATCCTTGAGCGTTTCCTGGTTACCTAGAAAAAAACGATGAACGGGTCTCAAATGCATTCGAAACACTATGGTTTCACAAGCAATCATAATGACGCTGGAAAATGCAATAATTTTTACAAGACCCAGAATTTCATAGTGGGCTACATTTAACGTGGAAAATACAAAAATCATACCTACCAACAATACAGCGATAAACGAACCTATAATATAGTTCAGGATAACATGCTGAATAAAGCGCTTATAGGTCGGCAAATTGCTACCCCTCTTTTCATCCGTACACTCTAAAATATCTTGTGTATTCAATATCGGAGTCCAACCATCAAAAGTTTACCTTCTTGCTCGAGCATTTTACATAAAAACGAGGACGGCTTTTAATCTGCAATTTATAGATGGAAAATCATCTTATTCTTAATTAAGAAACTCGCGAGGGAGACATTTTAGCCAACATTTTTTCCAGTCTATCATCAAAAAGCCAAAAATGACTTGTGTTTTATAATCATTCTTGCTATACTATTGAAATATGTATTAACCCCATAAGATTCCACGCAACAAGCTATTACTCCTAATCACCGTATGGAGCTTCTCCAAATTTTATGTATAACCCTAATGTAGAATTTTGAGCTTTTGCCGAAGATTTTCACATTCACACTGGCGCGGTCATCGGAGCCGCAAGGACGAAAGAGAGGTAGGGCTTTTGTCGTTTGGAAAATGAATAGTGGAATCACACTGCCCCTTATGAACATGCTGACCATATAATGCAAGGTAGCAGGGGTTGAATATATATTATGCCATCAAACGATGAAGTTTGAGCAGGCCGTGCAGTATATGCAAACTGCACCATCCTCCGGATGATCCCCGGGGGATTTTTCATATACGGAAAGCATATCTATGAACAAAAAAGTGGCCCTGCCGATACATCGGCAGGGCCTATAGCTTGATCAAAAAGGGGTTAATAGGGTCATTATAGTCTCGCTTTCTTAAAACTAAATGATATGCACCTTAAAAACTCATTAATTTTCCAGTTTTATATACCTTCTAATAATTCGTCCAATATTCTGTACCATCGGGCGGCATCGTTTGCGTAGTGGAACGTCTTGTTTCCGCTTGGGTGCGCCTTTGGGTCGAGGGACGTTCCCACCCTTCCAGTAAAACAACATGCTGGGTACCCGAATTGTTTTCCCAAGTGATGTAACGCTCCTGTTCCATATGTCGCAAGGCGGCTGTAATTTCAGCGTCTCGCTTGCCTGTTTTTACGGTCAATTCCGCCATTGTGGGCATGTGGCGATGCTGGGCGAAATAATTATACAAAATACGTAGCAGCTTTCGTTCCAAATCTGGCAACATCGTCTTCCCTCCTGCAAAGAACATATGTTCCCATTATAACATATAAAAATGCACCCTCCTACTGGAAGATGCATTCGGGCTTGTATGCCCATGTTGAATTTAGTTTTTTTCCTTCTCCTGACGACCAATAGAGCGCAACCACCAAGCGATTCCACCCACACTTCCAAGTGCCAGAACCGTTAAGAAAATAATATAGAACAAATGAAATGCACGATCACTCATGGCAATCGCCTCCTTACTTTATGTATACACTTTCCAGCTAAGCCTGTAAACCTCTTTTTAGTCCCACATTCTAATTTTCCCCAAGCACTCGACAATAGATACTTGCTTGAGATCCATCGGTACATACTAACTCAAAGTGGTTAATACCAAATATGAGACAGACCAAGGAGGTTATTGAATATGAAATTCCTATTGATCGTGATCATCGTCGTGCTGATCGTTGTATTGCTTATGAGAAGACGCAGATAAGCAGAGACATCCTCCATCGTTATACAAAAAAGGCTTTCGGCACATCACCGAAAGCCTTTATCCATCTAAGGTTAAGGCGTAAATTACGCCTTGTTCTTCTTGTTATATTTAATAAAAGCAATTGCAAGCGCTACAGCAAACAATATTCCGCTGACCACCCATGTTGTCAGAAATGCCATACCCAAACCGACATTAGACCCCATCGTCGGGTGATTCATGGCAGTAAACACTGATCCCTGCATCATAAATATGGTACAGAACAAAACAACGGGCGCTAAAATAATCGTGCTTGCTGTCTTCCGAGTACCAGATACTGCGATCACGCACAGAGCGGAAATCACCAAGATCACCCAATATATAACTGCTTCCCAAATCACTGAAGTGCCCACCTGTTCAACCTCTTTTCTATCCATTCGTATATGCCTCTTCTATTGTAACAGACGTCACACAGTGAACCAAGCCATAATTTGATCAGAAAAGGGGTAAACCCTGCGGATAATGTAAATAATGTACAGTAGCGATCCTACACCAAAGACATGAAAGGAAATGATCCCATGAGAAGTGCAAGTCCTTTTGTCATTGTAAACGATGTGCAACAGTCCATTGATTATTACCAATCGGTGTTAGGTGGGAAAATCAAAGTGCTAAACAAGCAGGAAGGCAGACTCTTGCACGCTGAACTTCACCTGGGTAGCAGTCATATCCATTTTTCAGATTCCTACGGTAAACCGCTCAAAGCGCAGCATGTCCAAATCATTCTCGACTGTGAAAGTGAGGACGAGCTTAAGCAAGCTTACCACGCACTAGCAGAAAAGGGTACCGTTACCGTGGAGCTACAAGATACTTTCTTTGGTGCGCTGCACGGCGAAGTAACGGATCACCTCAACCAGATTGGATGGGTGATGAACTATTTTAAGAGATGATCACGTTCAGCCATAATCGAATACGTCTTATAGCCACCATCAACGTTCCTCACCCGATAACCGTATTGAGTCAAAATTCTGGCCGCAATATAGCCTCGCAGACCGACTTGGCAGGATACCGCTATCTCCAGATCACTAGGGATTTCTGCCATCCGCTCTCTAATCTCGGCCAGAGGAATATGAACAGAACCTGGAATGGCTCCTGCCTGTAGCTCCACCGCATCCCTAACATCAATTATAAGACCACCATTGCGGTGAAAATCATCAACTTCATGCCACTGTATCGTTTGGACCAGTCCATCCATGATATTCGAAGCCACGTAACCCGCCATATTCACAGGGTCTTTTGCTGAAGAATAGGGAGGTGCGTAAGCAAGTTCAATATCAGCCAGTTCACGGACGTTCAAATGACCACGAATAGCCGTCGCAATCACATCAATCCTTTTGTCTGCTCCATCAGCTCCAACAGCCTGCGCCCCATAGATCATCCCGTTCTCAGGATTAAAGAGCAGCTTCATAGCAATGGGTGATGCGCCAGGGTAATAGCCGGCATGCGAACCAGGATGAATATGAACAGCCTGATAAGGAACGCCCAGCCGCTGTAGTGTTTTTTCATTATTACCTGTAGAGGCTGAAGTCAATGCAAAGGTCTTAATTACGGATGTTCCAAGCGCCCCATCATAAGAAATTGCTTGGCCGTTAATATGATCCGCTACCAAGCGCCCCTGACGATTGGCTCCCCAAGCTAGTGATACCATCGTTGCAAACCCATGATTGCGGTCTTTGACCTGAATGGCATCTCCCACTGCATAAATGGCCGGATCGCTAGTTTGCAGTTGGGCGTTCACCTGAATGGCGCCGCGAAAACCAAGTTCCAATCCGCTTTGCTTGGCCAACTCATTTTCAGGAACAACACCGATCGCCAGAATAACCATGTCCGTCTGAAGCACACCCCCGGAGGTCAAACGAAGCCGTGTACCCTGCTCTTCAAAAGCCGTGACACCTTCCTCTAAACGCACCTCCACCCCGTTCAGCCTCATATGCTGTTCTACCCATTTGGCCATTTCAGGGTCCAGCGGATTCAATAATTGTTGACCCATATCAATAATAGTTACTGCAAGTCCACGCTCCCGCAAATTCTCGGCCATCTCCAGCCCAATAAATCCGGCCCCGATCACCGTGACATGCTGGGGATGTCTTTCATCTACATATGCCTTAATAACGTCCGTGTCATGAATGTTTCTTAATGTAAATACATTCACAGCTTCATGTAATCCGGGAATGTCCGGTATCATCGGTTTGGCTCCCGGCGACAATACCACAATATCGTACGGCTGCTCATCTGTTTCCCCTGTAATCATATCGCGGAAGCGGACGAGCTTCTGCTCGCGGTCTATTTGTATCACTTCTTTCAGTACCCTTACATCTATATTAAAACGGTCTCTTATCCCTTGAGGCGTCTGGAGAAACAGCTTCTCCCGCGCATGGATTGTCCCGCCAATATAGTAGGGAAGGCCACAGTTTGCAAAAGAAACATGCTCTCCGCGTTCAAACAGAATAATCTCGTCTTCCTCATTCCATCTACGCAATCTCGCAGCAGCAGAAGCTCCACCTGCTACCCCGCCAATAATAACTATTTTCCTACTCATTTCTTTCCCTCCTCATATACCCTATGGGGTATAATATATACCTATGGGGGTATGATGTCAACACGCAAAAAAAGACGGAGGTTGCCCCCCGCCTGATCAAACTCTGGACGAATACTGATCTGGGTCGGAAAATCACTTGCGATGCTCACGATTGCTCTGTCACACTTAGTCTAAGAAGGGTCTACTGCTACTACTGCTGGCTGGCCGCGATCGCCTGCTCCAGATCGTACAATATATCGTCTATCGCTTCTGTCCCGACAGATAGGCGTAACAGCTCTGGTTTGACTCCGGCAGCGACCTGTTCTTCCACATTCAACTGCTGGTGTGTTGTGCTTGCTGGGTGAATAATTAAAGACTTCGAATCACCCACATTCGCCAAATGAGAAAATAGCTTTACATTCGCAATTAGCTTGCTTCCCGCTTGGCTTCCACCTTTAATACCGAAGGTCAGGATTGCTCCTTGTCCTTTCGGCAAATACTTTTGAGCTAATTCATAGGACGGGTGGCTTGGCAGCCCGGTGTAGCTGACCCACTCCACATCCTTGTGGCCTTCGAGATATTGCGCTACCTTCAAGGCATTTTGACTATGTCTCTCCAGCCGCAGATGAAGTGTCTCCAAGCCCTGAAGCAGCAGCCATGAATTAAACGGAGAAATGGCCGCTCCCAAGTCCCGCAGCAATTGGACCCGTGCCTTGATAATATACGCGATAGGTCCCACCGCCTCGGTGTAAACAACTCCGTGGTAGCTCGGGTCCGGCTCAGTCAGCCCCGGGAAACGACCACTCGCTTTCCAGTCAAACTTGCCGCTGTCCACGATCACCCCACCAATAGACGTGCCGTGCCCGCCAATAAACTTCGTTGCAGAATGCACAACAATGTCCGCTCCGTATTCGATAGGACGCATCAAGTAAGGACTTGGGAACGTGTTATCCACAATCAGCGGAATACCATATTCATGCGCAATCGCCGCTACAGCTTCCACATCCAGCACATTGCCCTGTGGGTTGCCAATCGTTTCGGCAAATAATGCCTTCGTCTTATCTGTAATGGCTTTGCGGAAGTTCTCTGGGTCATCCGAATCGACAAAATGTACTTTAATGCCCAATTTCGGCAGTGTTGTAGAAAATAGATTATATGTACCGCCATACAGACTGGAGGCCGACACAATTTCATCTCCAGCTCCCGCAATATTCAGGATGGACAAGGAAATTGCTGCCATTCCCGAAGCTGTAGCCAACGCGCCAGCCCCGCCTTCCAGTACGGCGATCCGTTGCTCGAATACATCCGTGGTCGGATTCATCAGACGCGTATAAATGTTGCCAAATTCCCTCAGCGAGAACAAATCAGCCGCATGCTCCGCATCCCGAAATCCATATGAAGTGGTTTGATACAACGGAACGGCGCGGGCAAAGGTAGTAGGATCAATTTGTTGTCCGGCATGGACAGCGAGAGTTTCGAATGACAGCTTGCGTTCTTCTGACATGATTATTTCCTCCCTTGTTATACGTGCTGTATGAATCGTCTCTTCCTGTATGCGTACTCATGGATGATTTTTCAATCATTCTCGCACAAAAAGAACGATTTGGGAAGATAATTCTCATTATTCAGGTAGGATATTATAATTTTATTGAAATATCAGGTTTCAGATCGGAAGGTTTTGCCCAAATGCTCACCCAGACCAAAGTAATGGCGGAAATTATAGATGAGTGGGCTCCATTTTGTCGGATCAATATGTTTCTCGCCGAGGATGATATCCTGATGAACATGCACCTGGATAGCATGAGTTTCGACGATCGCAAAATAAGGAGAATGGTCAGGAATTCTTACATCCTTCACTTTGGCTTCAATTTGAATAGGGCACTCCCTGATTCGGGCGGGCTTGACCCTATTCGAATCCATCGAAGTTAGTCCACTGATCTCATACTTATCTTTATGGTGCATAAATCCATTTTCCTTCTTTTCCGCTGGAACAGGATTCTTGCCTGTATAAGGAGCCAATCGTTCTACATTTTCCCACATCAAAGGCCCCGGGACGTTGATTACACATTCGGGATGCCGCTCCATATTTTCTAATGCTTTGCCACCTGTTCCAATGCCTAGTACCACACAATCTCCTAAAGCCCACGAGGAGGAAATGGGGCTAATATTGGTCGTTCCATCCTCATTCAGCGTATTGAGTAAAATCACAGGGGTTCCGTAGTATAGAATGCTAGGGCTAATCGTTTTAATGTCTGGGTTGTGATTCATCTCATTCATCTGATGTATTGGGTTCATCATCTCTTCTCCTTCTATTCAGATCTACCTCCCTATTGTAAAATATAAATATTTCAACCTTCATCGAAGTATGGATTACAAAGGGGGATAACCGTGCCATGAGTACCAAATCAAATGTAGCCATGATTGCTTCTCTTGTTAGCGAGCCTTCCCGTGCAGCTATACTCACCGCTTTATTAGACGGCAGGTTCCACACGGCAAGTGAATTGGCCCATATGGCAGGCATCAAACCGCAAACAGCCAGCTTCCATCTGGCAAAAATGACCGAGGCACAAGTCGTTACCGTGGAAAAACAGGGGCGGCACCGTTACTTTGGCATTCAAGACCCCGAAGTTGCCCAGGTGATGGAGTCACTTTTATCTATAGCTCCACCTGTCCCAATCAAGTCATTCACACATGCCTCCGAAAACGAGGCCCTACGGTTGGCAAGAACTTGCTACGATCATGTTGCGGGTCAATTAGGCGTACAGCTCATGAATTTTTTCATTCAAAAGGGGATTCTTTTCGAAGATCAGGACGGGCTTCATATCACGGAACCAGGAGAGGCTTTCTTCACTGACTTTAAGATTGATCTAAAAAAAACAAGACAAAAGCGCCGCTCCTTCTCACATAAATGCCTGGATTGGAGTGAACGACGCCATCACCTTGCAGGTGCTTTAGGAAGTGCTGTTCTAGACAGATTATTCGAATTAAATTGGATCGAGCGTCTGCCCACAACCCGAGCGATACGTATTACAGCCGATGGTAAAAGAGGTTTTAAAGAGATATTTTCGATAGAAGTCGACTAGATCATCATAGTTCTAGTCCTTTTATTATTTGGTATTAGATTTTATGACTGGAGACAAGGCCATTCGTTTTCTCGTCATTGGACGGACATAGGCATAATTGTTTTTTGGAGCCTTTCCTTTTGCTACACCTGCTTTATATCTTCCAGCTCCAGCCGGGATGGCGACCAAGGTTCCGTACGTTCTCATCGCTCGTTCAATCGGGAAAGATGTAGAACGTGTTCCGTCTGTAGATCCGGCAAAATGGACCGCGGCCGCATAGTTATTCAACCGATCATTACTGTCATTCAACCATACGGAACCCGAATCTCCAGGCCCAGTTCGCCCCTGGGTAAAACGAATGACCGTTTGATCACGGAAAATCTTGATTCCCGAATCGCCTCTCACCCTTTGTTCCACGCCAATCGCCTCCACGACTCCTCTGGCGAAGCCGTTGGTTTTAGCCATTCTTTTAAACGTCATTCCCAGACGGTAGCTCAATAAGTGCCCGGGTACGGTAATGAGGCCACCGCTTTGGTTAATCAGATACCTCGGGTTAAGCAGACTGTTTGAATTGGCAATAGCGATGGCGGAGTCCTGAAAGTTAACACCTGTCGTAGTAAGCGGAACAAATTGAAAAGCTCTCCCGATCTGATCCGCCGTTCTGCCCCCATCTGCCGGGGAAGGCTGAATGGTATTGTGAAATTGGTTGGTATTCGTCGGGACTAGAACATGGGCATTACTCAAAATAAACAAAGTATTATTCTTAATAACAATGAGTCCTCCGGTTCCTCCTGCAGTGGTGGGAACCGTCGTTCCTACACTGACCGCGCCGGGCACGGGGCGCCATCTTTGGCGAGGGTTCGTTTGGGTAGGAGCCGTCGCTTCCCTTTTGAAGGAACCCACACCTAAAATTCGGACAGGTACCGCAGAAGCCCGACTTATATTATGGGTTACTGCCTGCAATTGGGTTTGCGTCACAGCCGAAAGATTTCTCAAGGTATATAACACAATCGCCGCACCCTTTGCAGGTCTGTTAGGATCAGCATAGCCTACTCCAATCCCTGTTACTCCGTTCCGCTTTAGCATCGTTCGCCAAATCCGACTCTTCAACTTGAAGGCTTGATAAAAGGTAGCCACAGCCACATACATCCCCTTTTCATATAGTCAATGATGTATATACATATGACTAATCCGCACATCATGACTGTGCGTTTCCCCAGAACAATAAAAAAGGTGTGGGCTGGAAGCAAACGACTGCTTTTATGGATCAACCTTCCTTGAAAAACTCTACCATTTCTTTAAATGATTGCTGAGCTGAGTGTACGTTATATCGGGGAGAGTACGGGTCACTGAATCCGTGCTGTCCACTGAATTTATGTACCCGGATATTACGGTTGTCTAAAGTTGAAATGAGCTCATCCACATTAAATGATGGTTCTTCCTGTGGGAAAAAAAGCAGTATTGGACAATGTGGAGCTATTTCTAAATAATTTCTAATACGAGAGCCATAGTATCCTACGATTCCATCAACATACTTTTCTTTACTACACAGCCAGGCAATCGTTGCCCCTATGCTAAATCCGACGATAAATACCTTTTTATAACGAGCTCGATTACTTAATAATAAACTTTCGATATGATAGAAAGCGCGGTCAAATCCTATATTATCCATAAAATTGGTGTAGGCAGTTTCCTCTTGCGAATAGTCATAAGGCGTTTCTTTGCCTAGTAAATTTGGACAAATGACGTCATAACCCTGATCCGATAATAGGCTACAAAAATTTTGTATATGCTGGTTAATTCCATAAATCTCATGCAGCACAACAATTAGGGTGTCCGACTTTTTATCTATGCTTATCATGTTGTCCCCCTAACCAGTTTTGAATATGGGAAAATAATTCATCCGGATACGCGTATTTATACTTAGCTGCCACTTCCGAGGATAACCGTTCGAACAACTCAAAGGATACGACCAGTGCTTCCCAACTATGATTGGGATCATATTCCCCAAAAGATTTTTTCAAATCAGCAACGACATCTTGGTCAGCCCATTCATTTATGAATTTTCCTGCATGCCAAGTATCATATTCCGATCCATGTACAGCTTTTGCATGCCACTCTATCATTTGCAGCAATAATTGTTTACAGTCCATATCTCTTTGCTTAGCTACCCACAGATCATTGCGCAAAATTTGTTTAGCCACATACAGAGAGGCGAAGCAATACATATTAACAACCTGTAGATAAGCACCTTCAGATATCGGAGGAGTATCCGGGATCGTAGTGGTTTGAGGGATGATGTGGTTTCCATTTCCCGTCTTATCGAGCAGCATCCTGACCCCCCGCTGAAATCCTTCAGGAATACGTCCATTTTTGATTATATGATCCAGATCAGAAGTATGACGGAATAGAAAATCGACCTCAGCCCCCTGATCAAAGAGAACGAGTTTTTCCGGATCTCCTTTTGCCGTTTGAAACATAAAGCTGGTCCAAACCTTGCCGATGTTTAGTAACCATTGATCATTTTGAAGATAGTAATCTGGATTCGTTGAAAAGACGACTACATCCAAGTCAGAAAACTCATCAAAAGGTTTGTCCTCTCTTACCCGGGACCCAACGATATAAACCGCAGTAATTTCCTCATTAGAGAGTCCCCATTCGGATATACGCTCTTCAAGCACTTCGTAAGCATTATTCATTACAATATATCCTCCTTTTTTAGAAAACATTATATCCAATCCAATAATTACGGTATATATTTTTAGTTAACATTCAAAGGAATGCTGCCTGATATACACCAATCATCAAATCAATTTCCCAATCTTCAGCCTGTGATATAATTATTTTTAATATTACAGTTTGGAAGGATGGTGGAGATGTCGGATCAGCAGGTATACATCCGGTTCTCTGAGGAGACGGACGCCGCAGAGTTGGCAGCAATGTACAAGCGCAATCAAGAGTTCTTTGATAAGTTTTCGCCAAACAACCAAGAGAAGTACTATACGGAGGAGTACCAGCTCCAGACGATTATTAAGAGCAAGGCCGACATGATGGAGGACCGGAAATATTCCTTTGTGGTATGCCACAAGGAGGACGACCGGATTATAGGCAGCATAGGTCTATCTTTTGTGGTGAGAGGACCGCTTCAGAGCTGTATGATCGGATACAGCCTAGACCAAGCATATAACGGCAAGGGTTATACGACGGAGGCGGTGAAGCAGGTGGTTCGCTATGCCTTCGATGAGCTAAAGTTTCACCGGATCTTCGGGGAAGCCTCTCCTCGGAATCCAGGATCCATCCGTGTGCTTGAGAAGGCTGGCTTTCACAAAGAAGGCATCTCTCGAAGCAACGTAAAGATCAACGGAAAGTGGGAGGATCACCAGGTACTGGCGATTATCAATCCATCAGAGGATATCTAGTTTAAAAGGAGGGTATTATGAAGTATCAATCCATCAAACTGCATGAAAAGTTATCTAAATTTAGTGATCATTGGTCTCCGAAAGTTATTGGTGAAATGAATGACTATCAATTTAAATTGGTGAAAATAGTTGGGGAATTTGTATGGCACGATCATCAAGATACCGACGAGGTCTTTATTGTACTTGAGGGCGAGATGTTCATTGATTTTAGAGATGGACGGGTACAGGTTTCTCAGGGAGAAATGTTTATTGTACCTAAGGGAGTCGAACACAAGCCTTTCGCACATGAAGAGTGCCATATCATGCTAGTAGAGCCGAGAGGTGTAGTAAATACTGGAGGAGCGGAGTCAGAATTAACGGCAGTCAATGATATTTGGATTTAAATATATACCGTAAAAACGCCGGACATTTCTCCTTTCTGAGTCCTTTCCCGGAATCGATGAGGACTCCGGCCTTTCTCCCATCGCAAGACCCTCCCGGCTTTGATCGCGAACATTTCCATAGGATGCTTAATGTGACATATTGGATTTTCTATGTACTTATACACGTTAGTTGGATGACAATAGCGGCAGACTAAGACTTTATTTTTCAAGTCTTAGTCTGCCGCTGTTTGATTTTTGTTCAGTCTAAAGCTTTTATTTTCACTGGATATTTTACAGAAACTGTACTCTTTTTACTGGGCTCTCTCAGTGCATGATTTCTCTCTTGTTCACCTTAACACCTGATAAGGATTGATCAAACATATCGAGAATAAAAAGGAACCTCTCCGCTTCACGAAATACATGATCGGCCAATAAAGGATGGATAATGCTTTTTATTCGGCACTCGTCGATTAAATCACGCGCTGTTTTCTTAAAATCTCGCAAGGACTTCACAGAGACACGGTTTTCATCAACAAATTGACTCAGGAGTGGAACGGTTTGTGACTGTGGCCGCATATGACTTAAATCAATCGCTTGAAACATCAGCATATCAAAATCATTACTAAACTCCCTAGCTTGTTCAACCAGTTTACGCTCGGATGGATCAAGCAAATGTCCTATAAATTTTGCGTGATCAGCCATGATTTTTAAGAAAAATACATTTTCATCAATAATTGCATCGGGTAATGGTTCAAGCTTTCCTGAATTGAGTTCTCCTAAACGATTTCTGAAATAATTGGCTTCCCGGCTTACGTGATCTACCAGTAAGGGGAAATTGGTTTGCCCAGGAAGTTTGCATTGTAATATAAGGCCCAATACCATTCTCTTAAATGCCCAAATATTTGTCGCTGCATTCTGAACTTCCGTATTAAACTCTTTGATTGTATAAGGATCTGTCTCGGTATTAAATTCATTCGACCTTTTCTCAATATCCTCAAAAATGGCGTAGAACCGATTGGCTTCTGTTTTAAGTTGAGTATCTTCCGCTCGAAAACCTAACCCCAGAAAAAAGGAATGCTCCTTCATGATCCTGGACCAAAATCGTATTTCATCTAATGAGCGTGAAACGAATGCATCCAATCATATCCCTCCTCTATGTGAGCAAAAAAGCACTTACTTAGTCATATGGGATATGCCTTGTCATTATGAATATTGAATCCTACGCCTCATACAATCTAATTCCGAAGTTGAGCTATTGTGACTCGTAACTCTGTTGCCTTATTTATGTACGTGAAATATTTCTCTATACTGGCTATTGACCGTCGGAGTTATTAGTCATTCTGGGTCCTCTCCTGATACTAGGTCTATTCGAAATTCAAGCTGGTCTCGCATAAAAATTTTACCCGCTATCTTAACTGATTCTGGCTTAATCTCCTCTACTACTCCCCCATAATCCTCAAATGTCACACGCAATTCCTCATCAACGGATACAACGTATATATGTGCCTGGACCAAAGCAGCTCCAAATAACTCCATGTCTGTCTTCAATACTTTATATGTGCGTTTCACGATGATCACCTCAAATATTCCATTCGGTGAACAGTATAACAACTCCTTCTATGACAAAAATTTCTTTATGTTCGTGTTAGCCTTTGTTCTTTACGAGATTCAACTGGATGTCATAGCGATCCTCTCCTTCCAACCACAGCAGTTCGTTAAGCAAAAAAGTCATGCCATCCATTGAGCGTAGCTAGTCAATGGTTTCCGAAACAACCTCCATGAGGTCACGCTGAATGCCTTCTGCCAATTGCAGCCCACCACTGTCTCCATCGACGAATAAGCGTGTATGCTCTGGGTGTTCTATTCTGCGTACATGACGCATCCACAAACGTCCGTCCTCAATGTGAAAGAAGTAGCGTCCACCATAAAGCACACCTTCATATATTTCATACATATATAAATGGTCAAAAGGTCCATATACCATTGCCGCCCATTCTAGTATGGTTGATTTAGTCTCCATTTTTCTGCACTCCTTCGTAGTGTTATCCGTCCAACTTGGTAAGGGCACCTAATCGTAATGATAGTGAATCGCTGCTACATAACCCATTAGGTAAGAAGGGAATTTAGTGTTTTTGCTATAGAGGGGGTAATTGAAGCAACCACAATTTAACATATTTATATCGAAAATACATTGTTATAAGCAAAATTGGGATTTAAATTGTTAACAGCTGTGTTCATCACATCAAGAATATATACTGCCTCATGTTCACTCACGTAGAATTGCAGATTTACTTGCTGTACAATAGGAAAGAATCACTCTGATTAGATGCGTATTTTCGACACTACTTATCATCAACGATGACAATAACGAGATTGCTACCATCGCATAAATCAATGTTACAATTTAACGTTATTTCGTTATTCATAATATAACCATATAACGTTATTGTCAACATCTTTTTGCGTTATCTTTTAGTTTCACTTAAAATCAACACAAGCATAACTAAGCAAGAATCAAGGGGAAGGAACGGTCGGTTATATGTCAAAAAAAGCTATAATCGTGGTCAAGCTTGGAAAGATTCTGGAGTCAAAAGGAATGACACAAGGGACTTTATCTCAGTTAACAGGGCTACGCCCAAGTACCATTAGTGAAATTGTCCGTGGCTCCCGTAGTGTTTTGAATAAAGACCATCTGGCAAAGATTATTGAGGTACTTGAAATTACAAATATCGGGGACATTATTGAAATTGATTACATATCAAATGCCAAGGAAAGTACTGAATAACCCAAAAAGGACCGCAGATGCTGAGGGTCCTTTTTACGTTGGGACAAAGCTTCTATTATTATAGAACGATATATTATCGAAAAGGACATTTTGTCGATAGTAAAATAAACTTTAAGTTGAATCCATCGTTTACTAAAACAATAGAAATAAACCCCAAACACGGGTTCTCACTTAGCAAATAGTGATACAAAAACAATTAAATTAGATACTCCCACAACTAAACTGGATGCGAATTGCTCGTATAATATTATTGTAGGAACCTTCGTTATTGAAGATCATTAAATATACCCTCGAACAAAACAGAATCACCAGAAAAATAATAGCTAAAAGACACCATTTGAGAATAAATAATCTCCATATAATTCGTTAAGCCCTTCTATCTCAAAGTATCCGATCATTATCTCAAAAATTCAAATCCTAAATTAACCCTTTATTTATATATATAGGAATTAATGTTTATACAATCCTTTTTGGCTTTTGTATGTTTAATGAGTAAATAAAACAAAAGGGGATTTAACATGAAAAAATATTTTTCTCGCTATTATCTATCTTTTTATTAGCATCTGTGTTTGCAAGTTCTTCTTTTGCTAGCTCAAGTGATGTTAACTCAATTCCAAAAATGACATGGAATAACATTCCTTCTGGAATTGCTAGTGCTAGTAGCAGTTGGAGTGATAGTCACCAACCATGGGCCGTATTTGATCAATCCCTTAATGATAACGGGTGGTCTACAGCTGCAAATGGCATCCCTGGATGGATTGGTTACCAATTTGAAAAACCAGTTGTTGTGAACAAATATGTATTACAGGCTCGTGGAGGTAATAATTACAAGGCTGAATCTCCAAAAGATTGGACTTTTGAAGGCTGGGATGGAGCATCATGGGTGGTTCTCGATACACAAAAAAATCAAAGTAATTGGGATCAACCTGTAAAAAAAGAATTTACATTTAGTAACACAAAAGAATATATAAAGTATCGTCTAAATGTATCAATGAATAATGGGCAAAATATTCTGACTCTTGGAGCTTTTGAAATGTATAATACTAACCCAGTTGCTCCATCTACTACACCAGATCCATCTACAACACCGGATCCATCTACAAAGCCTGACCCTTCTACTACACCGGATCCTTCTACAAAGCCTGATCCTTCTACAACACCTGATCCGTCAGATACAGATGGGGCCTCCCAACCAACTGGTGATCGCGCCATTCTGACTGTAACGATGGACAATGGATTTGATAAAGAATTCGATCTGAGTAAAAAAGAACTCAATGCCTTCATCGCTTGGTATGACGCTAAAGATGCTGGTAGAGGTGCTTCTTTCTTTGCCATTGACAAGCACAACAACAACAAAGGTCCATTCAGCAATCGCAAAGACTACGTAATCTTCAACAAAATTCTCACATTTGAAGTAAGCGAATATTCAACTAAATAAACATATGAAGGGCTTCATGTCGGCTAACATGCCGATGAAGTCCTTCTTTACATTTACTGTAATCTCGAGATCACGCCTAAACTGCTATACTGGACGATACATTTTTTCTAGACTAAAGGTTTGCAAATCGTTTGTTTCAACAAAAAAAGCATGGCTTCCAAAAAGCCTGGAAGCTGTGCTTAAGTTAAATAAAATATTCTCGAATGAGTGTCCGTGGAGTACAATTCAGTAGTCTTTTCCAAACAGATAGTAAGACTTTACACTTGGCCCCCAACTTTGTTTGGATTGAGATCAATACTTTTTGTGTACACTTTGTTATTAATGAGACTAATGATGCTGTTAACTACAATTGAAGTAAGTACCGTTAACAACGTTAGCCACAACAAGATCAAGATAGATACCTTGGGGAAGAAAACAATACTCTGAAAATAGTAATAACAAAAAAAGGTGTGGGTTAACCAAATATTCATTGAATTTTTACCTAAGTAAGCAAAAGGTCTGGTTAGTTTTAATTTATTCATTAAATGAATACTAACGAGGATAAACAAAGGGGCAATTATCATATCAATCGTTGTCTTCTCAAATAATTGACTCGTGGTACGAAAGCGAAATAACACTACAATTATTATAATATCAAACAGTATGTTATTAAATATGATGGAATTATAAATCTTACTCATCCATGAATACAATTTATATTTAGCAAAGAACAACCCTATCATAAACGGCAGCTGCCAATACATAATACTGTAATAATTGCCTTGTGAATATGAATTATAAAAAACAAGACCGGAAATGAGTAGAGTTACCCATGCGTTACGTTGAATGGCTTGAAAGCTGACCGGAAAAATTAATAGCAGTAGAATATAATCATATAAAAACCACCACTCACCATTATATGAACTTGAGAGCGCTATAAAATTCCGCAAAAAATCCATTATTGAATTATGCTGAAATCTATCAGAATTTCCAAAGAAGTATAGACCAGCTGGGATAAAAAGCAAAAAAACAACCCAGTAATTTATCATTATTTTGCTTAATCTTGTAAAGCTTTTCTGCATTAAATGATGTGGATTTTGAACATTGCTCTTATATAATCCATAACCACTTAGAAACAAAAAAATAGATATTGCTATTTGACCAAAATGTCCTAAATAAAATTCCCCTCTTTCATGAAATAAACTAAATAATGAAACATAGTCATACTTTAATCTATCAGGAAAAGCGAAGAGGTGATGGATCAAAAGTAGTATTACAGCAATACCTTTTGCAATATTTGTTTCTGCAAGCTTTAATTCCTTGTCATGGTGCACACAATATCCTCTTTTCTAGTTGTAATTGAATAGAGATATATTAGCACAAACAAAAAATATAAAATATTTATTTTTTTAAATACTATTTCACCCTCCATTTTTATACAAAGAAATGCGGCCCCAAAAACCTATAGACCACGCTGTGCCTGAATTTGTAAGTTATTGGTGTAGTGGATAACCCCCGGGTATGCAACATTTCCTAATTTTATAGAATGATCCATTTATATAATTTTTATCAACACAGTATATCCTTGTTGTTAAAACTTAAAAGTATTATGTATTCAACATTAATATTCGATAATAAAGGTAACAAGATAAAATGAGCAACTACCTCAACCGATGAGGATACTCACAGGAGAATTCGTCATGTTAAAAAAAGTTCTATCCATTGCTCTACTTTCTGTAGCTCTAACAGCTTGTGGAAGCAATTTTAAAGAAACAACGACAAGGTCTGGGTCTTCAAGTACATCCTTTGCCACTGAACAAACAACAAGCAATGAAAATACTGCTCAGCAAGCTTCTACAGATCATCAGGTCACAGATAAGCAATATTCATTTGCCGAATTCATGAAGGATGGGACACCCGTGTTAACAGAAGATCAAGCTTCTATGGAACAAACATCTTATGACTTCATTGTTAAAAACAGTGACTTATTTCCTTCTACAGGTAAAAGCAAAGTCATTAATCTAGTAGACAAATCTGTAACAACAAAACACTTAAATAAAAATCTGAATTTATACTTAAACAAATTTGTAAAAATAACCGGCGATGTAATAGACATAGAAGAAGATAACATTCCTATAGGGACAACGGCGATCGTTTATATTAGTGATGAAAATGATAATACAGTAATGGCAGTTTATCCGGGAGCAAGTGGAGAGATTTTTGAAGGAGACGTTGCTACAGTTATTGGAGTTCCTATCGCTAATTTTTCATATGAAAATGTTTCAGGTGGCTATACGAATACTACATTGTTAGCAGCTTCTTTTCTCACGAAGGAAAATCAATAAATTTTAATGTGCTTGGCAGCGTCTATAGCGCTCACTTAAAATTTTTCAGGAAACTGGTAGTGTCAAAACCAAAAGGTTGCCGATATTTTGAACGCGAAAGAGAAACTAGCCATCATCGCGGAGATCAAAAGTGGTGTCTTAATCTTTATTTTCCGTCTAAAGACATAGTTTGAATAAAAACAATCCCCTCCGGCCAAGTATGGTTAGCGGGGATTGTTAAGTTGTTTTTGAGTTGTATTTACGATTATCTTTTATTGTGGTTTTCAGGCTCGCGACGTTTTAAACCTGCCAATCCAACTAACCCCAACAAACCAAGCCATCCCCAATTATCATTATCGTCATCATTATTATTAGTAGTTAGCATTTGTGTTCTACCATTGTCGTTTGTGCCCATATTGTTTTGACTGTTTTCAGCAAATGCTACTGCCGCTCCAAAGCTTGAAATCATTAATGCAACAACAACCATTATCTTCATTTTTTTCAACATACCTAAACCACTCCTTTAGATTTGTGTTTGCAATCAATTTTTTAATGTATTTAGCATGCCCAGTAGAACTTATTTCGTATACACACATTAAATCTTCACTACTGGGAATCATAAATTTGTATATCATTAAAATTAAAAAAGGAGTGGTTTTTATAATGGGTATCCTAAGCGGGAATCCAAAAGACGAGCCCATGCATTACGGAGAAGTTTATAGTGTGTGGCAGTTTTCAGCGTTAGCGAAAGGCAGCGTTTCATTTTATCAAGCATGTTTAAACCACGCAGGAGACAAAGAGCTCAAAAAAGTACTGGATGATCTTATTGATCAAGCTAAACTAGAAATCCAAGAATGCGACGCAATGCTTACTGATAATGGAATTGCCCCAGCTCCTATTTTGCCTGAAAGACCGCCTGTGAAACTTGAGGATATCCCGGTTGGTGCAAGGTTTACTGATCCCGAAATTGCAGCTAAAATCGCATTAGATACCTCTGTGGGATTGACGTCTTGCAGCCAAGCTATGGGTCAATCCATTAGAGAAGACATCGGGGCTTTATTTGCGAAATATCATCTAACTAAGACTGCTTTTGGAGTCCGTATTCTAAAAATGAACAAAGAAAAGGGGTGGCTAATACCTCCCCCTCTTCAATTAAAAAGACCTGAACCAGTTAAAGCCTAAAATTCCAGCATAATTCTTCAACACACTGTTCCTTAGATCGTTCAACAAAAATCCCCGCCGACCAGTTAAGGTTTGCGGGGATTTGCTCTGCTTACGTTTAAGCACCTCCGATGGTAACGTAAGGCTGGTTAAGGGCTTGATCCGGCACAGTAACAATAAACAAAAAGCTAGCCGCGATAATTAGCAGTACCATTTTTTTCAACATTGGTCATCCACACCTTTTCGATACATAGCTGGCATATTACAGCATCCTGCTAAAAAGTTGCCGACTAATCTGAACGGCGACGTTAAGCTAACGAGCAGGAAGTTCCAATATATGCTACTCAAGTCTCAAGACCTATTCACCAAATAATTTTAAAATTGAATAGATTGTTCACAATCAACATTGATATGCGGCGAAGAGGGAATTTAATCGACCAGAAGAGGTCAATTGTTCTCTCTCCTATTCAGACATCTTACAAAAGAAAAGCACGTTAAATTACTCAGTTGGAGGAATCACTATTTTGAGAAAGCTATCATTCTTTATTGCCATTATCATGTTAGGTGCAATGTTGTCCGCTTGTTCTGCCATTACATCCACCGTGGATCAAGCGTCTGCAGGTGTTACGTCCGGCGAGAGCAAAGAGATCGAAAAATACAATGCGTATGTGAGGCTGAATAACTTGATGACAGGCAGAATCAATGAGGTTCTGGTACATTATTTCGAGAAGTTCGGAGTTGATACACAGCCTGTAATCGAGAAGAACTTCAGCTTCATCATGCTCGGCGTTGCTGAAACTGAGCGGGAAGTTATTGATAAAGCGAACGGCTATACCGCAAGCCAACCTGCTTTTGCGAACGCAGACCCCGTAGTGATCAAACTGACACCAGTCATCAATGATCTGTTGTCCGTCCTCGACGAGATGAAAGCCTACTATGATACAAAGGGCTACGTGGATGATGATTTCGCAAAAGGAAAACAGCTGCATACCAAGCTGGTAAGTGCCAATCTCGCTTACGAGACTGTCTCCAAACAATACTTCACGGCTATGCAAAAGTTGGGTAACGAGCAACGTCTGGCTGAACTGCAAAAACTCAAGGATTCAGACCAGCAGATCAGGTATAATGCCTTGAAGTTCATGATAGATGCCGAGGCTACGGCCATTGAAATGGATGAGCAGGGTATCACCGCCGACAATGTGCTGCAGCTTGATATGACGAAGTTTAAAGCCAAATACGACATTATGACCGCAGATCTGAGTGCGCTCATGACAATCTCAAAAGACAAGAATCGAGTTCAAAAAGAAGGGATTAACAGCTTTAGTATCAGGAACTATGTTGATTCAGCCACTGAGGCAAAAGCGGCTGCTTCGAAAGTCATTGAACGTATCAATAAGAAGGAACCTGTATCTGATTCTGACCTGAACGGCCAGTTCCTGAACACTACGGATGGCACACCTGAGAATTTCAATTATAAGCTAAGCAAGGCAGTCGAACGATATAATGAAATAAATTAAGCGAATCTACGATAGGGGCTGCGAAAACAAATACGGAGTTCCGGTAACGCAAAAGCTCTGCCAACCATAAGGTTAGCAGAGCTTTTGCTTTAACTCCTCCACTGGTAACTTGAGGGGGAATGCTATGATGGTGGTTAAAAGCTTGATCCGGCACATTAACCATAAACAAAAAGCTAGCCACAATAAGCAGCAGTACCGATTTTTCCAACATTTTTATCCACACCTTTTCAATAAGATTTAAAAGTGTTAAAAAACATTGGCGATTCAATTACAGAAGAGAACCCTAAATGATTGCTCTAATAGGAGGTTTTATTATGATTAAGCCAAAGATGACATCATTATAAAGCAGAAAAGCGAATCCAAGGGTCAATTCAAGTAAAGAAAGGACAGGGTTCACTTCAGACCGCCCTGTCCTTTCTTTATAGATGAGGATAAACGCGTGATCAGTTTACGGTTCGATTCAAGGCTTACAGATCGACTCTCCAGTTGCCCATCATCTTGGCGACTTCCGGGTCGCGGTACGATAAGAAAAGACTTTCCCGCGTATCGAGGGTCGAAATTTGTTCGATATCGTCCGCACTCAACTCAAAATCAAAAATGTCAAAGTTTTCAACGATCCGCTCTTTTCTCACCGATTTTGGGATTACAACGACTTCACGCTGAACAAGCCAGCGCAATACGACCTGAGCGACGGATTTTTTGTGTTTTTCTGCGATCGAGACCAGCAATTCGTTTCTGAACATGTTGTTAAGTCCCTCAGCGAACGGGGCCCACGACTGATGTTGAACTCTCTGCTCTTTCATAAAAGCTGCGCTCTCTGTCTGCTGGTAGAACGGGTGCGTTTCGATCTGGTTGACGGCGGGCACGATTTCGTTATGAACGATGAGGTCCATAAGGCGGTCGGGTAGGAAGTTGCTGACACCGATCGCCTTAATCTTGCCTTCGCGGTACAGGTCTTCCATCGCACGCCAAGCACCATAGTAATCGCCGAACGGCTGGTGAATAAGGTACAGATCGAGATAGTCGAGTTGCAGCTTCTTCAAGGATTTGGCAAACGCTAGCTTGGCTCTCTCATAGCTGGCATCCTGAACCCATAGCTTGGTCGTGATGAACAGCTGCTCACGCGGTACGCCGCTGCGCTTGATCGCACGACCGACCGCTTCCTCATTCAGATAACCGGCGGCGGTGTCGATCAGGCGGTAACCAGCCATCAACGCTTCATATACGGCGTTCTCGCATTCTTCAACATCTGGAACTTGGTAGACACCAAAGCCGATAATCGGCATTTTCACACCATTGTTTAATGTCACGGTTTGCATTCTATTTCCTCCCATTGTTCAAATGTAAAGCAAACGGCCGCGGAACTGGGAAATCGGACACCTCAGTGGGATTCCGCTTACGGTCGACCTGCATTACAATAAACCTATCGCCTTCGTGTTACACGAAGTCAAGCCGTCTTCAAAAAAATTTACTTTTCCAAGGAGGATTCCACATGTATACAGTCAAAGAAGCCGCCCAAATAACGGGACTCACCGAGCACGCTGTACGCTTTTACACGGATAAAGGCCTAGTACCAAGCGTACAGCGCAATCAAAACAACATTCGGATGTTCGACGAAGAATCGATCAACTGGTTACATGGCGTCAAATGTCTCAAGCAATCCGGGATGCCGATTGGAGTCATTAAAATGTACGTCGATTTCTGTCTCGAAGGGGATTCGACCATTCCGCAACGCTACACACTCATGATGGAGCATAAGAAAGCGGCGCTCGTTAAGCTCGAAGAAGCCAAACAGCACGTTGCCCATTTGGAACAAAAAACGGCCCTATATCAGGCCATTCTGGAGCACCGTTCTCCAGACACGACCAATCCTGGCAACTGGGATAAAATTCAGCATATGCATAGTGACGTTTTTTACTCGCCCTCTGTTCGGAAGGCTAAAGATCTACGTGAAACACAACTGCTCGAAGAAAATACTCTTTTTTAAACTCCTGGTTGGCTTAGGATGAACAAGATTACATCAGTCTAGATTGCACTAACACAGAGGCGTTAGTTCAATGAAAACAGCGACAGTCTAGGGCTTTATTTTCTTCGTCCTTTGCTGTCGCTGTTTCAATTTCTAGAGTCAGTCTAAAACTTATTTTATGGAACCTGGACGGTATGCAATTCGAAAAAGCAATGTGTTGCTTTTTTCTAAGTAGACTACAATGCGTCGTTAGGCAATAGGGGCCTCCGCAATTGTAATCATAGTTGCAATGAATTGATATGCAAGCATCTTTTGACAAGTTCCGTACATATAAATCGTGGAATAGCAGCATATTACAATTGACCGCTAACTAGAAGGGAACTGTATTGCTGTGGTTGATAAGTTAAAAAAATGGCTGTTTAAACAGCCTTCACGATCCAAAAATGGCAAGAGTCCTAAACCAGTTAATGACGAAAAATCGAATGAGTTATCCAAAGAGCTCAGTGGTACGCTTAAGGACAACGTGACCATGCTGAAGCACGAAATAGGACATAGCACGGATTTCATTCTTCGTTGCTTGAACGATAAACAGGGTAATCCGGTTCTCGCTGTAGCTTTTCTTCAGGGCCTGATTGATCAGCAAATTTTAACGACACTGCTGGAGGAGCTCACTGCAGGTATTCGAAATGGGGATCTCTCTGATCGTAATGTTGAAAGTTGGTTAATGGATCGTATTCCTATTGGAGGCATCACTTGCCTTGAAAATGAGCAAGCACTTATCCATGCCGTTCTTTATGGACAGGTGGCTCTCCTTGTCGAAGGCAGCACCAAGGCCTTTGCTGTTTCTATCAGCGGGGGGGCTAAAAGAGCGGTTGAGGAGCCAACATCGCAGACAGTAATTCGCGGCCCTAAAGAGGGGTTTACGGAGGATATATCCACCAATATCGCACTCCTTCGGAGAAGGATCAAATCAACTGAACTCCACTTTGATTCTCGAATTATCGGATCATATACGCAGACAAAGGTATCGGTGGCATATATTCGAGGCATTGCAGATCCGGAGGTGGTTAAGGAAATCTCCAGACGGTTAGACTCCATCAACACTGACAGTATTCTCGAAAGTGGATATATCGAGGAATTTATTCAAGATGGGGTATGGACACCATTTCCAACCATTCATAACACCGAGCGCCCGGATTCTGTAGCAGGTAGCTTGCTTGAAGGGCTGGTAGCGATATTGGTTGATGGGACCCCATTTGCGCTGATTGCTCCCGTAACCCTTTTTCGGTTTATCGCATCCAGTGAGGATTACTACCAGCGATATGATTTGGCATCTTTTCTTCGGATCGTTCGGATGGCATCCTTTTTCTTGGCATTGCTATTACCCTCATTCTTTATTGCAACAACTACGTTTCATCAGGAAATGCTGCCTACAACACTGCTTATCACTCTGGCTGCACAGAGAGAGAATACACCATTGCCCGCCCTGCTTGAAGCAATGCTAATGGAGCTGACCTTCGAGGTTATCCGCGAAGCAGGAGTACGAATGCCGCGTGCTGTAGGGCCTGCAATCTCTATTGTTGGGGCTTTGGTTCTTGGACAAGCTGCCGTTCAGGCGGGATTGGTTTCCGCAGCTATGGTGATTGTAGTATCATTCACGGCTATATGCAACTTTGTGCTACCTGCGATCAATATGGCGGGGGCTGTTCGTTTACTCAGGTTTGTACTCATGCTGTTAGCGGGTTTATTTGGGTTGTACGGCGTTTTGGCGGGCTTGGTCCCCATCCTCGTTCGATTAGTATCTATGAATTCGTTCGGCGTTCCTTATATGGTACCGATCGCACCTTTCTATAAGAGCAATATGAAAGACCTGTTTGTGCGTGTACCTTGGTGGAAGATGAAGAAACGACCGGTAATGATTGGGGATTCCAATCCAGTAAGGCAGGCAACGGAACAGGAATCATTTGCAGAACAGGCAGGGGAACATGGCCGAGATCCCATGGCGTAAGGAGGAACCGGTATGTCCCAATTAGGAAGGTTTTTTATGGTCCTGGTCGTGTTATTCAGTTTGACGGGTTGCTGGAATCGAGTCGAACTGAATGAGCTGTGGGTAACTGCGGCTACAGGAGTAGATATGATGGACGACGGACAGTGGATGATGTCCTATCAGATTATTGTTCCTTCCGCCATTGCAAGTGGAACCGGAGGAGGATCGGGAAGCTCTTCCCAACCCGCATCCCATGTATTCTCTATAAAGTCCAAAACCTATAACCAGGCATTATCGTACAGCAATTTGGAAACATCAAGACGAATCTACATAGCACATAATCGTGTTATATATATCGGTAAGAGAGCGGCTGAGAAGGGAATGGATCGTATAATCGATTTTTATCTTCGTAATACGGAAGCGAGAGAAATGGTATCTATAATTATAACGGATGGACTAGCATCCGATCTAATAAAGAAATTATTGCCTCCTGAAAAACTTCAAGGCGCCGCCATGGCTGAATTGATCGACAAAGAGAGCGATAGTTTATCGTTGTTTCCGAAAGTTAGGGTTTATGATTTCGTATTAAGCATGAACTCGGATTCCAAATCCATTGGGGTACCAGTCGCCGAATTAATCGGAGAGAGAGACCATGAGAACGAGAAGGAAACAGAGAGTCTGGATGTATTTAAAAAAACCTCGACCCCGCTCAAGCTGGCATTGACTAAATTGGGGGTGTTTCAAAACGGAAAGCTTAAAGGATTTCTCGACAAGGAAGAGAGTCTGGGAGTATCTTATCTGTCCCAAAAGGTTAACAACACCGAAATTTCGTTCCCATGTAGCGAACAACTCGGTAGGGAAATGCACTCTTCTCTAACAGTAAATTCTGCAGATGTAAAACTTATACCCAGAAAAACGAGTTTTCATTACACCATGCAGGTTAGAGTTAAAATTAACGGAACTTTAAATGAAAGCACATGCACTAAGGATATTTCCAAGACAAAAACCATACATGATATGGAAAGAGAGATTGGAAAAGAAGTGACCAGAACGATAAATGAGGGCTGGGATAAACTCCAGGAACTGGGCGTGGATGCAACTGGTTTTGCTGACCGGATTCACCGAAGGTTCCCAAGGGAGTGGGAGACGGTGAAAGAAGACTGGGAGCAGGAGTTCAAAAAGATAGAACTGGATATTCGAGTAGATGCACGAATTCAGCGTCCTGGACTCCTGCAGAAGCATATCGGAAGTCAAACCTAACCTATTTGTAAAAAGGGGCCTAAACAGTATGAATGAAACCGTCACCAGGGTATCCGGGTTAGCTATCGCTTTTTCCTTGTTTCAGGTTGGCAGTACAACATTATTCCTATTGGGAGCTAAAGCCAAGCAGGATGCATGGCTAGCCATGCTGATCGGTGCACTTGCGGGCTTCGTCCTGCTAATCATGTATTTATACATGCATAAACTTGATCCACATCGAGATTTGTACGAGCTCCTATGCCATTATTGGGGAAAATGGATAGGTAGTCTGGGGGGACTTTTGTTCATCGGTTACTTTGCTTATGAAGCTTCCAGGAATGTCAGGGACATGGGTGAGCTCGGCGCATTGACATTGCTGAACAGAACCCCTACCGAAGTTATTACGTTTATAGCGTTAATTGTCTGTGCCGATGTGGTGTGGTTTGGACCGAGAGTCTGGTTCCTTCTATGTCATATATTTTTGCTTCTGTTGGTGTTTGGTTACGGCATTTTACTATTACTTACTCTTTTTACTGGACTTATTCACTTAGAGTTTTTGTTTCCTGTATTGGAGAGCGGTTTAACTCCCGTGTTGAAGGCTGCCATTCCCGAGATCGTGTCTTTTCCTTTCGGTCAAACGGTTCTTTTTCTTGTGCTATTCAAGATCGTCACGGATAAACGTAAGTTAAAGCGATCGATCATCATTGTTTACTGGTTCACTGCTGTGTTCCTTATCGTTTTGAATGAACTATCAGTCCTTGTTCTAGGTCCAGATTGGGCAGCATCAAGCACCTATCCCTTGTTTGAGGTTACTCAACTAATTGAGCTACCGAAGATCGTTGAGAGAGCTGATGTCCTGTTTACGATGATTCTATTTATTGGACTCGGAATCAAAACGGCTGGTTTTATGTTTGGTGCCGTCATAGGGTTTCAAACGATAACCCCCTTTAGATATAAGCCTGCGTTACTGTTGCTAAGCATCATCATATACTCTCTTACGTTTCTATCTCCTAGGTTAACCGAATTTTTGTGGTTCGGTCTTCATGTAGCCTTGGTTCAAGTCTGGCCTATCTTTCAAATTGCTCTGCCTGTCCTCCTTTTCCTGACCATGCTAATTCGGAAGAAGAAGAGAAGGGCTTATAGTTAGCAGCTACTGTAGTCATGAGCATGTTGATTTTACGCACCGGTTGAAGTGGTCAGTAGAAGTAGAAATGTGCATGTCTATACCAGAAGTCAAGCATATCAGTGTATTGATACAAGCTTGGATAATAACCCATTTTTTCCTTTAGTTAATAAGCAGGTAATTAACCATTTACTATTGAGCTAGAGGGAAACGATAGCTCAATAGGCACAAGAAGATGGCAGCCGATAATATAGCTGTTTCTGTTCTAACATAAAAGTAAAAGACCTCCATATCATTGAAGTACACCCTTTAGGGAAGTCTCGTTGCAACTATACTTCTTCTACGGAAGGTCGTGTGGCGAAAATGTACCATCAACATTACCACTTTTTTCAACATTATTTAACCACACCTTTTCAATGAGATTGTAAAACTCTGTTTTGGTTTCAGGAACCGCATGGGCTTTGAAACGCACAAACAACCCCATACAATTTATAAAATATGTCTCATTATTTAGTATATGCGCTTTTACCATTAGCCGCATTTCGTGCCTGTGCGAATAATTCCTCTGCAATGTCAAATAGTTTGGGCGAATAGAGTAGATTGTCCATGATAGCTCCCACCACTCGACGGATCGCATCCAACTTGTCCAACTCCGCACAGCGAAACAAAAATGGCTCGATTCGTCTCATATTCAGTGCGGTGTCGATGATATAGTTCTCTATAAATAGATCATAAAAATAGCCTTCTGGTAAACCCATAGCCTCAGTAATGCGATCTATCTGGTTAACAGACATAGACTTATTCCCTGTCACAATAGCACTTACTATCCCCTATTCATGCCTGCTATATGCCCGAATTGCGTTAGACTCATGCCCTCTTGTTTTAAGTATCTGTCTAATTCTGCTCGTATCGTAGGTGTATGCTTCATGACATAGCCACCCTTCGCATAGAAATTCCATATTTTCTAAAAACAAAGAAGATTGTCCAGAATCACAAAAAAGCGCGACCTCCAAAAAGCTTGGAAGCCGCGCTGTGCTTGAGTTGATAGCTATGCTGGTGAAGGGAATTGAACCCCCGGCCTACGCATTACGAGTGCGTTGAAATAAAGTTTTGATGGGTTTTACAAAGCTCCTATAGCCTGTCCAACAATAAATAGGGTTCCGTCAGGTATTACAGATATCCGTATTTCGGTAGAAGATTTGGTAGAAGAAAATAATTGAGGCAACAAGTACAAGGCAGATGCCTTAATGGTCTCAAGTCCCTCCGTCTCATCTCCAGATCCTTCATAGCAGCATCCTACGGTCGCCTGCTGAAAACTGTAGACTGAACCGCGACGTTAAGCTAACGGGCAGGATAGTTCAAATACGTGGTATCATGTGGTGAGTAATTAATGGAGCCCTCTTTTACAATGTTGAGAATGGGGGAAATCGTGGTCGGCTTGGAATGGGAAGGTTTGTATAGAGAATTGTTGGGAGATGGAAACCAATTGCATATGGAAGGCGCAATGGATGTCTGTCATCGCTTATCAAAGACCCATCGAATGTTCGTAATCACGAATGGTATCACTCACACGCAAATCAAACGCTTGAAGCAGTCTGGGCTATATAAGTTTTTCGAGGATATCTTTGATTCGCAAAGCATTGGTTATCAAAAACCGAAGGAAGAATTTCTCAATTACGCCATAAGTCATATTTCAGAATTTAATAGAAAGGATGCGCTTGTCATTGGAGATTCATTAAATACGGATATCAAAGGTGGTCTTCAGTCGGGCATTGACACCTGTTGGGTCAACAGAACCGGACAAATAAGTCCGGCAGAAATTAAAAGCACATATACAATCTCAAACTTAATGGAGCTCACTTCCATCTGTTAGGCTGTAAAAACAAACGCTTGTGCCGCCTCAATTATCACTTTTTGGTGACTATATCACAAAAAAGTGGGTACTGTTTTTCTTGTAACTTTTCCCCCATACTATCGTTCATAGGAGGTTCATGAAGCAGACAGAGCATCCTATACCATATAAATCATTATAAAAGGAGTGTAATAGAATGGGGAAATTTGACGGGAAGGTAGCAGTTGTAACCGGAGGTACAAGCGGCATCGGTCTCGCGTCGGCACAACAGTTCGTAAAAGAAGGGGCTTACGTTTTTATCACGGGACGCAGACAACGTGAACTGGATGAAGCAGTAAAGCAGATCGGAAAGAATGTTACAGGTGTCCGAGGTGACATATCTAAATCGGAAGATCTAGATATTTTATTCGAAACAGTTAAGCGAGAAAAGGGACACTTGGACATTCTCTTTGCAAATGCCGGACTAGGGTCATTTCTTCCATTAGGAGAAATTACAGAAGCACAATACTACAAGACTTTCGATGTCAACGTGAAAGGAACCATCTTTACAGTACAAAAGGCATTAGCTTTGTTTCCAAATAAAAGAGGTTCGATTATTCTAACGGGATCCACTGCTGGCTCGACGGGGATGCCAGCGTTTAGTATCTATGGTGCATCCAAGGCAGCGATCAGACAGCTCGTCCGCAGCTGGATTCTTGATATGAGAGGGACCGAAATTCGTATAAACATCCTTAGTCCGGGAACAATCGTAACGCCAGCGTACGATGAGTTATTTGGCTCTGAACTAGATCATTTACTTGAACAGGCAAAAAATGATATTCCGCTCGGCAGAGTGGGGCAGGTTGAAGAGATCTCCAATGCTGTCATGTTCCTAGCCTCTAATGAAAGCAGCTATATGAACGGCGTTGAATTATTCGTAGATGGCGGAGTAGCTCAAGTTTAACCAGGACATAATAATTTTCAAACGACAAAGATTTTTAAATCAACTTAAATGCGATTGTATTATCCCCTCCATGTAACGTTCAATTTTTCCTTCAGTGATCCTTGAAGGATCAAGCGATACATGAAGGGGATATTCTTAGATCGGGAGATGGTGCATTGATATGAAAACATTTTTCTGTGAACTGGAAGTTACACTAGAGGTTATCGGAGGAAAGTGGAAGGGGCTTGTTCTGTACTATTTAATAAAAGGACCTAAACGGACGGGAGAGCTTAAGCGACTCGTTCATAATATATCGCAAAAGATGCTGATTCAAACTCTTCGGGAACTGGAAACAGACGGATTAATTCGCAGAAAGATGTACAATCAGGTACCGCCTAAGGTGGAATATTCAACGACGGAACTGGGTCAATCACTTGAACCCATTTTGAGATCGCTTTGTGATTGGGGGGGGAATTACGCAGAGCAATCCTTCGCTCCGGGCGAGATTGAGATTTTGTATCTGGATTAACTGTCGGGGGACAAGAGCATAGTCCCATTTGAAGTCGCTATTTTAGCGGCTTTTTTGTTTGAAGTATATAAGTTTTTGTCGTTTATCTGTGTATGTCTGCAAGAAATTATTTTCTTGACTGTTTAGTCTCGAAAAAATATAATGATGATCAAAGGAGGATGAAATTGGGAAGAAACAAAGAGTTTGATACGACAGAAGTACTGCATAAAGCTATGGAAGTATTTGGACATTACGGCTATGAAGGGACCACATTGCCTGAGCTGTTAAAAGGACTCGGTATTGCCCGGCAAAGTTTATACGACACTTATGGTACAAAAAGAGACTTGTTTATTCTTGCTCTTAAGCATTATGTTAATGAGAAGAGTAATGCAGCCATGAAGTACTTAGAGACCTCTGAATCTGCAAAGCAGGGGATAGCTTATGTATTTCATGAAGCAGCAAAGGTATTAATGGACAAGGATCGTCAAAAGGAATGCTTTATTATTTTTTCTGCTATTGATCAGATGCCTCATGACATGGAGATCCGAGCTTTTTTATTAAAAGATTTGAACACGCTAGAAGAAGCCTTTTATACAGCTCTGGTTCGGGGCCAGGAGAATGGAGAAATTCAGAGTGACCGAGACCCGCGAGCCTTGGCGCGTTACTTGAATTTTGCAAGATACTCTTTGACCCAATTGGCCAAGATGACGAGTGACTCCAATGTTATGGATGATTACGTCACGGTAAGTTTATCTACCTTGGATTAATAATGGAGCTGTATCATGGCTTCATTATTATTTTTCGAAATTACAGACTGAATAGTCCGATATTATTTTTTTAATTATTCCGGACTAAACAGTCTACAAACAGGAGAGATGAATATGACAAGTGGATATTTTCTTGAGGCCCAGGCAATCGAAATTCTAAAGGGATTTCAGAGTAGCTTAGTAAAGCAGGATTTTGATCAATGGTTCGCGCTATTTAGTGAAGATGCCGTTGTTGAATTTCCTTATGCTCCAGCGGGTTATACTCAAAGGCTGGTTGGTATTAAAGAGATTCGTAAATATGTTTATGAGCTGTTCAAACAAGTGAGAATCCTCTCTTTCTCTTCTCCACATCTGTTAGTGACTAATGATAAAATGGTTGCCGAATATACATGCGATGCAGTAATGACAGGAACAGATAAACCGTATCGGCAGCAGTATATTTCCATATTCCATATAAAAGATGGAAAGATAACGCTTTTTAAGGATTATTGGAATCCAATCGTCTTACTTGAAGCCGTACAAGCTTAGGTTTATAAACTGATATCTAAAAGGAGATAAAATAAAATGATGAATCAACGAAATATACTTATTACAGGCGGAACAGGAAAGACAGGAAAAAGAATTGTAGAAAGGCTGAATCAGCAGGGATATTCCTATAAAATTACCATGAGGAATGCCGAAGCCATTACAGCCCCTGAGAAACAAGTCCATTTCAACTGGTACGACAGTTCGACGTTTCTCCCTGCTTTGCATCATATTGAACGAGTGTATTTGGTTGCGCCAGTGGGGGATCCAGAACCCATTAAAGTAATGAAACCATTTATTAAAATGGCGTTGGAACAGGGCGTACGTCGGTTTGTATTTCTCAGCAGCGCATCCTTTCCTGAGGAAGGTCCGGTATTTGGTCCTGTTCATCAATTATTGAAGAAATTAGCGCCGGAATGGACCGTGCTCAGGCCTTCCTATTTCATGCAAAATTTCACCGAAGGTCAGCATGCAGCGACCATCTCACAACAGGATTTGATTATTAGCGCAACAGGACAAGGCAAAGTTGGTTTTGTCGCAGCTGAAGACATCGCAGAAGTCGCTTTTAGAGCACTTATTGATGAGGATGCACATAATACCGAGCATATCATTACGGGACCGAATTCTCTTTCATATGATGACGTTAGTCGAATTATTAGTGAAGTAACGGGAAGAAAGGTTATACACCAATCCATATCTGATGATGAATTGACCCGCAGTTGGTTAGCAGCAGGGATAAGTAAGGATTATGCTGAAATCATGTCCAGACTCGACCGTAAAATTCGCGAGGAAGGAGCGGAAGATCTAAGTACGGATACTGTAATGAGGGTAACTGGAAAAGCACCTGTCTCTTTCCAACAATTTGCACAGAGACACGCAAACATCTGGATGAAGGAATTGACCAATACTATGACATTTTAGCCAAACTCAAACAGCGTGGATTAATTCGTAATTGGCGCACGCTGGCACCGGGATCTGCAAGGTACTGACACGGTATTTGTTCTTTGCACGATACGGATTGATGCAAGCGGCCAAAATGAGAGACAATCCGCAGGTGTTATTCAAATATTTACACTGCTGAATTCAAAGGCCTAATGAAGTTTAGATTTCAACCATTTTTTCATGGACCTGACTTCTTCAAAAATCCTTTGAGATGGTACATCGGAGATTAGTGATATCGCAGAAATAGATAGAAAGTTAATTGAATTCGTATTGATAAATGATTAAGCTAACGGGATACGTTAGTTCAATGAAACAGATGAAGCAGCGACAGTCTAGGGCATATTTTCTCGTCCTAGCCTACCGTTGTTTCTTTTATTGTAGTTATCAAAACTTTATTTTCTGCGAACATTTAAAAAGTGGATTCAGAGCACCTTGAATGCACATCTGTAAACAATTTTCATCTAAAAGGCTATGCGGACCTTAAGGTTAGCAGAGCTTTTTGTCCACTCTAAATTCAAATTGATTCCGTATGTAATACGCTCCGGCAATCTTGACTGAATCAGGCGAAAACTTTTCTATAGTGCCACCATAATCTACAACCGACACCATATCCTCTCTCAACGACTGAACAACGTACACTCTTGCTTGACTCAATGCAGCTGCAAATAGTTGTTCTATGTCTGACTTTAACACCCTATATGTATGATTCATGCTATCACCTCGATAATTCTTTCGCTGAACGGTGTAGTAATTCCTTCAATAAAAAAATCCCCGTCAACCAGTTAAGGTTAGCGGGGATTGTTTTGTTTATCTAAGCTTAGGAACCTCCAACGGTAGCATTAAGCTGAATAGGGTGCTGGTCATAAGCATGATTAGGCCCACTCACAATAAATAAAAAACTAGCTGCGACGATCAGAAGAACCATTTTTCTCAACATTGTTTAACCACACCTTTTCAATAAGATTTAAAAACTCTTCTTTGAACTCAGGAACTGCATGTGTTCTAAACTTCACGAATAGCCCCATGCAGTTTATAAAATAAGTTTCGTTATTTATTATATGTGACTGTACCGTTGCATACATCAAATGTTTAAAGCCATCACCGTATGATCCTCTATATAAATAATAATAAGCTAACTCGTATCCAAATCGTGCATATTGTTCTGGTATAACTTGCCTAGTATACATATCCATTGATGGCTGCACCTGTTGAGTAAACGAATTAATTATAGTTTCAAAACGTCTAAGTATATCGTCTATATCTAGTTGATACTGGTTAGCTGCAAGCAGTACGTTCAATATCTTAGTTACCATTTCTTTATCTACTTTTGATTTGGCAATGTATTCAACATAATCTGGAAGCACACTTGTATCACCGGACAAAAGTTTATAAATGTAACTATTACATTTCGCCCAATCCTTATAAAGATTTAGCCAATATAAAGTATCTTCGTCTGTCTCCAATACCCAATCTAAATCAGTGTAGGCATATGTATATTCTAGAGCTTGTTGATAATCGCCTTGGGCTTCGCAGACACTTGCACATAGTAAATCGGCATATGTGATGTACACAAACATGGGCCGACTTAACTTCTTAGCAGGTTCGTCACACTCTCGTTTCTTCTGTTGATGTTTAATTGTATATTGGATTTCCGCTTTTTCTCTCATTTTTCTTGCCATTTCATCGACCTTGTTCCACTTACACAATGAACGATACAAATTCGCTAAGTCCTTCAATGCGTCAAGTTGGTCTATTTCATTCAATCGCTCAACAAAAGCTTCAAGTATCGCAGCAGCGTGGAGATTTTGGGTTTGGTCGTCTCCAATCTGAATCGTAAATATACGATATTGACAGACTGCCAAACGCTCAGAATGTTGATATTTCTCCGCTTCAGCTACCCCCTCATAGAGCAACAATGCAGCCGCATTTTTTTCCTGCGACAATAATTCTTCTGCAATTTCAAATAGCTTGGGTGAATACAGTAGATTATCCATGATGGCTCCCACTACTCGACGGATCGCATCCAACTTGTCCAACTCCGCACAGCGAAACAAAAATGGCTCGATTCGCCTCATATTCGGAGGATGGTCGATGATGTAGTTTTCTATGAACAAGTCATAAAAGTGACCTTCCGGTAAACCCATAGCCTCAGTAATTCGATCCAGTTGGTTAACAGACAAAGGCTTGTTTCCTGTCACGATAGCACTTACTGCTCCCCTATTCATATCCGCAATATGACCAAATTGTGTTAAACTCAATCCTTCTTGTTGGAGGTATCTGTCTAATTCTGCTCGAATCGTAGGTGTATGCTTCATGCCATAGCCACCCTTCGCATAGAAATTCCAGTATTTTATAATCATTTACTATTTTTGTCCAGTAATTAACGGTTGTCAATATCTTTTTTTGCGAATCATGTGGAAAAGCCACGTTTGTCATAAGGGCACCCCTGTAAACAAAAAAACACCCCACCGACATTAAGCCAGCAGGGTGTTTCGTATTTCCAAACGCTTGTGATTATTCCTCATTATCTGTAGTTGGACTGTCAGCCGACTTACCATCCACATAAGCCTCAGCCAGAATGTAAGCAATCACTGCACCGAATGCACGACATTACTATCGTATTTTGGACACAATCGTAAAAGAGCACCCTGACTTTCCGCGGAATCGTTTCTATGATCTAAGACACGCTCATAACAGGGAACTCATGAACACTGAAAAAACCACTTTACTATACTAAAGGTTAGAAGATTGTTAGAAGATTGCCCAGAATCACAAAAAAGCGCGACCTCCAAAAAGCTTGGAAGCCGCGCTGTGCTTGAGTTTCATAGAATGCTGGTGAAGGGAATTGAACCCCCGGCCTACGCATTACGAGTGCGTTGCTCTACCCCTGAGCTACACCAGCAGGTCAGTGTAACTGACAACAAAAACTATTATACTCTTAGTGACATAAAAATCAATCACTTACATCACTTTTTCAACTAGGATTTGGATTTAGTTCGGTAACATTTCCTGTCGCGGTGCCAGATAGTTTCTCTGCGACGGAACGGAGCTTTTGGTGACTGGAGGAAGGCTTGTCACGGCGATCATCAATTTTGACCGAGGTGGAAACACGCTTAGCTCCAGACAGGAATGGCGCTTCGTGCAGCGCAGCAATGGCGGTGAACACATCGTCCAACGAACCTTCAATAATCGTACTCATGGAGGTAAGCTCATAGGTAATTCCTTTTTGCGTCTTCAACACTTTTTGCATCTGGGCAACGTAGTCGCTCAGGCTTGTACTCCCCGTCCCAATCGGGATCACTGTCACTTCTGCAATAGCCATCGCCAAGTTCCTCCTTTAATTTAAAATCGTCGCTTCTTTAAAAATCTAAAATTTCAGTCCGATAGAGCGAGCAACCTGATTTCACAAAAATAGTTCATATGTATGCTGCTTGTTTCTGTAGGAAACACTCTATCATTCATTGTACCGTTCAAACTGCCTCAATTCAAATACAGCCCGCGACTTCTCTGCATATTTTGATTTTCCATTCCTTTTCCTTTACGTATGGCTTCGAATGTTGCTATAATACTCCTTGCACTTATTTGAAATTTTAAGTTTATATACACAATATGTTGGGTTAAATATTCATAACACGTCTAAATATAGTGATGTAGCCGATAAATCGTACGGGAACCATCTTTTCCCCCTTCATTGGCAGGTGCATCGCTATTTCTATGTTATTGGATTACATACAGCCCCCAAATGCTGTCTGACCATCGCTTTTTTCGCCATTATCTTCTCATCATGATCATTTTCATGCCTATTCCCAAGTATGATTCCAAATCAGGAAAGCGAGGAATTAATCCTATGCCACAACTCGTAACCAAACCAAACAATCGCCAGTTGGCTTTTGATGAAATACGCATTTCCGTATATGCCGACCGTGTACTCAGCGGGCTGGACAAGCTGGATAAAGATCGGCTCATCCGCGGTGTAACTAGCAAGCTGCGCCGGGACGAAGTCACGGGGGATGACATCAGCAACGCGTTTGCGATGGCTGCCCTTGAATTGGTTAGTAAGGAAGAACCAGACTGGAAATTTGCCGCTGCACGTGCTTTGCTCACTTCCTTATATAAAAAGGCGGCTACTCACCGCCGTTACAAATCCTATGCAGACGAGCCTTACGGCGCTTTTTATCCACTGATCACTGATTTGGTCCAAAAAGGAATTTACCGTCAAGAACTGCTCGACTACTATACTAAGGAGCAGATTGATGAGTTGGGCGATTCCATATTGCCGAAAAATGATCTGTTGTTCGATTATATCGGGCTGTTAACGCTGTCTGAGCGCTATTTGGCCAATGATTTTGACGGACGCGTAATGGAACTGCCGCAGGAACGCTACATGATCATCGCGATGTACCTGATGCACCAAGAGCCTGCCGACAAGCGGATGGAGCTGGTGAAGGAAGCATACTGGGCGATGAGCAACATGTACATGACAGCAGCTACACCAACCATGTCCAATGCCGGAAAAAAGGTGGCCGGACAGCTCTCCAGCTGCTTTATCGACACCGTAGACGACTCGTTGGAAGGCATTTTCGACTCCAATACGGATGTAGCCCGTCTTAGCAAAATGGGCGGCGGCATCGGCGTATACCTCGGTAAAGTACGGGCGCGTGGCTCCGATATCCGTGGACATAAAAATACAAGTTCCGGCGTCATTCCGTGGATTCGCCAGTTGAACAATACAGCTGTTAGCGTAGACCAATTGGGTACTCGCAAAGGTGCAATTGCCGTATATCTGGACGTATTCCATAAGGACATCCTCGCGTTCCTTGACCTGAAGCTGAACAACGGTGACGAGCGGATGCGTGCACATGACGTGTTCCATGGCGTATGTCTGCCCGATCTGTTCATGGAGCGGGTCGAAGCACGGGGTGAATGGAATCTGTTCTGTCCGCATGAAGTGAAGAAAGTGATGGGCTGGAAAGATGACAACGGTCGTCCACTGGGCCTGGAAGATTTTTATGATGAAACCTTCGGTTCAGGTACCTTCCGCGAGAAGTATGAGGAGGCGTCGCAGCATCCCATTCTCTCTCGTATTACAGTGCCTGCCATCGACATCATGAAGCGCCTGATGAAGTCACAACTGGAAACAGGTACACCGTACATGTTCTACCGTGATACGGTAAACCGGGCGAACCCGAACCGCGCCCATGGTATGGTATATTCCTCCAACCTGTGTACGGAAATTATGCAAAACCAATCTGCAACTGTAGTAGAAAAAGAAGAATTGGTCACCAAGGACGGACAAACACGCATCGTTATTTCCAAAATTCCTGGCGACTTTGTGGTGTGCAACCTGAATTCCATCCATCTGGCTCGTGCGGTTCCGGCAGGTGTGCTGGATCGCCTCGTACCGATTCAGGTACGTATGCTGGATAATGTTATTGATATCAACAATATTGAAGTACTGCAAGCACAATATACGAACAGCCAATATCGCGCTGTCGGTCTGGGTACATTTGGACTGCATCATCTACTCGCACTGGAAGGTATCCGTTGGGAATCCGATGAAGCGGTAACCTATAACGATCATTTGTATGAAAAAATTAACTACCTGGCAGTCAAATCCAGCATGGAGCTAGCGAAAGAAAAAGGCCGTTATGCCAAATTCGAGGGTTCTGACTGGTCTACTGGGCACTATTTCACTTCCCGTGGCTATACGGATGGTACACGTGAAGGCAAATTTGTCACTACGTCCGAGTGGAGCGAGCTTGCAGAAGAAGTCAAACAAAATGGTGTCCGCAACGCATGGCTGTTCGCCATCGCGCCTAACGGTTCCACGTCTATTATTGCAGGCTCTACCGCCAGCATTGATCCATTGTATGAGCTGCTTTCCTATGAAGAGAAAACAACTTACAAGATTGCTAACCCTGCACCGGATTTGAACGAAAAAACCATCTGGTACTACAAGACGGCTTTCTTGCTGGATCAACACGCTTCGATCAACATGGCTTCTGCACGTCAGCGTCATATTGACCAAGGCCAAAGCTTTAACCTATATGTACGTCCCGATATTAAAGCAACTGAATTTTTAGAGCTGCACATCCATGCCTGGAAATCAGGTATGAAATCGACCTATTATGTACGCAGCCGCGCACTGACGATTGAAGAATGTGATAGCTGCGCATCCTAAACTAAAGGAGAGAAGCTCTCATGCAGTTACAGAAGATTTTTAACACGGAAGCGCCAAATCGCTCTACCCGCATTATTGAAGGCGAAAGCTCCGGTATTTTGAATTGGAACGATATTCGGATGCCGCATATGTACAAATTGTATAAAGTGCTGCTGCTGAACCACTGGATTCCAGATGAAATCCCGATGTCCAAAGACGCGTCCCAGTTCCCTGTGCTGGATGCCGAAGAACAGCGCACCTTCAAAATTAACATCGGCCTGCTGGCTGTACTGGATTCGATGCAAACGATGTTTGTCGGGGATGTAAAACGCTATTTTACCGACTCTTCATTGGAAGCTATTTCAGCGATTATCGGGCAGCAGGAAGTGGTGCATAACCAGTCCTACTCCTACGTTCTGTCTTCTTTGGTGTCAGATCAGGAACAGAAGGAAATTTTTGAATACTGGAAAAACGATCCCGTCCTGCTGGAGCGTAACACATTCATCTCGGACATTTATCAGGAGTTCCGCGATGAGCAGAACCCACAGACCTTTTTCCAAGCGATGGTAGCCGATTTGATTTTGGAGGGCATTTTCTTTTACAGTACGTTTGCGTTCTTCTACAATTTGGCCCGTGATCAGAAAATGATGGCAACCAGCCAAATGATCTCGTATATTCAGCGTGATGAAAATCAGCATTGCTACTTCTTTGCCGAAGTGTTCAAGCAGCTATTGTCCGATTTCCCTGAGCTGAATACCAAGGAAAATACGGACTATGTCTATCGTATGATTAACCGCGCTGTGGAGCTCGAAACGAATTGGGCGCATTATACGCTCAAAGAGGTTCGCGGCATCGACTTGAACGAGCTGAGCGATTACATCAAATACATGGCAAATATGCGCCTGAGATTGCTTGGTATGGACAAAGCGTACGAAGGCGTAGATGTAAACTGTATGCCTTGGATCAAACCTTTCTCAGATGAAGCGCTGAATGCGACAAAAACGGACTTCTTTGAAGCAAAATCACGCAATTATGGCAAGGTCGGAGATGACAACGGATTTGACGATTTGTAAGTCATAAGATACAGCCTTAGCTCGGTATTTACCGGGCTAAGGCTTTTTTCATGAGAATTTACGCAAATACGCAAAAAAATCATGAAACATCTAAATAACTATTCATATTTTCCTATTTGTACACGATATATATGAAGGTGAAAAAAACATAGTAAGGAGCATATTATGAAAAGCACCGTTAAAAAAAGAATGGGATTACAATCCAAACTCTACTTCATCTTGCTCATTCCTTTAATAGTGATTGGCGTCATTGTACTGTGGACGACCAATCAATCCATCCAAAATGCTTCTCTATCAACCATGCAGCTAAACAATGAAACGCTGGCAAAGAACACGGCCCAGTTACTGGACAAATCCGCAGTCAAGAGCTTAAATACTGATTCTTCTGAGCAAAGTATCGAGTATAAACAACTTCGTAACGAGTTAAATACGCTCAGGCTGCAAACTGGAATCCTGTACATCTATATGTACAACCGTGTGGGCAATGAGTGGAAAATTACGGTAGATGGAGCCGCCTGGGACGACAAAGACTACAGTCCATTCGGAACTCCTGTAAGTTTTACCCTTAAAGAAACGGAAGAGAAATTGAAACAAGGGGAAACAGTGACTACAGATATCACAACGGACCCTGAGTGGGGGACGATGTTTTCCTCCTTTACTCCCATTAAGGATACAGATGGAGCCATCATTGGTTACTTGGGAATCGATAGATCCCTGTCCTCTGTGACTGAAGTATACGAACATACCTTGCCCGAGGCCTACCGATTAGTTATTCCTGTTATCTCCATCATTCTGATCATCTCCATTGCGGCTATGATGCTGGTAACTCGGCGGATACTGCGTCAGGTGAGATTTATTAAAAATACACTGGAGCAAGTAGCCGACGGCAACCTTACAGTTACATCGTCGCAAGTAACCTATGATCAGTTAGGCGAAATCAGCAAATTGACGAATAAAATGGTGGAAGCCATGTCGAATATGATTGTGGATATTCAAAGCAGTTCAAGCACACTCCAGCATGCATCGGAGAATATTGTCGTGACAACGGAGGGGACACTTCACCAGACTGAAGAACTTTCCCGCACACTCCAGCAAATTGCCGATGTTTCTATTAACCAAGCGGATCAAGCGGTGGAATCGGTTCAACAATCTGACCGATTAGGACAAACGCTGGATGAAGTCGGAAGCCATGTGCAACAATTTACGGATACGGCCCATCATCTCAATGAGGTTCGTAATCAGGTAGCCAGTGAGCATGAACTGTTATTAGAGAAAGGACGAGAAAGCGCCCTGCGTATCAAGCAGATGCAGCGCATGTCACACGCGTTAACCGAAAAATCCCGCGAGGCAGCTAACATCGGTCAGCAGGTACAGGGCATCGTAAAACAGACGCAGATTTTGTCCTTTAATGCATCTATTGAAGCCTCACGTGCAGGCGAAGCTGGCAAGGGTTTTTCTGTAGTCGCTCATGAAATGGGACAACTTGCCCAACAATCCGCCATATCAATTCGTGAAATCGACGATATTTTAAGAAGCTTTGTTGAGCAAATTGAGCAAATGGGTGATCAATTCGATGAAAACATAAAGACCGTCAATGAACAAGAAAACCAAATTTCGGTATGTCTACAGTCTGTTGACAAAGTTACTCAGGTTTCACAGGAAGTTCAGGAGTTGGCTGCACATCTAGCTCAATTGACGGCAGAGATGCAAGAGGTACGTCACAGCGTAGATCAACATTTAAATCACACAGCCAGCGCGGCACAGCAAACTGCCGGAATGACAGAAGATGTATCAGCAAGTGCTCAGAAGCAGGCCCTAGCGGTAAAAGAACTATCCGAAGTAGCCCGCAATTTGACCACACTATCAAACAATCTGCAGCGTCATGCCGACCAGTTCCGGGTAAAAACCGCTGAATAGTGAATAGTGAATATTATGTTGGATTCGATTCAACTGAACGAAAAGAAGTAAACTAAATGGAGCATTCGCTAACGTAGCGAATGCTCCATTATTATGTTTTGAAAGCTGAGCAGAGTTCACCTTTATCCGAGGAGGTGCATACATATAACCTAGAAGTGTGTATTCAAGCACTCCAGAATCATACCCGTTCTTATGATGGGGGTAGCGCCGCTGTTTTTACCTGTTTTGTATAAGAAGGATAGCCTCCCGTGTGCTGGAGCATTTCGATTTCACGCAAAATACGCGGCAAGTCAGCGATCGAGTTCATCACGATGTGGGCTCCTGCCCTTTTCAAACCATATACACTCTGTCTGCGTCGTTCCTCAGCCACTCTGTCATCCGCTTCAAGGTTGGTGGTTTGGACTGCGGTCAGCACGCTTTCGCTATGGTTCAACACACCAATCGTCCATACGCCGGCGTTCCGTCCCTCTTGCATATCGGCTGCTGTATCTCCTACTTTCACAATATCGCTCAGCGGAAATACCTGCAAGCGATGTGCAATTTCATAGATCATCCACGGATAAGGCCTCCCCTGCGAAACTTCACAAGGGGCAACCATACAATCCAGCGTATAGGGTGACTGTGCAGGCGTAAATACGTGACTGAGCATCTCCATCGGACAGGATGCAGTCGCACCTGACTGAATGCGACGATCCTGCAACTCCTGCAGCGCCCTGTCTATACCGATAGCAGGCTCAGCCCCTTGGATCAAAGAGCGGAGAACAGGGACAAGCTCAAGATAAATATGCTCAATATCCACTCTGCCAGGATGCGCACCAAAGCACTCCAGCCATTTTTTTCGAACCTCTGAAAGTCCCAGCACATTCGCGATATGATCCCGGATCGGCATTCCTCGCCCATGAGATACCTGTTCTTCAGTTACCTGTATACCTTTCCATCTGAAAATGTCACGCATTCCCTGGGTTAAGCCTCGTCCTCCGGGGTCTAACAATGTACTTTCGAGATTAAAAATAACCGCTTGTATCATGCAATCCCCGCCTTTCCGTACCGCGGCTATCCGCAATCTTTATTTTGCTTAGGAACATGATACACAGCTAACGTAAACTGAAATGTCGTAAACGGTAAGCGGATTGTAATTGAAAATAAATTCCTTGATTGGTTGTGAATACCGAGCGTGATAAGAGGAGGAGTCGCAACATGAGACAGCCTTGGAATGAATTTAATTCCAAAATGCCTTGGCGGATGGAGCTTGGTTGTTATGCGCTGAATAAACTGGCCTGTGGAGGATTGGTTTTTGGTCTCTTATGGATCTACTGCTATCTGACAGAAGAAATAACAGGAATCCCTCTGACTATAGCAGGCAATAGTGGTGAACTGACCGCGCAGCTGTGGGCCTATGGTTTTGCCCTTCCTGCCGCTCTTGCCGCTGATGCGCTACGCGATCTTTTACCCTGGCTTCGCAAGCCCGAGCAGATCACCCTATACCTCGCTGCAGGATTCAGCGTCTTTCTCCTGCTAGGTTCTTTGATGTCGCCTGCCGGAACGGGCATTTTATGGAGCAACGGCATCGCAGGTGCAGGGATTACACTGCTGTATTATGGAGGAAGGCACTGGCTAAACCGTGAATATGGATTACAGATTATGCTGGCCTTCCTCCTGCCACTGCTGCTATGGCCTATAGGGCTTCAATAATGTCGCCAGCGATCACGGAGGCAGGATGCTGGCGATGACGTGCGGCTGTTTCTCCAGCCGCACCATGCAGATACACGCCAAAAGCTGCTGCCTGCGAAGCATTCAAGCCCTGAGCCAGCAAACCTGCGATGATGCCTGTTAGCACATCGCCCGCACCGCCTGTCGCCATCCCAGCATGGCCTGTGGTATTGACGTAGGCCGTTCCGTCAGGACAAGCGATGACGGTACGCGCTCCTTTGAGCACCAGCGTGACCCCACGTGTTCGGGCGTACTCCCGGGCATGGGTGATGCGGTCACGCTGCACCTCTGCTGTCGGTATGCCCAGCAGACGAGCCATTTCACCGGGGTGCGGCGTTAGTACGACCGCCGCATTTCTTGGCTTCCAAGCCTCCAGCTCAGGCCCCGCCGAGGCGAGGATGTTCAAGGCGTCCGCATCAAGCACGAGCGGACCGCCGTATTCCTCCCACAGGCGGCGCAGCCAGCCGGTGTCCCCTGCAAAGCGGCCGAGGCCGGGGCCGACGGCCAGTACATCACGTGCCTGCGCGAGCTGTAGCAGCTCGTCTGCGGAGTCGGCATTCCATTCGCCGTCTCCGCCTGCTGCCGCGGCAGCGAGCATCAGTTCCGGCGCGGCGCCAATGACGCGCGGCAACAACGCCTCGGGCACCGCCCACGTGACAAGGCCGCTGCCGATGCGCAGGGCGGCACGTGCGGCCAGCAAGCCCGCGCCGCTCATGCGCAGGCTCCCGGCCGCGACGAGAACATGACCGTAGGTGCCCTTGTGCCCGTCCGGCACGCGGCTGCGACTTACATCTACGTCCAGCGCAGCGCGCAGCGTGTCACGGGTCAAGAGCCGCAGCTGCACGCCGCACTCACGGGCAAGGCCGGGTGGAATACCGATGTAGCGTACCACCACATCGCCTGCGGTCCCGGCGCCCGGATATTGGACGAGCCCACGCTTCAAGTAAGCGAGGCATACGGTGACGCGCGCACGAATGCACGGCTCGTGCAGCGCACCCGTGTCGGCGTCGAGGCCGCTAGGCACGTCTACCGACACGAGCGGCGCGCCGCTGGCATTGGCCTCGCGGATCAGCGAGGCGTAGGGTTCGCGCGGCGGGCCTTGCGTGCCCGTGCCCAGCAGGGCATCGACGACGCCGGAGGCGCCGCGCAGGTCGAGGATATCCCGGCCATAGAGGATCACCGGGATATCCAGAGCCGCGATGATATCGCGTTGCGCAGCCGCTTCACCGCGTAGCGTGTCTGGCGGCTCGACGTACACAACGGTGACGCGTAGCCCTGCATCGGTCAGATGACGGGCTGCCACCAGTCCGTCACCACCGTTGTTGCCTTTGCCTACGAGGATATACCAGTGTTCTCGTTCCCGTAAGTCATGTCGTCCTTGACTCCACATCTCTGTCCGTATAACACCGCCATGTCCCGGTATATCCCCCGGCCCTGTGTGTGTAACCTCTTCTGTCCACTGCGACCCCAACACTTCAGCACGATCATTTCCACGTGTTAGATCAGCAGTGCCTACTGAGAAGCCGCCGCCATTGCTCTTCCCACTTCTTTCGGCACATAGCTTCAACACCTCGTAAGCTACCGCGCGCCCGGCATTTTCCATCAAGGTAAGGGCCGGAATACCCAGCTTGTCAATTGTATAGCGATCCAATTCTCGCATTTCTTCGGCGGTCACCATATACATGCTTTTCGCCTCCCGTATAGCTATCCCTGCTTATTAATATCCAACCGTAAAACGGGAATTGACAAACTCCCCTTCTACTAACTCATCAATCAGGGCTACCGCATAATCTTCGACCGAGATACGGCTATGGCCTAATTCGTCAACCACCAAATGATCCAAACCAATACGGAACTGTCCTGTACGTTTTCCCAATTCAATTATTCCGGCAGGACTACAATAGGTCCAGTCTACATCCGCAGCGCGGTACAGCTCCAGTGCATCTGCATGGGCAGCCGCCAGTGGCTTCACTTCCTCCGGAAACTCGGCGGTATCCATGAGGCGTTCACCGTTTTCTGTTTTCAGACTTCCCGCTCCGCCAACGACAAGTATGCGCTCTGCGCCGGAACGCCGAGTTCCTTCCAGCAAAGAACGAGTCGCTTCGAGCAGTTCTTCCTCTTCTCCAAACTTGGGACCGTATGCGCTAATGATAGCATCGTGCCCTTTGGCCACGTCCGTAACGGAATTCGGATTTAAAATATCTGCTTGAACCACCGTCAAATATTCACTTTGCTCCGTCACACGTTGCGGGTCGCGCACCGCCGCCGTCACTTCATACTTACGCTTGATTGCTTCCTTTACTAACGCTTGACCAATGGTTCCTGTTGCTCCGAAAATAATAACTTTCATATAAATGTGCCCTCTTCCTGTCTATAATTTACTTACTGTTATTTATCCGTTTTATATCCAGCCTAAACCCGTACAGCATGTCAGCTTACAGTCCCCCCGGCTGTCGCCAGTACATCCCTTCCGACCTCGGACTGACCAATTGGAAGCCGAATTGCGCATACAAGCGGTCGGCCGGCTTATCCGCGATCAGTGTCACAAGGCTGCCCGTACGGTTGATTCGATGTCTCATGATGTTCTGTTGCAATTTCTACATTTTTATCCATGCTGAATCTCCTCCTGCTTGTAATCTTGTCTATTTTACCAAAAAATACTTCATATATCCTGGTCAAAGGGATACAAGCCCTTGAAATGCCTGTATGGTCTGTGCAATAGTGTAGAAAGAACAATGGAAGGAGGGATTGCGGGTGTCCCCGACGGACTTCGCGGCGTTAGCCGCATATATCTCACCCGGTCTGATTGCCTTCCTGCTGGCGTTGTCTTTGCTGGTATGGCTGTATGTTCACAGTGCAGCCCAGCTTCGAAATTCACGTCAGCAGCGGCTGGAAGAATTACAGGAATCGCTGCGTATTTATGGACGATTAGCTGGTTGTCTCCAACCCGCTACCCAGAACGGGTTCAATAACAGCGAAAAGCAGTACCAGAACGGACTCATCCACGCTCTTCAGGAAGCCAAAGCTGCTCCCTATTTGACCCCTCACCTTCAAGAGCAGGTTCAAGCATCCCTTCGGGAGTGTGATACATTCCGCAGAGAATTGCTTCTCAAATCACTGGAGCGTGAAATGAACAAACTCATCGAGGAACGGCGTCTTGTTCTGCTGGAATCTCATGCTCCGGGCTGGGGAACAGCATTGTGGAAGCTATTGCGCCCAGCAGCTGGTCCGTTGGCGCTGGCAGGAATCGTCTGGTTGGTCACAAGGCTGGTTATGGAACTGATAGCCTCCAGCCATGTCGATGTTAGTCTGCCCGATACTGCACAATCTGCCTCATGGCTCATAGGGCGTGCATGGATGAGGTTCGTTTCCGGCTTGATCGCTCTACTGTATGTGTACCGACTGATGACCCTGCGCAGACAAAATGATCTGGACGTGACGGCATCCCATTTTCCAACAAGCCTGTTGTGCTTAGTGATCGCCGCTGTCGCTCTGTTTCAATGGATCGGACCGGAAGCATCTCCCTACATACTGGCTGTTCAGCTTGTGCTGTTCTTGATTGGCTTCCGACTTACCCGCGGCCGCTCGCGCAGTGATCGTCCTTATGTTGGTCATCCCGGCTTGATCAAGGCAGATTCTTCTCAACATCAGGATTTACACGCAGCAGATAAAGATAAAACGGCTGACTCTTCTTTGGCAGAAGAACATATCCGGTCCTAAACACCAATAGCACAGGATTCTATTCCCGTATCCACCCTGCAAATCACATACCATCACAGGACATCCCAACAACAAAGAAAGAGATTATGGGGTGTCCTGTTTTTTGAACAATTTTTGGCTTTTTGAGGGGTTAGGCTTGTGCCAGTGATCAAGGAAAGGGTATATTGTTTATATAAATGTAAATCATATCGTTTTTTATGTATGAATATTGAAAAAAATCCATATATGTTAAACTACCATCAATTTATGATGTGCGTTAGAATTGGAGGAACTATGCAACTGGACATTTCTGAAAAATCACTTCCCGTTTATGAAGCGCTGGCCAGTGAGGTTCGGCTAAACATGATTGTTCTGCTTGCGGAGAAGCCTATGAATATACGTGAGCTGGCGGAAGCGTTGGGTCTCAGCAGTGCGATTATGACGATGCATGTTAAGAAACTGGAGAGAGCGTCCATTATTTCGACCAAAATGCTGCCTGGGCGAGGCGGAGTACAGAAAGTGTGCTCACTGGCTACAGACAAAATTGAAATCGCCATGCCACGCTACCAGCAGGATGTACGACAATTCCATCAGACGGAGATTTCTGTGGGACACTTTACAGATTTTGAAATACAGGCGACCTGCGGACTGGCTACCGTCGAAAAGATCATTGGTGAATTCGATGAGCCTCGTTCGTTCTTGGACCCTGAGCGCTTCAATTCCAAAATTCTATGGTTCAGCCAAGGATATATGGATTATAAGGTGCCGAATTTCCTACTGTCCAGCCAAAAAGCTGAGGAACTGGAAATTTCGATGGAACTATCATCCGAGGCCCCTTTTACCAATGATAATTGGCCTTCAGATATCACTTTTTTCCTAAATGATGTGAATTTGGGTACATGGACCAGCCCAGGGGATTTCGGGGATAACCGGGGTAAATACACACCTGCATGGTGGCCTGATTTTATCAATCAATATGGTCTCCTTAAAAGACTTCGCGTTACCTCCGAAGGTACCTTTATGGATGGCAAACAGATATCCGACGTGACTTTAAGCCAAGTACTGATTGATCAGAAGCAATGGAAATTCCGTATTGCCATATTGGATGATGCCCAGCATGTTGGAGGGGTTACTCTGTTCGGTACCGGATTTGGTAACTACAATCAGGACATCCTGTTCCGTTTGTACTACAAACATGCAGAAAATCATACCAAAACAGTAACGGTAGAAGCTGGCGATACTAGCAAATAACTTTTAGTTCACTTCAAAACCTGAACACGGCGTTTTGCCCATACTTCTATGGGAAGCAAAGCGCCGTGTTTTATTTTTTCATCCACTTATATCGTACTCTTATGCCAGGTGCTATGCGATTAGCGTACAGGTTCAATACATACAGGTGAAGGAACCTCTAGCACATATCCCGTTCGGGTCAGCCGTCCATCCTCACTATGGATGGCAAAGGATACGATGTTGTTTCCATCCTGATTCGCTACTACCAGATAACCGGACAAGATGTTGAAGTTACGCGGTGTGCTGCCCAAGGTTTCCACCCATTCCACCGTCTTCAGCTTGCCGCTGTCCAGATCGACATGGTATAGCACGATGCTGTCATGACCGCGGTTTGACACATACAAAAAGCGTCCACAGGGCGTAATCCGAATATCGGCTGCTGTATTTTCTACATCTATAATGCCTTCTGGCAGTGTGGACAGGCTTTGCATCAATGTAAGCTCACCATTACGTTCGTTATAACTAAACACAGCGACTGTATTGTTCAACTCATTGGCGACAAAAGCATATGGACGCGAAGGATGAAAAACCAGATGACGCGGTCCAGAACCAGGTGGCAAATCTGTCTCACGATGGGTCACCAGTTTTCCATCCTCTGTCAAACGGTATACCACAATCTGGTCCAGTCCCAGATCACATACCAGGGCATACTGTCCTGAAGGGTCTGGAATAATCGAATGCGGATGTGCCGCATCCTGGCGGTCCTGACGAATACCTGAGCCGGTATGCTGAACTTGCCCCGACATGTCTCCTAATCCTCCAGCTTCTGTCGTAGGGAACACAACGGCATTGCCGCCTGAATAGTTGGAAGCCAGCACATATCGTCCATCGGATGTTACGGAAACATAGCAAGTATGCGCTCCCTCCGTCCCTTTTCGATCCAAAGAATGTAATTCCCCCGTCTGGGCATTTACCTGATACGCATACAGCTCGCCTTCTTCTGTTTCACTGGCAGCATACAGCTTCGTCCCATCCGGGTGTAGCGCGAGAAAAGAAGGCCTCTCAATCCCTTCCACACCTCCAACCATGCGTAGATCACCATTGTTCACATGCAAAGCACATACATATATTCCTCTTTCCTGACGAGACGCATAAGTTCCTGTATAAAATAACTGCTCATTTCGCTCTTCCATCAGCTCTCATCTCCTTCTAGCTGTTTTTTTTACATATTATCTAGCTCTAAGCTCTACTATTTGTCTTGTTGTAAACTCATCATGCATTATTACCCAAGATTCTGTTGTTTCATTAACGTTTCGCGATATATGCAAAAAAATAGCCTCCTTCGGCGCCAACTGTGGTTCATAAGAACGTCACAGTTCACTCCAAAAGAGACTAAGTTTACGAAAAATACAATATTAAACCGCTGTGGTTTGCGTATCTCTGCTATTCCATTTTACAGCCAGCCCCAAACTAAGAATGAGAATGACTGCCCCAAAAATGTATGGCAAATTGATATGCACCTCGAACAATGTACCCGCAAGCGCAGGTCCTAGAATATTACCAATACTCATATAAGCATTGTTCATGCCGGCTGCAACTCCCTGCTCATCCCCCGCCATTTTGGATAAAGCAGTATTAATGGCTGGCCGTAGCAACGACGTAGCGGTAAAGAAGATGAGCGATACCCCGAGTACATAATAAAAGTTGCCGGAGAGCAGCATAAGCACAAGGGAAATCGCTGAAAACAGAAAGGAACCGATAATGACACCTTTTTCGCCAAAACGATTCAACATCGGGCTAATGACCACAGCTTGAATCACGGTTCCGACCAGTGCTCCTACCGTAATAATGATAGCAATATCACGCTCATTGTAATGAAACTTGCCCGTCACGAAGAAAGGAAACATCGTTTCAAAATGCGTCAGTCCAAATGTTAACGTGAATATCATAATCAGCAACATAAAGTAAGGCTTGCGGAAAGAAAGGGCAAACTGTTTAATCACATTGTCCCGTTTGACCTTGACATTCCGAAACTTCAACTGTTTCTCCAGCGACAAGGTTTCGGGCAGCATAATCAAGGAAATCAGTGCAGCTACGCCCGATACGGCCGCCGAAACATATAAGGGCGTACGAATTGAGATATCTGCTAGCAAGCCGCCCACACCAGGACCGATCACAAAGCCAAGAGACATGGCGGCACCCAACAACCCCATTCCTCTACCGCGATTGTGGACCGTTGTAATGTCAGCAATATAGGCCATCATCGGAGGAATCATAAAAGCTGCCCCTGCACCTCCTAGCAAACGTGAGATATACAGCATGGTCAACGATTCCCCAATCGCAAACAATACAGAAGACGCCGTCATGATTACCAAACCGATAATAATCATTTTTTTACGTCCGTATTTATCGGACCATTCTCCCGCTAGCGGCGAAAACAGGAATTGGGTTAAGCCAAACACGGCAACCAAATAACCACCCGTTTCACCACTTCCTCCCAAGGAGCTCATAAACTTGGGAAGGATCGGAATAATGAGGCCAATTCCCAGCATGGCAATAAACATATTAATCATCAAAATGACCAGCGGCCCCATTTTTAACTGTTGTGAATCTGACATGTAGCGTTTTGTCCTCCTCAGGTTCTTTATTTCGTATACGAAAATCTTATTTTGCAACCATTTCAGCAAAACTCTCCATTATATTAATAGAGTGTGAGACAAATAACAATCATAAAATACTTCCGATAACCCTGAATCTTTCCTTTGGCAGAACAGCAAAGAGGAACAACCTGAATAGACGACGTTGTCCCTCTCATAACGATTCATAATCCTTTATTTTTGTACAATAGCAATTGCAATATCATAATCAAATTGCTGAATCTCTGCGGATGGAATATCAAAAGGATTCACAGGCTTAAGCTGATTCGACTCGATCCAATATGCCCCCTCCGTAGTATTACGCTCGTAACCATTACGCTCCATCCAAGTAAACAGGTCATCATAAATGGTGTTCAGTCGTTCACGATCTCCCTGAAAACGAGTGACCGCATACTTCCCTTCAGGTATCTCAATGCGTTCAAGGCTATCCGGTATTTCGTTCCAAGAGGACACTTTAACGCCCACCTTGACCGTCATACTTCCTTTCTCCTGAGCAACTGTCCATTGGGGAGTTAAAACATAGCCCGTATCCACGTCCAGACGACCAGGGTGAATCTCTGGAACAGTCTGTTGCACCCGTTGCCACTGCTTCCGTACCTCATCACCCAGCTTGGCAAAAGGGGCCTGTGCGGTCAGAGCCGCCACCTTGAAAGCAGGTAATCGTCGAATGTCCACAATGAGATTTGAATTCATCCTATTTCCTCCTCATCAAGCGGATGCTACTCTGGTCTCTACGATCCCTGTTGTGGATCTTCGAATAGCTCCTGTATCATCTTTTCCTTGTTATTCAGAAATTGTTTCGTAATGATAAAATGATCGGTTTCCTCCAGCGTCGGGGTGTCGATCCCTTCATGTGTCAGATGATACAAGATGGAATCCGGATAAGCCATCAAAATAGGGGAATGAGTAGAAATGATAAACTGCGAGCCCTGCTGCACCAGCTCGTGAATCCGTGCAAGCATGGCCATCTGGCGCAAAGGTGATAACGCAGCCTCCGGTTCATCCAAAATATACAATCCTTGTCCTCCAAACCGATGCACAAAGGCAGCAAAAAAAGACTCGCCATGCGACTGCTCATGCAGCGATTTACCCCCATAGGAATCTCGAATCGGTCGCCCTCCTCCTTCTCGATCCAGCTCGTCGATGTCAGTCGCCACATTATAGTAGCTCTCCGCCCGGAAAAAGAAGCCATCCCTTGGCTTTTCCACCCCTCTCACCAGCCGGATATGCTCATACAGTGAGGAATGCGTGGCTTGTGTAGAAAAATTGAAATTTTTAGTACCGCCCTCTGGATTAAATCCCCACGCGACCGCGATTGCCTCCATAAGCGTCGATTTACCTACGCCATTTTCTCCAATAATATAGGTGACGGAAGGATGGAATTTCAGTTCGTTCCACTGGTGCAGGGCTTTTAAGTTAAACGGATATTGGCTCTCGTCAGCATCTGGAGGCCATATCAGCTCCAGGCGACGTATGAAAAGATTGCGGTCCCATATACTCATGTCCAGTTCAGCTCCATTGCCAAGCAATTCACTAGGTTTTCCATCATTATATTGGAATTATTTACAGCAATCAATCGGAAATCCCATTTCGTAACCCTTCTGTTGTTATTCAAGCGATTATTGTAGGTATAATGTATAGTAATGTTCATTGGGCATGAATTCTAAGTACTTTATTTCGTGTATATCTCATTCTTTTCAAGCAGGTGAATCTATGAAGTCAAATCACAAACCGACCCAATCCTTTAAAATCGTACAGTTCTTGATGACCATCTACAGGCAGCGATTGACACGTATTCTGCTACCGTTGGCTGTACTGGCTTTTATTATATGGGAGGCCGGACGAGAACTAAATGACTTTAATCTGGCGCGTATGTTTCATGAGCTGCGGCGAATGGATGCCACGTTTCTCATCGAAATTGGCTTGTTCTCACTGGCTGCCGTGGCGGCTATGAGCGCCTACGATTACGTAATCAGGCATCATTTCAAGCTTCAGGTCAAGCCTGGGACGACATTTCGCTACGCGTGGATCTCCAATACCTTCAATAATGTCTTTGGTTTTGCAGGCTTTACAGGAGCGGGACTTCGCACCGTACTGTATAAAAAAAGCGGTGTGCCGTTAGGTGTCATCACCTCTGCCGTCGTGTTTCTTTCGCCGGTCGTCATTACCGGACTATCTTTACTGGCTTGGGGGGCCATTGTCCATTTGTATCCGGTACAGCCTGTGCTGGATGCTCATCCTTGGCTTCATTGGGCGCTGTGGGGAATGGCATTGTACCTGCCGCTATTTCTAATCATGCAGCGCTCCAAACGGTACTCCACATGGTTCAACAAGGGAGAAGGACAGCTTTCCTGGTCCACTATCTCCGCTTCCATTAGTGCTTCTCTGCTGGAATGGCTGCTGGCTGGCCTTACCTTTGCATGGATCGGCTCGCACTTGCTCCATGAACTTCCGATCCATGCTGTGTTCGGCATTTATGTGATAGCCGCGATTGCCGGATTGATCAGTCTTGCACCCGGAGGGGTGGGGGCATTCGACATCATTGCTCTGCTCGGGCTGCAAATGGCGGGAGCCAACTCAGATCGGGCACTGGCTGTGCTGCTGGTCTTTCGTATCTTTTATTACATCATCCCGTGGCTCATCGGCTTGGTATTAGCCGCGCTGGAAATGATTCCACGTAACGAGCGCCTGAATCAGCTAGCTGAGACGGGTTGGGATTATTCCCTTAATGCCTGGCAGAAGGTATGGGGCTGGCCTGGTCAATTCCGGTTTTTGGCCGATCTAGGGGTATGGGCGCTTGGTAAGCTGGTACTCATCTCCGGCGTGGTGCTTCTTTTGTCGGCAGCTACGCCCGGTCTGTTATATCGGCTACGTTTTGCTGAGCATTTGCTCAGCCTGCCCGTGATGCGCTTGTCGCATGAAATCTCGGTCATCATCGGGATAATGCTTGTCGTCCTGTCCCACGGAATCTCTCTGCGTATTCGCAGAGCATTGCGGCTGACATTGATACTGCTGCTGACAGGAGCTATTTTCACCTTCACTAAAGGGCTAGATTTTGAAGAAGCCTTATTCCTGCTGTTTGTGGCGTTAATGCTATGGATCTCACGTTCACGGTTTTATCGGGTCAGTGCTCCGCTGAATCGGCACAACATTTTAATATGGGGTGGATTATCTCTACTCGTAACCGGGGCTTATTTTATCATTGGGGCAGGCTCCAACACTCCTTTTATGCGCCATTTGCATGCCAAGGTCCATCTGGACTTTTTTATGAACCGCAGCGATTACGGAGTTACCGCCGTGTTTAGTCTAATTTTGGCATGGGTATTCCTAACGGTGTATTTCTTTCTTCGACCTCAGCGTAGCATCGCCAATTTACCCGACGAGCAAGAGCTGGATAAGCTAAAAGAATTTTTGGAACGGCAGGGTGGTAATCTCGTATCTCATATGCTTTTTTTGGGCGATAAATATCTGTATTGGACCAAAAATGAACAGGTCGTCATTCCCTATGCTCGCAGCCGGGACAAACTGATTGTATTAGGTGACCCCCTCGGTCCAAAAGAACGTGTAAGTGAAGCCATTCAGGAATTCCAACGGTTCGCAGATCGGTATGCGTTAACGGCTGTATTTTATCAGGCCTCGCCGGAGTATTTGTCCATCTATCACGAGAACGGCTATCGCTTTTTCAAACTGGGCGAGGAAGCACTGGTACCGCTGGAATCATTTACACTGACGGGCAAAAGCAATCAGGCGCTACGCAGCGCCAAAAACCGCTTTGACCGCGAAGGCTACTCGTTCGAAATCATCCAACCGCCTCTAGAGGCGTCACTGATTGAAGAAATGCGGCATGTTTCGAATATTTGGCTGGACGGGCGCAAGGAGAAGGGATATTCCCTCGGCTGGTTCAAAGAACCTTACCTTCAGTTGGCTCCAATTGCATTGCTAAAGGACTCTGAAGGGAAGGTCATCGCTTTCGCTACGATGGCCCCTGCCTACGATCATGGACGGACGGTCTCCATTGACCTGATGCGCCACTTGCCTGACACGCCAAATGGCACGATGGATTATTTATTCACACGGGTCATTGAGTGGGCCAAGGAGAGTGGATATACGACATTTAATTTGGGTATGGCACCGCTGTCCCAGGTAGGACAAAGCGAAAAGGCATTACGCGAGGAAAAGCTGGCTCGACTTGTTTTCCAATACGGGGGACATTTTTACGGTTTTCAGGGGCTTCGGCGCTTTAAGGATAAGTTCAAGCCCCAATGGGAGCCGCGCTATCTGGCCTATCCGGCTTCTGTCTTTCTACCAATCCTGACGCTGGAGCTGGTTTATCTCGTGTCCAAACGATCGGACTAAACAAAGGGCTGACAACAGGAACTTTAATAGCCTAACACAACGTATAAAAGGGTGTTCCCAACCACGAACGGTTGCAGGAACACCCTTTTATATTCACAGATCTTCTTAGAAGCTGCCTTTTACAACAACTTCAGACAATGGAAAACGTCCTGATGGACGCGCTGGCACTTGTGCCTTACCTACGCTAATAAGCATAGTTGGCAGGTAACGTGCTGGAATATTGAATTGCTCAATCAATTGTGCTGGAATGAAACCGCCCATTGCGCAAGTGTCGTAGCCCAAAGATTTAGCAGCCAGCATAATATTTTGTGCTGCAAGAGCAGAGTTCAGGATGGCTGCATCGCGAGCTACTTGCGGATTTTGGTATGCGCCGTTGATTTGACCTACCAATGCGTCACGGATTTCTGCTGGCAGTGCGCCTGCTTCTACCGCTTGATCATAAATGACGGTGTTGCGGTTCGCTTCCAAATCGCCCAATACGGCAATCGTAACGGAACTTTCCGCTACTTGACCCTGATTGTAGGCGATAGGTAGCAATTTTTGTTTGTCCGCTTCGCTTTCGATGACAAGGAATTTCCAATGTTGAAGGTTCCAAGCGGAAGGAGCTTCTATCGCTGCAGTCAAAATAGCCTCCAAATCTTCCTCTGGCAATTTAAAATCCTTAACATAGCTCTTTACCGCGTGTCTTTCACTAATAGTAGATAGAGTTTCATTTTTTGGACTGCTCGACATTCTAGGCACACTCCTAATTTCTTAATATATATCTAACTTGAATCCTCATTAACTTCCTAAACTACTGCAATTATAAAAATGATAGTGAATGATGTCAATATGTTTAAGTATGACCCTGCACTCAAAATACAGTACAATACGGATTAAGACATACATATCGGCAGATGCCTGCCGATGGGACAAGACACGGGTGAGTACATTTTGTTCTCATTTGAATTAAAAAAGGAGCGTTACTATGATTGGATCTTTTAAAAAAACGGATATTGCTTTGTTTGCCGCCTGGGTTGTAGCTTGTGTGGCAACTTTGGGCAGTCTGTATCTCAGCGAGATTTTGGGGTTTGAGCCTTGTAAGCTGTGCTGGTTTCAGCGCATTCTGATGTATCCCCTGACCCTTCTGCTCGGGATCGCCTATTTTCGAGGAGATTCGGAGATACGCCGTTATGTCATGCCGTTGGCTATCATTGGAGGCGCGATTTCAGCCTATCATTTTATCATTCAGCGCATCCATGCAGCCGCCAAAGCAGCTGCGCAAACTTCAACTTCCTGCGGCAGAGTATCCTGTGAACAGGATTACCTGAACTGGTTCGATTTTATTACCATTCCTTTTCTCGCACTGATCGCCTTTATCCTTATTATTGCAGCCATGGGTTATATCATGCGTCAGGAGAAAAAATCAGCTCAAGGAGAGGTACAAGCAAAGGAACTCGCATAAGTATGAAAGAGACCTCATTATAGGACCCATTACCACCAAGAGGCGTATAATCCGCTTGCCAGAGGAAAGACTGTAACTAAATATATCCATTGCATATGTGGTATAATGTAAAAGGTTTGCAGTCTGTCCAATAACGCTTATATTCCTTATAGAGGGGGCCAGTCCATGTTTCATATTAGCACCCCATTGCTGCAATATGGCGCAACCTTCGGTATGATCGTAATCGCTATTTCGGCTATTTTCATCCGTATGAAGACAGGTCATCGCCCGATTAATGCCAAAAAAATCATCATTCCTCCGCTCGGCATGAGCACCGGTTTTATGATGTTTGTGGTGCCGGAAGTACGGGTTCCCTGGCTTTGGGCGCTGGGCGCTTTTCTGGTCGGCTGGTTTATTTTTTCTTACCCGTTGATCCGCAGCACCAAATTTGAATTGCAAGAAGGGCTGGTTTTCGTCCAACGCTCACGTACCTTCTTTTTTATTCTGATCAGCCTGCTGATCGTCCGATTGCTGCTGCATGAATTTATTCAGCATTACATTACCATTCCGCAGACAGCAGGGCTATTTTTCATCCTGGCCTTCGGAACCTTGTTACACTGGCGGCTTCGTATGTATTTCCAATATCGTCAGTTCGTTCCGAACGAGACGGAAGTTCGCATCTGACAAATGGGTTTTTAACATGCATGCTCGCATGTTGCTGTATAGACCAAAAAGACACGTTCTCCCAACAGGAGCCGTGTCTTTTTGGTCTTTTTGGTCTTTTAGTCTATCAGGTCTACATTATGCATTCCGGGAAAAAGGAGCTACTCGATTGCGTCCCTCTGTCTTCGCAGTGTACAGCATCAGATCTGCCTGCTCGATCAGCTCTTCATGCTCACTCTGGCGTTCGGGGAGCCAGATGAATATGCCCAGACTGACTGTCATTCAACCCGTTAGTCTGTATGCTCCCGAGGGGTGCCTGCTTTTATTGCTGGGTCAAAATGATCGGACCATCTGCTGTAATGGCCAGCGTATGCTCGTATTGAGCAGACAAGCCGCCGTCCAACGTGCGTGCGGTCCAGCCGTCCGCATCAATTTTACTGCGGTATGTGCCTGTGTTGAGCATCGGCTCAATTGTAATGACCATACCCTCTTTTAAGCGTGGTCCACGATGCGGGGGTCCATAATGAGGAACTTGCGGTTGCTCATGCATTTCTTCCCCGATGCCATGCCCAATGAATTCGCGTACGACCGAGAAGCCTTCCGCTTCCGCGTAGGTTTGTATCGCATGGGAAATATCTCCGATCCGGTTACCGATAACGGCTTGCTCAATCCCTTTATACAGCGATTCCTTGGTAACATCCAGCAGCTTTTGCGCCTGCTCAGACACATTACCCACCGCATACGACCAAGCGGAATCTGCCAGCCAGCCATTCAGGTTCACAACCATGTCGATCGTCACGATGTCCCCGTCCTTCAGCGGTGTCTTATTCGGAAAGCCGTGGCAAATCACATCGTTAGGTGAGCCACAAGTTGCAAACTGGTAGCCGTTATAGCCCTTTTGCTCCGGTGTTGCGCCATGCTTCTTCATAAAGGATTCCGCAAAGGCGTCAATTTCCAGTGTCGTAATGCCTGGCTTGATCATTTTGGCAATTTCCCGGTGGCAAGCAGCCAAAATGTCTCCAGCTTTTTTCATATTTTCAATTTGTTCTTTGGTTTTAATGATAATCATTAAACGGTCTCCTTCTTTTCCGTGTTCGTTCCACTTTTCACTGTTTCTTTTTTCTGCTTCTATTGTAACGCTAAAAGCAGCGAAATGGAACCGATGTCAACTGACACCGTTTACAAGGATCTTAAACGGGGTATATAATATTCCATAACTTGTATACCAGTATGCAAAATTATTTCCAAGATAGGAGTATCCTATGAAATATCCAACAACCTGGTTACAGGGCGCATCGCTTGGGGAAAGGATTGCTTGTGAACTTCGGCTTCAGATTATACGGGGTATTCAGACGCCAGGCACTGTTCTATCTGAGAATCAGATTGCTGCCGATTTTGGTACCAGTCGTTCTCCGGTGCGTGAAGCCTTGAAGGCGCTCTCGAGCGAAGGACTGATCCGTTTGGAGCGCATGGGGGCGGTTGTCGTTGGCATGACACCCGGTGATATGGAGGAGCTATTCGATGTGCGAATGCTGATTGAGCATTTTGTTGTACAAAGGTATGTACATAGTGATAATGCCACATTGGTGACTGTTTTGAATCAGATGATTGACAAAATGGAAGTCGCTCTCAAGTACAGGGATGTCGTTGAATTTTCTCTTCAGGATTTTAATTTTCATGAGGCTCTGGTTCTGGAAGCAGGCCATACCCGTATTCTTCATACCTGGAATGGTATGAGACAGCTAATCCTGACGGTCATGTTAGCTGCGACAGAACAACGATTTGCGTCTAACATCGAAGAATCACAAGTCACGATTCACAAACATCGAACCTTTGCAAACGCTTTAAGTCAAGGGAATGCTCAGGAGTTATCGGGATTTATTGAGGATCATTACCGAGATACCCGCAACGCGGTTAACGACAGCGTCTTATCTCCCTACAGAAAGACATCGTCCTAGCCGCAACATGCGTGACAAAGAGCCGATGTACCGCGCTTCATGCGTTTCTTGCTGGCGCGGTTCTCTTTTACATTAAAGTTGTCGACAAGTATACATTTAGCTACACATATATAAATAAGGAGGCATTACTTCATGAACACATTACTCGGCTTGAGTCATAACGCGTCCCTGCTCATATGGGCGCTAGTTACCGTCATTCTTTTGATTTTGCTGATTGCCAAATTCAAATGGAATCCCTTCGTTTCACTGCTGCTTTCGTCGGTATTTCTCGGACTGGTTAACGGGATGCCGGGACATGAAGTTACTGCCTCCATCACCAAAGGGCTCGGCAGTACGCTCGGCTCCATCGCCATCGTGATCGGTTTAGGCACCATGCTCGGTAAAATGATGGCAGAATCCGGCGGTGCCGAACGCATCGCGACCACACTGATGGATCGTTTTGGTGAAAAACGCGTTCATTGGGCGATGATGATCGTAGGCTTTATCGTGGGTATTCCCGTATTTTTTGAGGTTGGTATTATTTTATTAATTCCCATTCTGTTCACGGTTGCCCGTAAAATGAATATGTCTCTGCTGAAAATCGGTATTCCGATGCTGGCAGGACTATCGACGGTACACGGCCTTTTGCCACCCCACCCGGCTCCGATGATCGCGATTGAAGCCTTTAACGCCAATATTGGACGCACGATAGGATATGCACTCATCGTGGGCATCCCATCCGCCATTATTGCAGGCCCGGTCTTCGGCGCTTGGATTGGCAAAAGAATCATGGTCAGACCTTCCGAGAGGCTGGACGAGCAGTTCAGAAATACGACGGGACGGTCGCTGCCTCCTTTTTGGATTACTCTGTTCACCATTTTATTACCTGTTATTCTAATGCTTAGCGGATCAGTCGCTGAAATCGTAGACCCGGCCAATGCACATCCGCTCACTGTATTTTTCAAATTCATTGGTGATGAGGTTATGGCATTGCTGATTGCGGCCGTGTTTTCTTTTTTCTCGCTAGGCTATGCACGTGGTCTAAAGAAAGAGGATTTGTCCCGTTTTACCAGTGAATGTCTAGCACCAACAGCCTCTATTATCTTAATTATCGGGAGCGGCGGTGCATTTAAAACGGTATTGATCGACAGCGGTGTAGGTCAGGCCATTGCAGCGGTCGCTACAGGAGCCCATATGAATGTGATTATATTTGCTTTTCTGGTCGCTGCGCTCATTCGTGTAGCCACTGGATCAGCGACAGTCGCGATGACGACAGGCTCCGGTATTGTCGCACCTGTACTGGCACTTACACCCGGCGTGAATGTCGAACTGGTCGTCCTTGCTACAGGAGCAGGGTCGCTGATCTTGTCTCATGTGAATGACGCCGGTTTTTGGATGATTAAAGAATTTTTCAATATGACGGTTCCGCAGACTCTAAAATCATGGACCGTTATGGAAACCATCCTCTCCCTGGTCGCTTTCGGTTTGATTATGCTGCTGAGTGTGTTAATTTAACGGTAATGAGCTAATAACGGTAAGTGAAGGGGAGATTAAATATGACAGACACCCGATATATGATCGGCGTCGATATCGGTACGACCAGTACCAAAGCGGTGCTTTTCGAAGAAAACGGCAATATTGCCGCCCAGCACCATGTGGGCTATCCGCTGCATACACCTGAGCCGGATGCGGCAGAACAGGACCCGGAAGATATTTTCAAAGCTGTCGTGACGACGGTGCAAGAGGTCATGAAACAAAGCGGAGTGTCAGCCGAGCATGTGCTGTTCGTCTCCTTCAGTTCGGCCATGCACAGTGTACTAGCGGTGGATAAGAACGGCAAGCCGCTGACCGCCTCCATCACTTGGGCAGATAACCGTAGCGCCAAATGGGCCGAAGCACTCAAACATGAATACAACGGACACGATCTTTACTTACGCACCGGAACGCCCATCCATCCCATGTCACCGCTAACGAAACTAATGTGGATTACACGGGATTTACCGGACATTGCGACCCAGACGTATAAATTCATTTCCATTAAGGAGTACATCTTTGCCCGGTTATTCCACCAATATGTCGTGGATCACTCGATCGCCTCTGCAACCGGACTTATGAACTTGCAGCAGCTGGACTGGGACGAGGAAGCGCTGCACCTTGCAGGTGTGACGAAGGAGCAGCTATCCGAGCTGGTGCCGACAACGCATGTGCTCAAAGGGCTGGATGCGACCTATGCGCATGACATGGGCCTACTGAAGACGACTCCTTTTGTGATCGGGGCCAGCGACGGTGTCTTGTCCAACCTCGGTGTGAATGCGATCAAACCTGGAGTTGTCGCTGTTACCATCGGCACCAGCGGAGCCATCCGTACCGTAGTTGATAAGCCGCTCACGGATGCCAAAGGGCGCTTTTTCTGTTACGCCTTGACCGAAAAGCTGTGGGTCATCGGCGGACCAGTGAACAACGGAGGTATAGTCTTCCGCTGGATCCGGGATGAATTTGCAGCCTCCGAGGTGGAAACGGCCAAGCGACTGGGACTTGATCCATATCATGTGCTGACCCAAATTGCGGAACAGGTACGTCCTGGCTCCGACGGTCTGCTCTTTCTTCCGTACTTATCCGGTGAACGTGCGCCCCTGTGGGACCCGAATGCTCGCGGCTCCTTCTTCGGTCTGTCCCTGCATCACAAAAAAGAGCATATGATCCGCGCCGCTCTAGAGGGTGTGCTGTTCAATTTGTATACCGTCATGCTCGCCATGGAAGAAGTTATCGACAGACCGTCAGTCATTCACGCCACTGGTGGATTTGCACGCTCGGAGCTATGGAGACAGCTTATGGCGGATATTTTCGATCAGGAGGTCATTATCCCCGAAAGTCTGGAAAGCTCATGTCTGGGCGCAGCTATTCTGGGCTTGTACGCACTGGGACGGATTGATTCGCTGGATGCTGTGTCCGGTATGATCGGTACCACTCACCAGCACAAACCTGTAGCAGAACACGTGGATATTTATCGCGATTTACTGCCGATTTATATCCGCATTTCACGTAAATTCGAAGAAGAATTCAAGGATATTGCAGAATTTCAGGCCAAGTCCCTACAATCTTTAAATTAGTGGAACCTGTTCTAACGCTGCTGCGTATTACCGTTTTATAAAAACCTGTCTATGTCAGTTGGGCAGGGTAAGAAGGAGGATTAGACGATGCTCAAACAATTACTGCACCGCCTGCTACATTCCACCTCTCATTCTCATAAGCGGCGATACAGCAGCTCAGACCGTTATTATGAACGTGAACGTAAACGTCATTCTTCTTCAGACGGTTACAAGAATAGCCACAATGGACACCGCTATTACAAAGATAAACGCCGTCATTACTCCAGTTCTTAGCCAAACAACAAGAAGTAGCGACGGAATAGAGCGTAACACAAGAAGCATGCCACAGGCTCCTCAAACCCAATAAAGCGAAGACCCTACTTATCTCAAGGGCCTTCGCTTTATTGTTGTGCGCCCTTCGTTATACAGGGCAACATCTGTGCATTTTACAGGAAATCGGCCAAGACCGAAATTACAGAAACAGGGTTTTAGAGATGATCACCAGCAAAATAAACAGAACCAGAATCGCTCCTACAGAGGTCCATGCTCCTACGCCGCAACCCATACCGCCTACTCCACACATATGACTCATTTACAACACTCCCTTCGCTCATTTACAGGATCATTGTATGTAGACATGGTCAAATGCGTAAGGGGGGCATTCCCCCATTTTTGCGGCGAATGCCTGTTTATTTTTAGGGACGTTATGGGTTAACCTCAAGCAGCAGCAATGCTTCCTCCAGCTCTTGCATAAACTGTCGGCTATTCTCATAACGTGGCCGAATCTGAAAAAGACGCTCCAGCATGTGACGCACAGGTGAACTCAGCTTCAATTCTTCCTGCCAGCTTCCTGGCGGTTGATCCGGTTGAGGCTCGTAACTGCTATATAGCATAAAAAGCATTAAATGTCCGACATCGTACAAATCGCTGTAGACGGCGACATCTTGTCGCTCAGGTGCACGCTTTTCCAGCATGGATTCGGTAAATACATCCTCCTGTCGCTCTCCCAACGCCAGAGCAAGACCAAAGTCGATCAGGTAAGGCTTCCCCTCACGATGAAGCACATTGGGAATGCGGATATCCCGATGGATATAGCCCCGTTCATGCACATGCAGAACTCGCCCCATTAACTCCAAAATGTAGACAACGCATTCCTGTTCTGTAAAGGAACGCTCCTGTTCAAATATAAGCTCCTCCAACGTCATGCCGGAGATGTATTCCATAACTACAACTATTCCGTTCGAATGTTTGACAATTTCGAGCAGCTTCGGAATATAGGGGTGTTCCATCTGCCGCATAATATGAGCCTCGCGCCGCAATAGCTGAACTGCCTTCGCCCGTTTGCTCGGTCTGGGCATTTTCACTGCCACCTCTTGTCCGCTGTGCCGATCCAGACAGAGGTAGGTTAGACCATAGCTCCCCATGCCTAAAAGCGAACGAACATCATAACGTCCGCTCAGTAAATCGCCAGGCTGTTTCGGATAGTCCATCCATGATTCATATGCGTTCCGCAACCAAGCAAACATATTTATATCCTTTCCTCTACATGCCGCAGCAACGTTTCTTATGCGGCTTGTTCTCGTATTCTTATATTCCGTTATTATACCATCCACGATAAAAGACCATCAGAACCGGGAAGGTCTGATGGTCTTTATCAAAAAAGATGCTGGTTATGCCTCTCTGCGTCTGCGCGGTGTCAGACCAAGCCAGGACAACAACGAACCGCGCGATTTGCGTTGCCTGCCCTGGTAGGTACGCAAATTAGTAATTAGCTGCCGGTCTCGTTCCTCGTCAACCTTTTCTTTCATCCAGCGTTTTTGATCCTCCAGTTGGTTAGACAGACTGATATTTTTTTCCACCAAACGGCTGTGTTCTGCTTCCAGCTCCTCCAAACGGCTCCGCATTTCCAATAATGCAGTTTGCACCATGTCCTGCATCTGCGCCAGTTCTTGCGGCTCTATAGACTCCTGTGTTTGCACGGATACAGGTGCTTGTTCCAATCTACATTCAATGGTTGGTTCCAAAGTCTGTAACTCTTCCTGCGCCTGTAGCTGCATGGGTTCCTCTGACAGTTCCTGAGCATTCATTTCATCCTGTAACTCTGTCAGTTCTACCGTAGCAGCTGCTTGCTCCTTTATGACCGTCTCATCCCTGCCCTCAGCCGCCGCCATTATTTCTTCCCAGGTTGCGGTTAGTGACTCAGCATCCGAGATGGGTGGCAAGCGGAATTCTTCATCCTCCATTTGAAAGGGAGCGGTCACTCTCTCAAGCACCACCTGAACCGCCTGCTCCATCGTCATATGCTGCTCACGCAACGCCCTCCGCATCACCTTCAAGCACTCAACATCCTCAGCACTGAACATCCTCGATTGATTCGCGGAACGCTGAAACACATACCCCTGCTCCTCCAGCGCCGCTGCATATTTACGAAGGGTACTCGCCCCGATTCCCAACTGTTTTGCTGCTTCCGTCGTCGATTTGCTTTCTTCCATTTAATCATTACCTCCCCGGATGGTATGGAAAGAAATAAGCTTGTATATGTAGAATTCGCGAAATCCATTGGAAATCCTTTGGCAAAAATGTTCTAATATTGCAGACTGCTAAGAACCTTTGTCATAACGGAATATTTGTAGATATACAAGAAACGACATTGCAGAGCATACTTCCGTTCAAGTATGTCCTTGAAACTCTTTAAAGAACGTCACATAAATGTCACACTTTCATTATTTTCATGGCACTATTCCTTCCATCAACATAGTTCATGTTATAATTTGCACAGAATTTACCTTAAATATAAATTGAAACATGCTCTCCTATCTTCCAGTAAAAGTATTGATAATTCACGTTCATTCTATGATTAATCCTAAAGAAACCTCTATTCACAGTTTATTTATAATTTCCCGGAATGGAGGCAAAAAAATGGATATTTTCAAAAGATCAGCAATATGTTATGTTATGTAACGTAAAATGTATTTCAGGCATAATTTGTAGCATATTAACGTTCGCTGGAACGAGGAGGCAACATAGATGAAGGGGAAGGCAAGGAAAGTAGCTATTGTCGGCGCGGGAATGGTCGGTTCGAGCTGTGCCTACTCAATGGTTAATCAGTCCATTTGTGATGAGATCATGATGATTGACCGCACGTATGATCGGGCTTTGGCCCATGCACTGGATCTGTCCCATTGTATGGATTTTACGTCCACACGTACCAAGGTGCGTGCCGGCACGTATGCAGACTGCACGGATATGGACGTTGTGATTATAACGGCTGGTGCCAACCCTAAACCGGGGCAAGACCGCCTATCTGTGCTGGACAACGCAGTGCTTATTACCAGAGAGATTGTAACAGCGATTATGGAGGGTGGCTTCGACGGTATATTCGTCATTGCCGCTAATCCTGTCGACATTGTAACGTATATGGTACAAAGTATATCCGGTCTGCCGCGCAACAAGGTGATCGGCACGGGCACCTCCATTGACTCATCCCGACTTAAGACGTTGCTTTCCGAAGTGTTTTCCATAGATCCGCGTAGCGTGCAAGGGTATGCTCTTGGGGAACATGGTGAATCCCAATTCGTTGCCTGGTCACACGTCACGATTGGCGGCAAGCCGCTCTTGCACATTTTGCGTCAGCATAAGGAACGATTCAGTCACGTCGATCTGGACGACATTGCCCGTAAAACTCGGGATGCAGGCTGGGAGATCTTCACCCGCAAAGGGGCCACTTATTTTGGTATTGCCAATGCGCTGGCGTACATTACCCGTTCCATTTTAAATGATGATGGTAAAATTATAGCGATCTCTGCTGTATTGGACGGCGAGTACGGGCACAGCGATGTCTGCACGGGCGTTCCGGCGATTATCGGCAGCAGAGGAATTCAAGAGGTCATCGAGCTAGAGCTAAGTCCGGAAGAACAAGCGAAGTTCGACGCCTCTTGCCACCTTATCAGCAATAATATCCGTGCCATTTCAGGCTTAGTGTAAACCAATAGCACAGTAAAAAACTCCTTACCCTCATTGAGGATAAGGAGTTTTTGCAGTCCCCGTATTCCGCCCTATATCTCTTTATAACGAAATACGGTCAGTCCCGCCAACGTAAATACGACAAAGCTACCTATTATAACCGTCAACAGTGTGTCAGTTGGCACCATGAACGCCCCGAAGTTGTCTCTTCCACTCGGCATCATCGCCAATAAAGGCTGTGTCCATGGATAGTACGGACCGTAGGTTTGAGAATTGGCGACCAGAATATTCGGCACGGTGAAGACGAAATTCAACGCAAGCGGTGCGGCAAAGCTGGACCACAAGAAGGACACCATCAACTGCAACGCAGCCAGCGGCAGGCAGGCTACCCAGCCTGCGAGCAAACTTTGAGCGATCACGGCCCAAGGGATTGGTCCGTTCATGTCCTGCACAGCTCCAACACCCAGCAGCGCTCCTCCAAACAGTAACTGAGTCAATCCGACCAAGGCCATAATGATGGTCAACTTGGCCGCATACAGACTGGTGCGGGACAATGGCAATGACATGAGTTGCTTCCAACCGCCGCCCCCATGCTCGAATCGGCAGACTAGAGATCCAAATACGGCGGTCAGCATCGGCATGAACAGCATGGCATGTAATGTAAGCATGGCAGTCAACAGCAACAGCCAGTTCCCTCCCGGATTCGCCAGCAAGCCAATCAAGACGGCAATCGCCGGGCTGACGAGCGCAAGCAGCCAAACGGGCGATTTGGCCATTTTCATACGTTCAACAGAAAGCAGCCGTATATATCCTCCGAACATTACGCCACATCCTTTCGGCTAAAATGGGCCGCTGTCAGCAGACTGAGGAGTATGCCCGTTCCGCACCCGACGGACGCAAACATCCATGCTTGAGGTGCAACCCATGCGAATTGCGGCCAGGCCAACGGAAACCATTCGGACAGCTGTGAAGCAAACAAGCTGCCGATGCCTAACGTAATGCCCAGTGTTACAGGCAGCACCTGATTATGGAACGTGACCGTTAACCACAACAATAATACGAGCATAGGCAGCGTGCCGCCCAAGGGCCAAAACCCGAGTCGTAGCAGTTCCCCTACGGGTGCAGGCTCTCCCCCAAAGCCAAGAATCATTCCCAACACCCAAGTCCCGACCGTCAGGAGTAGACAGGACACGCACAGCATCCCGATCGCTAGCGTCAGCTTGGCCATATAAACACTAAATTTGGAAATAGGCAAAGCCAGCAGCTGCTTCCAAGAGTTAGACGAATGTTCCACATTCGCCAGCATGGAAGCGACCATCGTAGCTCCTAATACCAGCGCAAGGGGGACAAAAATAGCGATGTTATCCATCAAGCTTTCCCATAAGCGCCCCTTGTATCGCGGAATCAGATAGTCATAGCGGAGTCCAAAGTTCAGTCCCTGCATCGCTACCAGCCCTAGGGGACCAAGAAACACCAAGAACCAGATTCCCTTTCTGCGTGCTTTGAGCAGATCCGCCGTGAGCGCTCGCAGCATCATAAGGAAGCCCCTCCTTTGCCCACTACCTGCATGAACATATCCTCCAGCGATTTGCGGCGTTCCTCCACACGGTACACGGCATGCGTATTTTCGACCAATCTTCTGACCAACAGCGCAACAGCCGCATCATTCATGTTCTCGAAATCCAGCGCCGATCCGTCCTTCACTGAATGGTAGCCCTGCTCACGCGCAATCAACTGGGCTGCATCCGGTTCCGACACTACGATCCGAATCCCGCCTGCAGATTCCTGACGGAGATTGTGAATCGTGTTTTGAAAGACCAACTCTCCTTCACGGATAATACCCACGGTATTCGCCATATGCTCTACCTCGCTCAACAGATGGCTGGATACCAGTACGGTGATCCCCCGTTGCTCGGGCATCGCCTGAATCAATGTGCGCATTTCCTGAATACCCTCCGGGTCCAAACCATTCGTAGGCTCATCCAAAATGAGTACTTCGGGATTCCCAAGCAGGGCTGCTGCAATACCCAGTCTCTGCTTCATGCCCAGCGAGTAGCCTTTGACTGGACGTTTGGCATGCTTGGTCAGTCGGACGACCTCTAACACTTCCGCAATGTTTTGCTTGGGTACATTCAAAATACGGCGAATGGCCTCCAGATTTTCAATTGCGTTCAAATGACCATAATACGAAGGATACTCCACCAACGAGCCGACTTTACGCAAAATATCGAGCTTATGTCTGCGAATATCTTTGCCGAATATACGGATCGTTCCTCGAGTTGGGCGAATAAGTCCAAGCAGCATGCGGATTGTTGTCGTTTTCCCCGCTCCATTCGGACCCAGAAATCCGTAAATATCTCCTCGAGCTATTTTCAGGTCCAGCTGATTAACCGCCGCGCGGCCTTTGTATATTTTGCTGAGACTGTTCGTTTCAATAATGTATTCGTTCAAGTTCCTCACCTCGACACCTATCGTAACGTGCCAAGTTTAAAGCCAAGGGAACTCTGAGTTTAAGTTTTGTTTAAAAAACGGATTCGGGTCCCGGCTGATGAACTGATAATCTCCCTCTCCAAATTCATTTCGCGAGCCAGCAGTTCTGTAATCGCCAAACCAATCCCTGCACCTTTTTCACTGGACTGTTGCTCCATACCGGGCCCTTTATCTGTGATAATCAATGCCTCTGTCCCATTATCTTTCTGTACTTGAACACCGATATATCGGCCTGAAGCAGCATGGCGAACTACATTTTGAAAGAGATTGTCCAGCAGACGACGGAAGCCTTGCTCATCGACATTCCACACCATACTATGCTCAGGCAGGTCGATATCCACTTCAAAACCCTCCTTTTCCCACACCGGATACCAGCTGGCTACACACTCCCGCACTAGCCGCAAGATATCACGCGGTGTGTTATTCATAGTGTATTTTCCACTAGCTAGCAGATTATAGGTGAGCAGATTGTCGATCAGACTCCCAAGGTCTTTTAGCTTGTTTTCCATCAGTGTAATCGACTGTTTCCCTCTGCTGCTTAGATTTTCACCATCTAGTGTATACAGATGGCTACGCACGACCGTAAGCGGCGTCCGAATATCGTGTGACAGATCCGCGACCAGTCTCTTCCGCAGCTCTTCCTCTTGTCGCTCACGTCCCCGACTTTCTGCCAACTGCTCAACCATCTGATTAAATGCTTCTTCCAGCTTGCCGATTTCATCTGGGCGTCCAGTGGTAACAAGAATAGGCAAGCCATCCTCTCCTCGCTGCGACATGGCGGCCTGAAGCTGCAACAGTCTACGCCGAATGCCTCCAAAAAACAGAAGAGATACGAATATAAAAGCGCCCAAAACCAATACGATAAAAAAGAGATAGTACATGAACATGCTACTATCTGTAGGTGGCTGTTCAAAGAACGAACGAGGCACTTTTAACACCATATAGCCCTGATTTGCATCATTCTTGCCCCCGCCAATAAAGGCTACTACCGTAAACGGCCCCTCATAGCTTGCTTGCTTCATAAAAGCTATAGCCTGCGCAGCGTTCCATTGTTTTGGCATGTTAGGTTGTGTCGGTAACTCCAACCTTGTTTTATCTGCGGTATCCACCCAAAATATTTGTGAGTTAGGGAACATATCTTGTTGTATTTTGCGCAGATGGGCTGAGATTTGCTCTGGTGTGGCTCCCTTCAAAGCTACAGCTTCGCGATGCCAGCTATTTTCGGTATGGGTAGTAGAGGGATAGTAAGCGTTTTTAGGCTTGAGCTCCGCCCCCCAATTCAATAACACGCTATATATCAAGGCTGTAGCAGGCAACACAATGGGCAACAGCATCATAGCAACCACAATAATGGCCAGATAACGGAACAACAGTGAACTGCGAAACCGACCTCCCTGACCCGGCCTAGAGCTGGGGTGCAGCCTCCTCCAATTTTTGCGCGTCCTGCTCATTATGCTTTCACCCGATATCCTACACCACGGATCGTCTCAATGATGCGGGGTGCCGCAGGATCGATCTCCAGCTTTTCGCGAAGGTGTCGGATATGGACCATTAAAGTTTTGTCTCCGTCGATATATGGATCTCCCCACACCGCTTCATACATTTGCTCTTTCGTCATAATTTGGCCCAAATGCCGCAGCAAATAAGCAAAAATGTGATATTGCTTGCCTGTCAGTGTAATTTCCTCCCCGGTATCACGGTTCACAATACGGTTATCAGGGGAGAACACAGAGAGATGCCCCAGTTGTAAAGATTCTTCGGGCACGGTTCCCGATCGGCGCAGCAAAATCTCTATACGTGCTATGAGCTCGTCCGGGTGAAAGGGTTTGGTTACATAATCGTCGGCGAAATCCAGTCCTTGCAGCTTATCGTCAATGGATGTACGGGCAGACAACATGAGAATGGGAAGCTCCGGGTACTCTTTCTTGAGCCGCTTCCCCATGGTGAATCCATCCAGACCGGGTAACATCACATCCAAAATCACGAGTTGGCACTTACGGGCTGCTTCCACAGCCCCATCCCCGCTGCGAAGCCAGGTTACAGCGTAATTCCGCTCTTCCAAATACTGATGCGTCCAAGCACCAATATCCTGGTCATCTTCGATGTATAGCACATTTGTTTTCATAATAGACACCTACTTATCGTTTTTCTTTTATGTAATGGGCATTATAGCATTTATGGTACATGACCCACTTAAAAAGGTTAATAACTACCTTATACGACATACGCTTCACATTTTCAAATTTGAATGCTCGTGAAAAAAGGAGGACTACCCGATGCTGCTAGAAGCAATATACCATCACCCGAAACGAAATTGGGCTTTTGGTTATAATGATGAAACGATATTTCTACGGCTACGTGCGAAGAAGAATGACCTGAGTACCGTTCATGCTCTCACCGGAGATAAATACGATTGGGACCGTACCCGACAGCTTGTCCCGATGTCCAAATTCGCTACCGATGGCAGGTTTGATTATTATGAATGCAGCATAAAACCTACTCACCGTCGGCTGAAATATGGATTTTTGCTAGAAGACGGTGAGGAACGTATTTGGATGAACGAGGACGACTTCACCACCCAGGAACCCCAAAATGCAGATAAACTGTTCCAATATCCGTTTTTGAATCCGATTGATATTCTGAAGCCACCTGCATGGGCGAAGGATGCTGTATTTTATCAAATTTTCCCGGAACGTTTTGCGAACGGTGACCCCTCCATCAGCCCAGAAGGTGCAGAGACATGGGGCGGAACACCACAAAGAGACAATTTTTTCGGTGGTGATCTTCAGGGGATTCTGGATCACCTGGATCACCTGAACGAGCTAGGGATTAACGCCATATATATGACTCCTGTGTTCAAGGCGACGACCAATCATAAATACGATACAGAGGATTATATGGAGGTGGACCCGCATTTTGGGGACAAAAAAACATTAAAAAAACTGGTCGATGCCTGCCACGACCGAGGCATTCGGGTGCTGCTTGATGCGGTGTTCAACCATTCAGGGCGTACGTTTAAACCGTTCGTCGACGTCCAGGAAAAAGGCGAAGCCTCGCCTTACAAGGACTGGTTCCATGTACATAGCTTTCCCCTGAAAGTGGTGGATGGCATACCGACGTACGATACATTCGGGCTGGAACCGATGATGCCCAAGCTGAACACTGAACATCCTGAGGTGAAAAGGTACCTGCTGGATGTGGCAAAGCACTGGATCGAAGAAATCGGCATCGATGGTTGGCGGTTGGATGTGGCAGACGAGGTAGATCACGCCTTTTGGCGGGAATTCCGCACTACGGTCAAGCAGGCCAATCCAGATGCGTACATTTTGGGTGAAATGTGGAATGAATCATCTGAATGGCTTCAGGGGGACCAATTCGATGCAACGATGAATTATCCGTTCACCTACGCGGTGAATGATTTTTTCGTCAAAAAAGTGACTGATGCTCAAAGCTTTGCCTTCGCCATCGGACGACAGCTGGCCCGCTATCCACAGCAAGCATCTGAGGTTGCCTTCAATTTGCTGGATAGCCACGACACACCGCGCCTGCTGACACTGTGTGGGGATGACAAACGGCTGATGCGACTGGCCGCCCTGTTCCAGTTTACGTACATGGGCGCACCCTGCATCTATTACGGCGATGAGATCGGCCTGGATGGAGATGCCGATCCAGGCTGCCGCAAGTGTATGGAGTGGGACACCGACAAACAGGACCGCGAGTTGTTCGACTTTTATCGCGAGCTGATTGCGCTTCGTAAGGGGCACCCGGTCCTCCGTGATCAGGGAAGCATCACCTTTTTGGAGGCACAGCCAGAGGGCACTTCACTTGCCTACGAGCGCCGCAGCGAGGAAGAGGTGCTGCTCGTGCTGCTCAACCGTTCCGATGAGGATCACGTTTTTGAACTGGACATTCCTGAGCAGGAATGGCAATTAGCCTTTGGTGAAAGCCAGTGGTCCGTTAGAGAGAGGGGGCTGCTTGCCAAGCTTCCACCCTACGGATACGCTGTACTGAAGGCAGCGCCCGCTCGGTCAGTAAAACCTGCTTAAGAGGACGATGTCAAGACGGGAAGCAAGGCATCCGCCTATAAAGGCGGATGCTGATGAAGGTACCTGCCGAATAACGGCAAAAAAGCGAAACCACCAGGAACAAGATAGTTAACTTGTTCCCGGTGGTCTTTTTACGTTGAATATGAGCTTCCATTGTCGATTATTTGTTTTTAACATCTGTTCTTACTACCCCAACATTCGAAGCATTGATCGAAATGGGGTTACCGCCTTGTCCTGTCTGAGCTGAAGAAGACAGCCAGTACAGCAGTTTACGCAGGTAGCGTCTGTGTTTTCAATTGTACGTACAACTGGTGCGTCACCTGCTGCGGCTCAATACCCAACTCATCTTCTAGTAGTCTGACGAAGCTTTCATAATGCTTTTGCGCAGCGGTATAATCGCCCAGTTGGGCGTAGGCGGTCAGCAGCAGACTGCAGATATCGTCTGAGTACGGCTCCCGTTGCTGTAGGCTGAGTAAGCGCTGAACAGACTGCCGGGTACGACCTGAGCGAAGCTCTTCTCTCGCCAGCTCAGAAGCACATGCCAGATACATATTGCGCAGCTTCTCCCTTTTTGCATACGCCCACGGGTAATCGTGCTCCTCCAGATAGTTGCCACGGTATAGTGCCAACAGGCTCTCAATACGCGGCTTACCGCCGCTACCGGATGCAGCCCATTCGGATATTCCCCGCTCGAATAGCTCCACATCTGTAATCCAGCCATTGCGGTTCAAGCGGTAGCGATCCAGATTATATTCCAGCTTCGTATCTTGCATCCGTTCTTTCAACGCCTTGCGGATTTGGTAAATGGACGTGTGCAGGTGAACAACAGCCTTGTCCAAATGATATTCAGGCCACAGCGCATCCAGCAATTGTTCTTTGCTCACCCATTCCCCTTCATGGTGTAATAAGAAGGAAAATAGCTCCTGCGACTTTAATGTGCGCCATTTGAATGGTTTCGCACCTACAGCTTCCTGTCCATCCTCCAAAATTTCAAGTTTTTGAAAACAACGTACCTTGGGGGATTGCTCTGCTGAAGCTCCCAAACTAGAAGAACGGGGATCAGCCAGCGTGGCTGCAATCCGATCTAACGTTTTGGATAGCCGCCGGGCATGAACGGGCTTTAACAAGTAATCCAGTGCTTGCAGCTCGAACGCTTCAATAGCATATTCCGAGTACGCGGTCACAAAGACGATATGAATATGGGAATCTAGCTGTTGAATCCACTCGGCGGCCTCCAGACCATTCATCTCTGGCATTCCGATATCTATAAAAACAATATCCGCACGTTCTGCCGCCAGATGATCCAGCCCCGCTTGTGCAGACGTATATTTGCCCATTACCGTTAACCGTCCGTCCGCCTCCAGCAACCGTTCCAAGTAGGTTAATGCCGACCTCTCATCATCAATCAAAATCGCCTTCATTTGTGTCCGTACTCCCTTCCTGCTGCAACATCCATCATGATGCTCTATTTACACGCTATGCGCCTTTATCCATACGATTTTAATTCCTTATATTTTATATATCGTATCATTACGGACGTGACTTTAGCTTTTCCGACCAATGTACTGTACTTTTTTTATTCATCGGTATGCCGGGGCGAGATCGTTTCCGGCACACGGAAGCTTACCGTCGTCCCTTGCATAGGAATACTTTCAATTCGCAACCCTTCTCCATACATATGGATAAGACGGCGATGGATATTACGCAGTCCCACGCTGGAAGATACATGATCCTCCGACAGCAGCTGTTCCATTCGCTCGGACGGAATCCCTACGCCGTCATCGGTCACGCTGACCACAAAATCGGTTCCATCCTCCTGCACAACCACTCGCACGGTTCCACCTGTTGCCCGTTGCATCACACCATGCCGTATCGCATTTTCCACGATGGGCTGAATGCTTAATGGCGGGATGAGCGACCGGATGTTCCTTCCTACCTCTACGGTCACCTGCAAACGTTCTTCAAATCGTGCTTTTTCCAGTGCCACATACGATTCTACCAATTCCAACTCCTTGGATAATGGCACTGTATTCTCCCTGTTCTGAAAATCAAAACTGCCCCGCAAATACTGACTCAGTTCCATGAGTAGCTCCGTTGCTTTGTCCGGGTCTACGGCTACGGTCGAAACAATGACATTCAAGGCATTGTACAGAAAATGCGGCTTGATTTGTGCCTGTAAAAAGGCCATTTCCGAACGCACCGCTTCCTCCGCCGAATGACGCATGTTCAACAGCGTGCGCACACGCGCCTTTAATTCCTCAGCATCAACAGGCTTACGTAGAAAATCATTAGCTCCCGCCATAAAACCTGCGCGGATATCCCCGGGCAGGTCGCGTGCCGTCAGCAGCAACACCGGTAGCTCGGACAGAGAATACCGTTCCCGTATCCGTCGGCACAGCTCAATACCGGACATTTCCGGCATCATCCAATCCGTAATGACTAGGTCAAATCGGGAACGGCCATTCAGCATGTGAAGTGCCTCCTCGGCATGATCCACCGCCACCACGCTACAACCTGTGGTATATAATAACTCCTCCAGCACCCGAAGATTAACCGCATCATCATCTACAGCCAGCACTTTGTAAGGAACAGTCTGAACTTGCCCCAGTGCATCCTCTTCATGCGGAATCACATTCCGACCCGACGTCACACCAGGCTGCAATATAACCGCAGACGAAACATCTTTTTGAGCTTCATGTGCCAACGTTCCGGTCTGCGCTAAGGGCAGTGTAAAATAAAAGGTCGAACCCTTGCCCAATCTAGATTCTACCCGGATATGACCACCATGCAGCTCCACCAGACGACGGACTATGCCTAATCCAAGCCCTGTTCCACTGTATCCTTCATCCTCAGCATTCGCCCCTCGGTTAAAAGGTTCAAATATATGCGAAAGATGCTCCTGGGCAATACCGGACCCGGTATCCTTCACACTGATTTCCATTTCACGGTTCCCCGCTTTGGCAGAGATTACGATTTCGCCTTCCTCCGTAAATTTCACCGCATTACCCAACAAATTGTACAGAATCTGAATCAGCCGATCCTCATCCGCATCCACCTTGGGCAACGAATTGGGCATTTCTTTGACAAATTGAATCTTTTTCTTACCCACTGTATGACCCAATACCTCCAGCACGGACTTCACAGCTGCCTGTACATTGACAGGCCGACGATTTAAGGCTAATCTGCCATTTTTCAAATTAGAAAAATCCAGAATATCGTTAATTAAATACGAAAGTCTGCGTCCTATATTCGCAATCAAGACCAAGTTGTGCTTTTGCGGCTCATTGAATTGTGTCCCGTAGCGGTCTAGCATGGATTGAGCGATATTAATTACTCCATGCAGAGGAGTGCGCAGTTCATGTGACGTATTTGCCAGAAATTCATCTTTTAACCCATCCAGTGTTAGCAACCGTCGTGACAGGTTCTCAACCTCCCTAAACGAATGTACAAAACGTTTGGCCAGCAGGAGCGTTTGAGCCAATACGAATATGAGCATTTCATAGGCTGTCACTCCACGCACATCTCCCCAGCCCAGAATATACACAAAACTAGTCACTACAATCATAAGAATGCTCATAATACTAATGACTAGCAGTGCAGCGTCATCCGTCCGTTGAAGAAGCCCACGAATCAAGATCAGTAATACATATCCCACACTGACTACACCAAAAAGAAGAATAAACGCTTCAAAGGATGAGAGTACCAATGTAGGCAGAAATAGCCCCATACCCAGCATCAGTGCGGTTGTAATATTATAGAGGCGCAGCACGAGCCGATTCATAACAATCTGCGTCGAAAGATGAACATAGTGGATCAGAAAATAGTAGAACAGGGTTGACGAGAACGACTGTATTTTCAGTATCCATTCATAAGGTAAGTCCGGTATTCCCCAAGCCAGCAGCTTTTCTCCATGTGTCAGAATATAAAATAAAGCCGCGATACAAAAGCATCCTAAGTAAAGCAATGCCTTCTCCTTTTTACGTAAAAGGTATAGCATGATAAAAAATACGGTAGGAATAAAAAATCCTGCTATCAGTATGGTGTCCTCTGCCATTGCAACTTCCCGGCTATGCGTAATACTCTCGTAATCCCCAAATAACAGTGGATAAATGATTCCACCGGAGGAGTAGCTATAATTAGCCACATGCACGGTAATATCAGCCGAATGTCCATCTATCGCTGCAAATCCAACATAGGGAACATTGCCCTGCTTGCCCTTGTCGGCAGAAACAGAGGGAATACCACTTGCTCCCACGTTTTCTCCGTCAATCCATACTTGACTGGCGCTGCGAATGTTTTGCATATAGATGCCGTACAGATTTTCCGCTTTTTCAGGCAACAGCACACGGATATGATAGGTTCCATATCCGGTCGCCTGTCCCTTAGGCATCCACTGATTCCATTTACCAGGCACATCCACAATCTTGGCAGAAGAACTCGTTTCCAGCCTCAACTCTGAAGAACTCTGATGATTTTCCCAATCCTTATCTTGTTGCATTTCATGAAAGGATGAAGGTTGCACAAGCTGATTGGGGTAAAATTCCCACTCCCCTCCCAGCTGTACAGGGCCTTCCTTTTCAGGGTCCCAATTACGCAAATCAATAACACCGTTGTGTGCTTTCCAATGACTGTTTCCGGATAAAACACCCGACACTAACGGATACACCGGCAACGCAACCGCAAGCAGAAGTATAATAAAAAATAAAACCCCCTGTTTTTTCATAAATCCCCCGCTCTTTTCAATATCGTCTATCTTTTAGTATCGGTTATTCTAACCAGCTGTATTAGAAGCGCTGCCCATGCAAAAAGGGACGCCCGCCGCAGACAAAAATCTGTGCGGAATCGTCCCCTTTTATACACCCTTGTACTTTCTTTATTTCCCTTATTAAGGAATCATGCCTTCATCATTACCACCGCCAGGAATCGAGCCTGAATCGTCTCCGCTGCTATCGCTTGGTGGTATTACTCCTCCACTGCTGTCGCCGCTTCCTGTTCCGCTGTTGTCGCTTGGCGGCGTTGCTCCACCGCTGCTATCGCTGCTTCCTGTTCCGCTGCTATCGCTCGGTGATGTTACTCCTCCACTGCTGTCACCGCTTCCTGTTCCGCTGCTATCGCTTGGCGGCGTTGCTCCTCCACTGCTGTCGCCACTTCCTGTTCCGCTGCTATCGCTTGGTGGTGTTGCTCCACCGCTGCTGTCGCCGCTTCCTGTTCCGCTGCTATCGCTTGGTGGTGTTGCTCCTCCACTGCTATCGCCGCTTCCTGTTCCGCTGTTGTCGCTTGGTAGTGTTTCTCGACCGTTGCTGTCACTGCTTCCTGTTCCGCTGCTTTGTTGCTGGCTGGCTACAAAATCTTTATACTCCTGAATCGCATCTTCCAGATTCATATAATTTTTCTTGATTTCCGGCATAGGATAATACTGGTCCAGACGATTGAATGCATCCACTACTCTGTGAAAGTAGACCGTCGTAGGATCTGTACCATTTACTGTAAGCAGATTGTTCGCAATGTTCTTGAGCTCATTGATATCAAGATCAGTTACGATCCATTTGGATTGGTAGTTCGAAAGTGCTGTAATCAAATCTGTGTTAGCCTGGTCTACCTGAAGCTGTGTAATATCCGGAGTATTAAGCACAAGGTTTGCCTGATTAATTTGCCCTTGAAGTTCTTCGTTATCTTGTTGGGTATAATGACGGCCGAACGTCTGAACTTCATTATTAGCTATACTTATGTTTAAATTTAACAACATGGTATCCACTGCTATTGGTGCAGCATACTTGCTCTGTACCTGTTTCAACTCCTCGTATACGGGAACAACGTCTTGTAATTCAAAGCTGGGCAAACCTAAGAAGATAGAGGCATGCTCTGAAGCAGAAGACAAAGCTTGCTGGGCTTCAGCGCTTAATGCGCCTGAATTTTGCACCAAAATTCCATTGATCGATGTCTGCATTTCAATGATTTCGTGTCTCAATTGTAGCCTTTTCTCGTTATATTTTTCAATATAGGCCCCTCTAGCCTGACTTAATTGATTATAAGAGATCACCAATTGCTCCTCAGGAGTAAACGGCATCATGAGTGCAAAGTTGGCTTGTTCTGTTAGTTGCTCTAAAGGGAGCATTTCCGTATTCAAATAATTACGAGCGATAGGGTCAGACAGCAGTTTTAGATGAACGTCATGAACCAGCTGCTGCAGTTTTTCCCGAGTTGTAGCAGGCACTGGCGCAGTGAATTCCGCAAGCCTTTGACTCAGCTCCATGTTCAAGTTCAATACATCCAGCTGCGTCATAGCGGTGTGCATCTTCTCTGTATATTCCTGAATGAGGCTGTACAGTTCAGTATTTTGAGCGCTACTCTGATCGTAGATAACCTGCGCTTCTTGTAAAGTATTTTTAAGCACTGAGAAGTCCGCTGCTTGCAGTGCCAAGAATGATTCTGTGGTACCTTCTATTTTTTGTGTCCATTCGTCCAACTGCTCCGTTGTAGTTAATGGGTTCACATATACATTTAATCCTTCTCTCACTAAGGACTTGTAACGCGCTTTGTCTGTTTTCAAATTCTCCACACGGTCCGTTACATCGAGAAAATGCAGATAGGCATCTCTGAGTCTTACCGATGCTTCATATACTTTAATTACTCGACGCAGGCTTACTACTTCCCGATCCACTATATTTTGAGGCGCATTCCCTTCTAACACATTATTGCCAAATTGAATTGCTTGACTTAATGAATCATCCCAAAGAGGTGGGAATTCGTCGCTAACCATTCGATTTTGCTCAAGGGTAGTCGAAGCTACCTGAATCAGTCTAACTAATTCCTGTGTTCCAATCACCGGTTCTGTGGCTGAATCTGTGTACGCAGAAACATCCTGTTTCAATGTGCTGAGCGCTTGATCTACCTCTGCCTGTGTAGCTGTAGTATTGTTCAGTACCAGCGTAGCCTGATGGATTGCTGCCGACAGGCTTTCCTTTGCCGTAGCCGGGTAGAGTGCCTGATCCGGTCCACCCTCACCTGCACGATCCAGCAGATCTTTGGCTGCATGGACTTCTGCCTCCAGCTGACTGCGGTCTACGTTGACAATGTCACTGTTGTGTTTTTTCTTATCTTTGCTCTCTGTTTCCGTGACAACCGATCCAGTAGAGGACGAGTTCGTCGAGCCATTCACGAGACTAACAGCTTCTTTCATCGCATCATAGTTAATGATAACATCCTGCGGCTGTTTTTGTTCCGGCAGGTTAAGCTGGTTGATTGTAGCTCCCTTAGCCAGCGTAATAAAAGGAACGCCCACATATTGTGATGCATCCAGCAAACCAATACTACCGCTAACCAACAGCTTGCCCAGTCCCTGTTGCAACGAAACGCGGCTAATCGCGGCATTTCCCTCGGTCACGATCGATGCATCATTTTTCAGCGTCAGGTTGTCGATCTTCGTCGTCCCGGTTGCAGTCAGCTTGGCATCCTTAGAGCCAAGCTCCACACCAGACCATGCCGTATTTTCCAAAATGGCCGATACAGGCTGGGTCCCTGAGCCATTGATTTCCAATACCCCTGTAGAGGACATGTTCTTCAAGGTTACCGAGCCATTAACGATCAGGCGCCCCTCAAAAGACACGCCCTTGCCGTCAAAAACGCCACCGTCTGCGTTAATTTCCAGCTTATTCACACCTGTCAGTGTACGTAAATTACGGTTAAGGTCGAATTTTGCCCCTTTTAATACAGCTTTGTTATTTTCACCAAACAAACCTTGCAAAGATCCTTCCAACTGGTACGGGATATTTCCGATTCGAACAGTATTGCCCTCTGATTTCACTTCTCCTACCGGATGATCCAGCAGGCTGACGAATACTTCCGCACCACTCTCCCGGTTCAATGGATTTTTCAAATCCGTTGTAGAAGCATCCTCTGATAACAGACCATAAGAGCGGGCAACTTGAACTGCATTTTGCTGTGCATTCGCTGTGCCGGTATCCTGTAAGTCCATTGCACGTACGAGCGATACGATCAGTTCTTCCTTGGTAATGGCATCCCCCGGACGGAACAGTTCCCCGTTACCTGTCATATACCCGGCTGCACGTACAGCCTCAATATAGGGAGCGCCCCATGCATCGGACGATACATCCATAAAAGAAGTCTGCGACTGGTTGTTAACTTCCAACTGGAACAGACTGCACAAAATTTTAGCCGCTTCTGCACGGGTCAAATTTTTTTGTGCCATAAAATCGCCCTGATTACCGCCTGTCATCAAACCCAAGGTGCGAGCTTGTGTTACAAATCCAGTTTCGCTTTGCGTATCTGCTGTCGCTGCATAAGCAGTCTGGACGCCGCCCACCCAAGGCAGAGATACGATTGAACCTGAAGCAATACCCAATACCATCGCAGATGCAATCCATTTATTTCGATTTACAAGTTTCAACATTCCCACTCCTAGACACTATTTATTGGCATATATCCTGTTATATCAAAGTCTTTAGTCATGTTTAGTTCTACGATTTATGCAACCAAGGAACTATGCTAAGAGAAGTATACGAAACCCCACTGAACCGATTCTGAACAATTAGACCTATACGAATCATTCCAGAGCAAAATTGCTTGACTTGGAGTGAACTCCAAATGTAATAATATCCGGTGTAAGTAGCTGGAGTAGACTACATTTGAAGAAAACAATATCTAGGAAAGCGAGGTATAATCAAATGGACTATGTGAAACTTGGAAATACCGGCTTGGATGTATCCCGGCTTTGTCTTGGGTGTATGGGCTTTGGGGTTGCAGAACGGTGGATTCACCCATGGATACTAGATGAAGATCGCAGTCGTCCCATTATAAAAAATGCCCTGGAGCTAGGTATTAATTTTTTTGATACCGCGAATGTATATTCAGATGGAACTAGCGAAGAAATTGTTGGACGGGTTTTAAAGGATTATGCGAATCGAGATGAAATTGTCCTCGCGACAAAGGTTCATTTCCGTATGCATCAAGGCCCGAATGGTGCGGGACTTTCCCGAAAGGCTATCATGAGTGAAATAGATAAGAGCCTTAAGCGACTGGGGACAGATTATGTGGATCTGTACCAAATCCATCGCTGGGATTACAATACCCCTATTGAAGAGACGATGGAAGCATTACATGATGTTGTGAAGGCCGGGAAGGCAAGATATATTGGTGCTTCTGCTATGTACGCATGGCAGTTTCTAAAGGCGTTACATGTCGCTGAAAAGAATGGATGGACCCGATTTGTTTCAATGCAGAATCATTTAAATCTCTTATATCGTGAAGAGGAGAGAGAGATGCTGCCGCTTTGTAAGGAAGAAAAAATCGGTGTGATTCCATACAGCCCGCTTGCAGGTGGAAGATTGACGCGTGATGTGCAGGAAACAACACATCGTTCCGAAACCGATCAGGTTGCGAAATCTAAATACGATGCGACTGCCGATACCGATCGATTGATCGTGGAGCAGGTTGCGGCCATCGCAGAAAAACGTGGAGTTCCTCGCGTTCAAATCGCACTTGCCTGGTTGCTACAGAAAGAACCGGTAACAGCTCCGATTATCGGTGCTACGAAAACGTCTCATCTTGAAGATGCAGTAGCTGCTCTTTCGATTACGTTAACACCTGAAGAAATCGCATTGCTGGAAGAGCCGTATGTTCCTCATCCGGTTGTTGGCGCTCAGTAAATATGGATGAAATGACAGTTTCGAAATAAGAAACGACAAGAACGCCCTATCCATTTACATAGGGCGTTTCTTGATCAGAAATCAGGAGGTGGAGTCTGCATGTTGATCGCAGAAGTAAGCAAAAAATTTGAACTATCTCAGGATACACTCCGCTATTATGAACGCATCGGACTTATTCCGCGTGTGAACCGTAATAAAAGTGGCATCAGGGATTACACGGAAGAAGATTGCAGATGGGTTGAATATATTAAATGTATGCGAGGCGTAGGACTTCCCATTGAAATTTTGATTGAGTATGTTAGGTTATTCCAACAGGGTGATGAAACGATGAATGCTAGAAAAGAACTCCTAATAGAGCAGCGCAAGCAGCTTATTGCAAAAATGAAAGATATGGAAAATGTGTTGGAACGCATGGATTATAAAATTACAAGCTATGAACAGACAATAGGTGAAAAAGAAAAACATCTAATTTAGCCCCTGCGTGCTTTGCGGGACAATAGGTTCCCCAAGGACTGAACACCTTGTACAAACAAGACTAGAATGATGACGGTAATCAGCATAACCAGCGTATCAAAACGTTGATAGCCATATGCGATCGCCAGATCGCCAATTCCGCCTCCGCCGACCGCACCAGCCATAGCAGTAGCACCAATCAGACCAATGGCTGCTGTCGTTAACGACAAAATCAGAGAACTGAATGCCTCAGGAAGCAAAAAGTATCGAATGACCTGGAACGGGGTCGCCCCCATCGCATCTGCTGCCTCCAATATCCCCGGATTTACCTCCAACAACGAGTTTTCGACCAGCCTTCCGATATATGGCGCAATATATATAATCAAGGGGACAATTGCCGCACTGGTCCCAATGGATGTATTCACAATCAGACGGGTTAACGGAATGATCGCAATCAGCAAGATAATAAACGGTAAGGAACGAACAATGTTAATGATTGGATTCAAAATATTGTGCAGCCATTTGTTCTCCAGAATTCCGCCTGAACGGGTGATGACGAGTAAAATACCGATAGGGATACCGATCAGGGCGCCAATGAATAATGATATGCTGACCATGAGCACGGATTCATACAAAGCTTCCCACAGTTGATCCCAGGTGATCGTAGTTCCTGTAATCATCATAGACTCTCTACCTCCTGAATATGGACTCCTTTGCTCTTGAGAAAATCAACAGCCTTCTGAACGGCATGCTGTCCACCGCGCAGTTGAATCGTCATATAGCCAATCGTCGTTTCTTGAATCTCCGTCATGTTGGCAAACAAAATATTCACGTGGATATCATGCTCCCGAATCAATTCATGAACCACCGGATCAGAAGCAACCTGCCCTATAAATTCCAGCTTGTATATTCGCTGTGATTCTTGCTGTTCGAACGTTTGCAGCACACTCTCGGGTACCGTATCGTGAATGACCGTGCGTACAAAGCTCTGCGTCGTCGGGTGCTGCGGCTGCCCGAATACCTCCAGGACATTGCCCTGCTCGATGATTTCCCCCTTTTCCATTACGGCTACCTTGTTGCAAATCCGCTGAATCACCGACATTTCATGGGTGATGATCAAAATGGTGATCTTGTATTCCTTATTGATTTTACGAAGCAAGTCGAGAATTGACTGTGTGGTCTGCGGATCAAGTGCCGAGGTTGCCTCATCACAGAGCAAAATGGACGGGTTGCTCGCAAGCGCCCGTGCAATCCCTACACGCTGCTTTTGTCCGCCGGAAAGCTCGTTGGGATAGCTATTCGCCTTGTCCGACAATCCTATGAACGCCAAAAGCTCTTTTACACGCCTCTCTATTTCCCGTTTGTTGCGCTTAAGCAGCACCAACGGAATTGCAATGTTGTCGAACACTGTTTTCGATTCCAGCAGATTAAAATGCTGAAAAATCATTCCGATCTTCTTCCTTACCTTCCGCAGCCCAGAGGTCGAATAGGTATTTAACTGTTCCCCCTCAACAAGAACCTCTCCGCTGGTTACTTTCTCCAGGCGATTGACCAAACGGATCAGCGTACTTTTCCCTGCGCCACTGAATCCGATAAATCCGAAAATATCTCCTTTATCCACTTTGATATTTATATTTTTTAACGCTTCAATACTTAGACCTTTTCTCACATAGGTTTTGGATACATTCCTAAGTTCAATCATGAGTCCTAACTCCTTCCGTTCTCACAAGTATGTAAGATGTTCTAAGCTGATTGCTTTTCTTTGGCATGAATGATCGAATTAAATCCGAGTATTCTAGTGAGTTTTATAAAGTATACTACTTCGATTTAATATCCATGTCAATATGTGTTTTGAGTCTGGTTAGTTCACGTCCTTGCATAAATCAGCATGATATTGCAAATGGTATGAAATATGCCGAAGCATACACACCTTGCCCGAACGGGACGGAAGCGGAGGAAGATAGATGAAGCGAATATTTACCTTGTGGCTATGCATTGCAGTTATAGGGATGTTGACAGTTACGGCAGAACCCGCATGGGCTACTCAGACTGTTGACGGACAGCCTTATCATTTTGGGTTCAAAAAAAGTAAGGGAGGGGAGCTGCCTTCCATCGCACAAGAAGGCTTTATGCAACTAATCGAAAGACAAGGTGGCATCTTTCTGGGGGATACGACTAAAAAAGAACTATTTCTCACTTTCGACAACGGCTATGAGAATGGGTATACTCCCAAAGTGCTGGATGTATTGAAGGCCAAAAAGGTTCCCGCCGCCTTTTTTGTGACAGGGCATTTTGTAAAAGACCAGCCTGATTTGATGCGACGCATGGCCAGTGAGGGTCATATTATCGGAAACCATTCATGGAGCCATCCTGATATGAGCACCATTTCTTCGACAGAGATCCGGTCTGAACTAGATCGGGTACGAAATGCATCGGCAGAGCTAACCGGGCAAAAAGAAATGAAATACGTCCGGCCGCCTCGCGGCATTTTTAGTGAAAAAGCATTGGCTTCCTGTCGAGAAGCCGGATATACGAGCGTGTTCTGGTCTGTGGCTTACAAGGATTGGGACACAAATATACAGCAAGGAACGGACTATGCCTATCGTCAAGTCATTGGTCAGCTCCACCCTGGTGCGGTCATTCTGCTCCACTCCGTATCCAAGGACAATGCCGAGGCGCTTGGTTCCATCATCGACGAGGCTCGCAAGCAAGGGTATGAATTTAAAAGTCTAGACGACCTTAAGGTGAAGCATTATCACTAAATAGTAACTGAATTCAATGAGTCGATACGTTATCAGCCCGATCCACAACTGCCCATGGCAGCCAGTGTGAGTCGGGTTTTTTAGTTTACGACCAAGGAAGGTAATGGATATAACGATATGGATGGGCTGGCTGCCTTCGCGACTGAATCGATCCCTAATGAGGGGGAAAATCAAGAAGACCGGATTATCGCCAAAATACGTGAGTTGGCTGAAACAGTTACCATTTAGCCAAACGCCAAGGAAGGGAAGGTCTCTCTATGAGCCTTCCCTTCCTTTTACCATTCTAAAGATAGTAACGCCTATTGCATGGTTAGCTTATACACCCTGGCTTCATAAGGGCGCAGCTTCAAGGCATGCAGTTGTTCCCCTTGAACCGGCTTGTAGTTGGACAGCAGCAGCTCCGCCTTAGCGACAGGAAAGTCCTCCTCGGGCCAGTGGTACACCGGATCACGGTCAAAGAAATTCAAAATGACCAGCAAACGCTCTTCTCCCAGCATACGAGTGAATACATACAGCTCCGTATCCAGCGGCAACAGCAGCTTGTATTCGCCATAGACTATGACCTCATGTTGTTTACGCAGAGCAATCAACTTGCGATAATAGTGGAAAATCGAGTCTGGATTACTTCTTTCTGCCTCTGCATTAATGTGTGTGTAGTTATCGTTAATCTTCATCCACGGCTCTCCATCGGTAAATCCGGCTGAGGGTCCAGCATTCCATTGCATGGGAGTACGCGCATTATCCCGACTTTTCCGCCAGATCTCTGCCATAATCTGTTCCTCAGACTCACCGATCTTCCGTTGTTGCTCATAATAATTCAACGTTTCCACATCCCGGTAATCATCAATGGACGGGAATGCAATATTCGTCATCCCAATTTCCTCACCCTGATAAATATAAGGCGTACCCTCTAGCATGTGTGTGAAGGTTGCCAGCATTTTGGCCGACTCCACACGATATTGTCCATCATTCGCAAATCGCGAGAGGGCCCGCGGCTGATCATGATTGTTCAGATAATTGGCATTCCATCCTTCCTCATGAAGCACTGTCTGCCAGCTGCTCATTATTTTTTTCAGCTCCACCAGTGTCCACGGCTTGGATTTCCATTTTTCTGTCCCCAGCCCTTGGGCATCAATAAACATGTGTTCAAACTGGAAAACCATATTCAGCTCATGCCGCTGGTCCCCTACATAATCAAGCGCCTGTTCCGGTCCTAAACCAGACGTTTCGCCAACTGTCATTAAGGGATAACGTTCCAGTAATTTTTCATTCAGCATCCGTAGAAGCACATGTACCTGTTCTAGATTGGAAAAGAGCTGATAGGCACGTACCAAGGTTCGTTTGTCAGGATTATCAGCATCCGGCAGCCTTTCGGCTTTGACAATATGGGCAATGGCGTCAAAACGGAAGCCATCAACTCCCTTTTTCAGCCACCATTCCACCATGCGGTAGAGCTCGCCCACCATCTCTTCATTTTCCCAGTTCAGATCCGGCTGATGCTCGGAATACAGATGCATGTAATATTCGTCTGTAAGCTTGTCATATTTCCACACTGAACCGGAAAAATACGATTCCCAGTTGTTCGGATATCCGCCATTTTTGCCTGTTCGCCATATGTAGTAGTCCCGCTTCGGATTATCCTTGGACGAACGTGACTCCGTAAACCACGGATGCTCATCCGATGTATGGTTTAATACCAAATCCATCATGATTTTGATGCCTCGTTCATGCGCCTGGTGAAGCAGTTCGTCAAAATCCTCCATTGTTCCAAACTCATCCATAATGGCATAATAATCACTAATATCATATCCGTTATCGTGATTGGGCGATTTATATACCGGACAAATCCAGATTACATCAATACCCAGCTCACACAAATAATCCAGCCTGGACAAAATACCTCGTAAGTCCCCTTTACCGTCTCCGTCAGAATCCTGAAAACTGATCGGGTAAATCTGATATACAACGGCTTCCTTCCACCATATTTTTCTAGGCATGTTTCCCTCCTGTAGCTTCTCTGTACATCCAATAGCTTATGCTCTTAACATACACGCAATACCTGTCTGCGAATCGTTGGTGAAGGGGAACAAGAGTCTTGTAAGCTTGCTTCCGCGCATTAGCAGAGCCGCTATAACCTACGGAGATTTATTTTAAAAAAATATTTTGCAAAACAGGTTGTAAAAGTGGACCTGGCGTTACCTATATTTATGAACTGACCATATACATGTACTCAAAGCGGTGCCACTTTTGAATAAAAGGAGGAATTGACATGAACCATCGACCCAAGGAGCCAAAGGATCTGATTGTGGAAACTGCTGTGATCCCGCCCAACATCCATGTGGACGTGGAGTCAGCCACTGAGGGGGGAACCCGCCGCCTGATGCTTAGCGATAATCCGGAGACGCTTACCCATGTGACGGTACCTACCGAGCAAGCCACCCTGTGGCATGACGTGGTACGCACGACAACCCGAACGGTCAAACATCGCATTTTCGGGTGGCATTATAACAAAATCGGCAGCGCTGTTAAACTGGGCATCACCGTAGAGAACAGAAGCGCTTCTAAACTAGAAGTACGTCATATTGAACGTGCCCTTAAGATTGTGCCTGAGGACGGCAACTGGATTATAGATGTCGGGCAGTCTATTGCCAAAAGCTGTTTGGCGGGTACGATGGAACGTCTGAAGCCAGCAGACCATCATAAATTCGGAAAAGGCACTGCCCTGCTGGAGGAATTTGAGTTACCTGAAGGATCGCTGGCCGGATTCATCTATGACCTCACAGTAGAATTTGCTGAAGGCCATGGTACGCTGGATTATGTGATTCGCACCGTGATCAGCAAGGATACGCAGACCGATCTGCGTCAGATTCATATGGATGCGCTTCCTCCCGTACCTCCACCCCAGGCGCATCCACGAGGGGTGTGGTCCTTTTCCGAAACGAATGCGCGGATGCCAGAGTACGTGGTGGGGCAGAGCGCCAACTATCGGGCGTGTGCCACCAAAAAGCTGAACGGCGAGACTCCTGCCGATCTGCTATTTACCGGGGCACGCAGCGAGCTGGTGCCTGCGCTAGATAATCGCGGACAATTCGGAACAATATACAACGCGACCATTCCCATCGTTAATGACAGTGACGAGGTACGTATCGTACGAATCTACGCCAATCCACGTGGGGGCGCGTTCGCCGGATCTGTACGTGTGGATGATTGTGTATATGGTATTCCTCTGCTACGAGATAATACCAAGGTATGCCGATTGGCTGATATCAGCGTCCCTCCCGGCAGATCCAGCTATAATCTGAGCTTCATGGTCGCCGGCAGTGCAACTACGCCGCTAGGTCTGTATGTCATTACACTATAGCTGTGCTCACGATGACTGGATGAGCGAACGTGGAGCCAAAATTTTCACAGGATATGGTCTGCTCAATAGTAAATGGAGCTGTCCCAAAGCTGGTTTTAAATTTTATTGGACAGTCACGCTTCGTCATTAGTATAAAAAAAAACGCGAGTGCAGGGGTTATTCCCCCTATAGCTCGCGCTTTTTGGTTCATGCTCACCCATTTGAGCAGGTTATGGCCAAGCGAAGGCACGTAGTCCTCTCCGCCGCCATACCCGGCATGGCGATGACCATACCCGGTTACCCGGTTTGGGTCAGAATAAATACCGCTCTATTTGAACCGCTGGATCTGCCTCGAAGGCATAATGGTCAACTCTGGAATATTGACATGCTCCGGCTGCTCTAATGCATAAAGGGCAGCTTCTGCAACATCATCGGGATGCAGCGGCAAAACGCTCGAAGCAAACGCTCGAATTTCCTGCTCGGGATATCCGGCCACCTGCGAAAATTCCGTCGCCACCGCCCCGGGGTGAATCGCAGTTACACGAATTCCTTGCGTACTAGTCTCCAAACGCAATGCAGAGGCTATAGCGCTAACGCCGTACTTGGTAGCGCTGTATAGTCCTCCTCCGGCAACCACTTCCTTCGCTGCAATAGAGGAGACAATGACAACATCCCCCTTGGCCTGTTCCCTCATTGGCTGAAGTCCGTACTTCAGTGTCAGAACAAGACCGTGCACATTCGTCTTGTAAAGCTCCTCCCACCTTTCCAGTTCCACTTCTGCCAGTGGGCTTCGATACCCGAAGCCAGCATTGGCAACGATAATGTCAAGCCGTCCCCAGCGTTCAAGAATGGCGTGGACCGCCTGCTGTACGTCTTCAGCTTTTTGAATATCGGCAGGTATTGCCATGACCTCGTACAATTCCTCTTGGTGCAAGTCACGAACCAATTCATCCAATCGTTCCTGACGGCGTGCCAATACAGCTACATACGCGCCTCGCTTTGCCAGTTTTTTTGCAATCGATGCCCCAATGCCGCTGCTTGCGCCTGTTACCAAAGCTACTTTCCCGGCCAGGCTTTCCTTCGCTTTCCAGGATAATCTCAACTCATCCAATATCATGTTATACCCTCCCCAAGCTTATTTGTTTAAAAGCACGCGATGAACACCCTGGCTGCCTCCAGGAGCTGTACCTATATATAAATATCCGTCATGGTTTACAGCCGTGGTTACCCCATAAAGCGAGCCTTCAGGATCATGCCAGCTTCCGATCAGTTTACCCTGCGGATTAAGCTCCACAGCAAGCCCATGCTTCACAGGTGCGCTTGCACCGCTGAGCAGCGATTGAGGCAATTTGGCCATCATTCCAGCCAGCCACGGGCTTCCATGCATCTGATCTACAAAGGGAATACGTGTTGTGAAGAGACCGACCCAGAAATGGCCTTGATCATCACGCGTAATGTTATCCGGAAAACCGGCAAGATTATCCACAAAAATATCCGAAGTCCCCTTCTTCGGCCCTTTGAGCCAGTATCGGGTCAATTGGTAGTGATACGACTCTGCCACAAGCACAAAATCTTCGTCCGCAGACAAGGCAACCCCGTTCGCAAAATAAAGGCCTTCCAACAGAACTGTCGTCTGCTTGGTCACCGGATCATATTTCAGCAAACGTCCATGTGGCTTGTTCTCGGCGATTTCTTTGAAGACTACACTGCCATAATTGGAGGTGTCAGAAAAATAAATGGTACCATCTTTAGCAATATCCAGCTCGTTGGCCAAATAGATCGGTGTGCCGTCGACTTGATTGGCCAACACCGTCACGTTTCCGGAAGGATTTACCGACAGCAACCCCTTCTTAACATCCGTAACGATCAGATTTCCACTTGCGTCAAACATAAGTCCATTGGGCGTTCCTTGGGTATCTGCATATAGCTGAGCCTTTTGCGGATTACCCTTAGTATCAAAGGCAACCTTATAAATTTTCCCGTCGGAGTCTCCCGTATATAAATTTCCTTCCTTGTCAAAGGTGATAAATTCCGGAAACTTAGGGGCATCTGTAACAAGCTCTGCGGAGCTGAGTTTGTTGTTTTGTTGCCATGGACCCGCTTGTTCAAAAGAGGGGGCCGAAGGTGCAAACCATTTTGCAGACTGGACAGGGGAAGGGATGAGCATAAAAATAACCACTCCCAGAAGGACTACCGTCAGCAGCGATACTCCGGTTCTGCGTACCCATTTACGCGGTTTCTTATTCTTTCTTCCTTGAGAATCTTTGACAGATAAATCAGCTTTACTGGGCATTAGATTGCCTCCTATGTGATGTGAATAATATTTCAGCATTTGCATAATTCGATTCCCCACGCTCGAAAGTACAATATATAGACGAACTAAACCGTTTCGATCTATATATTGCTGATTTGAAATCGCTCTTGGGATTTATGCAAAATGCTCATTTATATTTGAACGACGATTTTACCGAAATACTGTTTTCCTTCAGCCAAAAGTGCAAAGGCTTCGTCGATTCGGCTGAGCGGGAATACCCGGTCAATGACAGGATGTAAACGATGGCGGGAAATGGCACGATTCATATTTTCGAAATGTTCCCGGTTACCGACTTGGCTGCCGCGAATCGTCGCAGCCTTCTGCAAAATGCTGGTGACATCGAACTCAGGAATAGTCAAGCCCGATAAGAAGCCGACCATGTTCACAGTCCCTCCGGTACGAAGTGCATTGATGGATTGCGCCATTGTTGCCGCCCCCCCTACATCCAGGACATGGTCGACTCCGCCGTCTGTCAGCTCCAGAGCCACTTTATCCCACTCAGGCACTTCCGAATAGTTGATTGTCTTCCATGCGCCGAGATCCTTTGCCCGTTCCAGCTTGTCATTGCTACTCGATGTGATAATTACCCTTGCTCCCGCCATCAGAGAGAATTGAAGCCCAAAGATGGAAACACCGCCTGTTCCTTGCAAGAGCACCGTATCCCCCGCTCGCAGCCCGCCGGATTCCATCAGCATGCTCCATGCGGTTAATGCTGCAATCGGCAAGGTGGAAGCCTCCTCCCAAGAAAGGTGATCCGGAATGGCGACGACCCCTTCTTCATGCAGAACGATATATTCAGACGCCACTCCACTGAGCGGGCCTCCCAGACTGTCCTTTAAGACCTCTGCTCTCGTGCTCCCGCCAATGAATTTCTGTTGTAAATTTGCCGCTACCCTTTGTCCAATCTGAAATTTTGTCACCCCTTCGCCCACAGCTACAATTTCACCCGCTCCATCAGATAACGGAATGAAGGGAAATTGAATGCCGATTGGCATTACTCCGTTAATGATTACCAAATCCCGGTAATTCAGAGACGCTGCCCTTATGCGGATCAGAACTTCCAACCGTCCTGGCACCGGTATGTCAAGTTCCGTCAAGGTTAACTCTTCAAAGCCAAAACCATTTTTCAGTTGCACTGCTTTCATTTTGGTTATCCTCCCTGTAATGTTAAACTTTTTACCTAGTATGGATACATCGTATCACGAAAGAAACACTGTTTCCTATGTAATACACTGTATCCAATTGTCTTCAAAACGTCAATCTTTACTTTAAAAATAAAAATGGTCGTAAACTGTTCCAGGCTTTTAACGTTCCTTACCAAGTAAAATTCGAGACTGGGTGGCTTCGCTTGTACAGAACTTGCTCAGATGGGCAAGCATGACCAAAAAACGCGAGTTGCAAAGGGTGAGATAACCTTTGCAACTCGCGTTTTTTTACGTTAATGGTGATATAAGCACTGTCCAATAGAATTGGAATTTGCTTATGCCACAGCCTTATTTAAGCTCCAACTTTTATAAACTACGTCTACTTAAATTTGTTCCTGACTTATATTACGCTACTAAGCATGAAATTGGAGGGCGGACCAAGCTCCGGCTTGCCAAACAAATAACCCTGAGCCAGTGATACACCTGCTTCACAACAAAATTCAAAATCCTCCATCTGCTCTACGCCTTCAGCCAACACTTGGCCTCCAAAAAGAAAAGCCGATTCTACAATCCCTGTAATTTGCCGCTTCTGATCAATGTTACTATGACAGCCGTCAATTATACTGCGGTCAATTTTAACATAATCCGGCTGAAGGCAATTCATAAGCTCTGTTGTAGAATAACCTGCCCCCACATCGTCCAGGGCTACCGAAACTCCTCGATTGCGATATTGATCAAAGATATGATGCAAAAAATTAAGGTCGTCTATCTCTTCCGTTTCTACGACCTCAAATACAAAATCCTTCGTATTCATGGATAACCGATCAATCGTCTCAAAGGTGTGATTCAAGCAATAAGCCGGATTATAAATGCTCGAAGGGAGAAAGTTAATAAAACGTTTAATTCCCGCCGGAAGGCATGTTTCACTTTTTTCAATAGCGGAAATACGAGCCGAGCGATCCAGATGAGCATGCAAACCAGCTTCACGGGCGATCTCAAACAGTTGGAAAGGCTGAAAAGGTCTCTGCGCATGTGACGGACGCAGTAAAAACTCAAACCCGATAATATCCAGCTTATGGTCAACAATAGGTTGCATATGGCTGGAAAAACTTTGATCCTTAATGATATTCACGATATCCGGATGTTGCAGTCTGGCTTGCAATTGACTAAATAAAAGCCACTCCTCATATCCTTCGACATGGTGCAGGCCGGTCACCACAACTTGCATATGGTTCAAGTATTCCTGCGGCAGACGAGCCAGTTTGTTAACCAGCTGTTCCAGCTCCGAGCGGCTATCATAACGAAACTCTATGCCACCCTCACGCTCATGTTCCTGCTTCATTTGTTCCGATAGCTTACCCAAACCATCTAATGCTGGAGTAAGCGACACCCTGGAATGCCTAATTCTGAGCAATCCTTGATCCTTAATAGGTAATATGATGCTGCAATTACTGCATGTCATAATGGTCCTCCTCGGAACAATTTTCCGGTTTTTTCACCATTATATCACAAATAACTAGAACAAAAGTACTATATAACTACGTGTTTTTACAAAAAACTAGCTTATTCTTAACGACAACTTAGGACTTAAGTATATATTCGACAAAAACAGAAAACTTTTTGTACTCATGATAAATTCGGGTGCTGTTGTTTTTGGCATCAAAAAAAGCAGCAAATCTCTTGGTTAAAGAGACTTGCTGCTTCATTCTGATATTGATTGAAAACTAAAGCTCGAAGTTATTTGGACGCCTTTGGCTTCGTTGTTTTAGCTGGTTTAACAGTCGCGGGTTTGGTCGTTTTAACAGCTGGCTTTGCTGTTGCTTTCGCGGGAGCCACAGCTTCCTTTACAGGAGTCGTTGCTGCACTAGGCTTAGCGCCAGCTTTTAAGCTGTATTTGGCAAAGCCGTCTGCCGCGCTGCTCAAGAATGAAATTTGTTGATTTCCTGCCAACACGTCTTTGGCATCAGGAGAGGACTCGAAAGTAACCTTTGCCTGACCAAAAGGAGCAATAGACCAGTTGCCATCCGCCGATGGATTAATCGTTCCGTTCGTACGGATATAGTCAACAATGACCTGGCGACTTTCATCCGGTGCTGCCATCACAATTCGTTTGCCATCTGGGTTGGCCAGTTTGGATGAGGAAGCACGATAGTTATTGGTGGCTACGATAAATTTCTGCGCAGGATCAATAGCTTTTCCATTGTATTGCAGATCCTTGATACGATGAGCTGAAGAATCAATAATAGTTCCCTTGGCATCATATCGTGCAGGCTGAGTTACATCAATCTGGTAATTCACACCGTCAATGACATCAAAATTGTAGGTTGGGAAATCTTTGTTGATCAGCGATTGCTCCTCAGTTTGCTTTGGATCAATGCGGTTGAACTGACCTGCAGACCACTCCAGCCATTCCTGAATTTCAGCACCGGTCACTTCTACAGCATGAACCGTGTTCGGATACACATACAGGTCGGATACGTTTTTAATCGCTACCGTACCTTCAGGAATATTGGTGTAATACTCGGCTCCGTTTCGACCGCCGGCCTTGAATGGAGCGCCTGCCGACAATATCGGAAGTTTTTCGTATTCAGTTCCTTTAAGATGGTTTTGAACATACCATTTCTGTGCATTCGTCACGCTTTGAATGGAAGGGTCGTCCTGCACTAATGCAAAATAGCTGGTAATCGATGCAGTCGTTGTTCCAACAGGTTGACGAATATAATCCAGCGTTCCTTTATGCTCTTCCTTGATCGAATCTGTCAGTTTGTAGTCAGGAGTAAACTGCACAGCCTGGTTTGTGGTACTCACAACCGGACGCACTTCAGACTGAGAATTCGTTACGTGCCACTCATCTTTTTTCTTTTCCAGGCTCAGGTCAATAATTCCCAGATCCTTGCCCCATGAAGAAGCTTCCACGGCCGGCACGCCATTAATGGTTCCCTTATCCAGATCTACGCCGCTCATTTCTTTAAAATCAGGGCCAGGGAAAGATTTATGAGCATGCCCAAACAGAATAGCGTTAATTCCGTCCACCTGGCTTAAATATTTAACGGCATTCTCCATCATTGGCGTTTGTGGCACATCCTCATAACCCGTATGCGCAAGCACGACAATAATGTCAGCACCTTCTGTTTTCATTTGAGGAATAAACTTTTTCGCCGTTTCTACAATATCCTTCGTAACGACCTTATCCTTTAAATTGGCTGCATCCCACTGCATAATTTGAGGTGTGACCAGGCCGATGACACCCACTCTGAGCGCATGCTCTTCACCTTTCTCATCCGTTACCGTTTTATCAAGAATTTGATAAGGGGTAAAATAATTTTTAGTAGCTTGCCCCCCCTTATCAACATAAACATTCGCATTTACGTAAGGGAAATCGGCTCCCTTGAGCGATTTTTCCAGAAAATCGAGACCATAGTTGAATTCGTGGTTGCCCACTGTCGCCGCATCATAGCCCATCAAATTCATCATCTTGTAGACCGGATGGACACCGCCTTCTTTCTCAAAGGTTTTGTTGCGGGCCATATAATCGCCTAATGGGTTGCCCTGCAGCAAATCACCGTTATCGAACAGCATACTGTTTCTTGTTTCACTACGTGCCTTCTGGATCAAACTAGCTGTACTAACCAAGCCATATTCGTTGGTTTCTTTGTCCGAATAGTAATCATAGTTCATCAGCGACGCATGAATATCCGTTGTTTCCATGATCCGCAAATTCACTGTAGCGCTATCGCGAGAATTGCTAGCTGCCCAGGTTGGAGCGGCTGAACACACCAGCATGCTACAAGCTACAACGGTTGCTGTAAACCCTTTAAACCAATTTTTACGAAATAACAAAATATACCCCTCCTCATTAAGGTGTATGCCTCATATACATACTTTTGCACATATATGTAAGCCTTGAACCCACCATTTCTATTTTAATCCAACGCCAGACAAAAGAGTAGTCATTCACTTAAATTATTTATGAAAAAATAATTAATTCTCTCAAAAATAAAAAACCAGCAAACCTCCTAAAAAACTCGGAGATTCACTGGTTTATCCATTTATATTCTCATTATTTATTCCACACTTGGCGCTCCGTTTGCTGACCCACATACTCAATGCGAGTCGGATTCACGTCCAGAATGACATAATCGGGATCATCCGGTCCGGAAAACCATTCCTTCAAGGAATCGTTCCACACTTGTTTGCGTAGCCCCTCATCAGCTGTAATCTGGACAGTAGCCTCCACTTCTACGACTTCCTTTGTACCGCCAACTTCATAACCCAGCAGCAGATAAGCATTCGGATTATCCTTTAGCTCATCCACTTTATGCGTTTTGCGATCTGTCGCCAGATGAATGTTCATTCCATCGTTAAAAAGGGCCATATAGCGTACTTTCGGTTTGCCACCCTCTACCGTACCTAACGAGCAAAATTTGTTGTTATCCAAAGCCTTCACAATGGCTTGTTCTAGTTGGCTACGATCCAATGTTTCCGTTTTACCCACAGTACAACAACTCCTTTTCACGAATTAGAATTCTTTACGGCCATGCCATTGGGCACCAGCCCATCTGAACCTACCTGCGCAGCTGTTCTGAAAATAACATGACCCGATCAGATCGGATTGATGCATGCTCATTTTCAGATCAAAGCTCACAGTAAAAGTGTACCCTGTCGTTCGGCAAATGAACCGTCATCTCTTCCTCCATGCTGGACAGACCCGCATTCAAGGCATATAATCGTCGTAGTAAACCCGAATAAATGAACCCATTAAACCATACAATGCCAGGGGTGCTGGAATCGGCCGGCTGAGAGTGTGTCCCAAGACACTGACCCTTACAACCTGATCTGGGTAATGCCAGCGTAGGAATGCTTAAGCAAGATGTGCCTTTTTACATAGGACCATCCCTTACTTTGGTATATACAAGCGCAAGCGTCCCGGAAACTCGGGGCGCTTTTTTTGTTGAAGATTAAGTTGTTGGAAAGATCGCGTCCGGCAGATGTTATTTTTATGAAAATGGGGAACATAAGCTGTCTGATTGGATGGATAACGGGTAATTAAAGGAGAGAACACAACGATGAAGCGCATGAAAATATTAAGCCTGGGACTGATCAGTCTGTGGCTCATGGCCCTGACCCTGACCGCTTGCGGTGGAAGTCCCTCCACATCCCAAGAAGCGGCTCCCGCTACCAACACTCAAACGTCTACTCCGGCAAAGGAGCTCAAAGATGTTAAAGTCGTGCTCGACTGGACACCCAATACGAATCATACGGGACTCTATGTTGCCAAGGACAAAGGATTTTACGAAAAAGCAGGTCTGAATGTCCAAATTATTCAACCTGGTTCAGGCGGAGCCGATCAAATGGTTGCCTCTAATGCTGCACCTTTTGGTATCAGCTACCAAGAAGGCGTCACACAGGCTCGTACGCAAGGCGTGCCGCTTGTATCCATCGCTGCGGTGATTCAGCATAATACCTCAGGCTTCGCAGCCCCGGTAGATCGCGGAATTAAGAGCCCGAAAGATTTTGAAGGTAAAAAATACGGCGGTTGGGGCTCTCCCGTAGAAGAAGCGGTCATGAAATCCATCATGGATTCAGACAAAGGCGATGTGAGCAAAGTGAAGATCGTCAACATGGGCAATGCAGACTATTTTACAGCCGTGAAGCGGGATATCGACTTTGCCTGGATTTTCTACGCATGGACCGGAATCGAAGCCCAGCTTCGAGGTGAGCCATTGGATATGCTGTATGTAAAAGATTATTCCAAAAGCCTCGATTACTATACACCTGTAATTGTGAGCAACGAACAGACAATAAAAAATGATCCAGAACTGGTCAAAGCGTTCATGGACGCTACCGCACAAGGCTATGAATACACTATCGCCCATCCAGAAGAAGCCGCGGACATCTTAAGCAAAGCTGTACCGGAGCTGGATAAAAAACTGGTACTTGCCAGCCAAAAATGGCTGAGCCCGCGTTATCAGGACGATGCCGCGCAATGGGGTGTGCAAAAAGCGGAGGTATGGCAAAACTATTCGGACTGGATGTACGAACGCAAGCTGCTCAGCAAGCCTTTGGAAGTGGATAAAGCCTTCACAAACGACTTCTTGCCCAAGCGCTGATCATTTGTTAAAACGCTAAATAAGACTGAACTAGAGAAGTGAACGAAGTGCCACTACGCAGCCGGATGGTGCTTCCCATCGCTGTTGTACCTAGATTTCTTTTATGAATATCCAGAGGTTGAAATCTGGGTACAATGGCGAACGCTAACGCTTGTACAGCACCATTCCGCCCACTTCGTTCTTTTGCTTGTTTTGCTTTTATAAAAATGCTACAACCTAGCTTTAAAAATAAGGTGCTTTTTAAGGCGGTTGGCAGCGTAGCGGTTCATTTGAATCTGGAGAAGCGCAGCGTTCGCCCTTGCCGTTGGATTCTTACCTTTTAAAATTTATTCAAAGAATCCCACGGCAACAGCGATCGTAAGATCAAATGAAACGCGAAGCGGTCTCCCCGCCTTAAACCACCCTATTTTCTCAAAACAACTCCACAATAAAGGACAGGTGAATTTTCATGGCTAACACACTGCTCAGTATTCAAGTAATCCCTAAAACTCCTAATAACGAGGACTCTTACCCGTATGTAGATAAGGCGATTGAGGTCATTCAGCGCTCCGGCGTCAAGTATCAGGTGAACCCATTGGATACGACCATGGAGGGCGAGCTCGACGAGTTGCTGAAAGTGGTTAAAGAAATGCACGAGGCTTTGACGGAAGCGGGTAGTCCCAGCGTCATTTCACAGATCAAAATCGCACATAACCCACAAGGCATCAGCATGAACAAGCTGACCGAGAAATATCGCCCATGAATCCGAAAGGCAAGAACGCGTCCTGGTGGAAAAGCGTATGGCCGCCCCTTGTGGCGGTCCTCTTCTTTTTAGCGGCTTGGCAAGGAGCGGTTTCCTATTTACATATTGAATCCTGGCTGCTGCCAGCTCCATCCCTAATCGTACAAGAGGGCATGGCGCAATCGGCGTTGCTTGGCACCCATACATGGGCTACAATTCGTCTGACACTTGCGGGATTCGCTATAGGGACAGCTACGGGACTGCTGATCGCCATCGTTCTTCATACGATTCCTTTTCTCAAATCTGCTCTATACCCGCTCTTGATCCTTAGCCAAAACATTCCGATTATCGCCCTCGGTCCGTTGCTCATGGTATGGTTTGGTTTTGGCGTGCTGCCCAAGCTTATGGTCATTACTTTAGTATGCTTTTTTCCCGTGGCTGTAGCGGCCATGGACGGGCTGACTCGAACAGACCGTACGATGATGAACTATATGCGGATGTCGGGTGCAAGCCGCATGTCTATTTTTATGAAGCTGGAGCTGCCACATTCCCTGCCGCAAGTCTTTTCTGGCGTTAAAATTGCTGCTACCTATAGTGTGATGGGCGCGATCATTGCCGAATGGATCGGAGCTAGTGAAGGAATTGGATATTATATGCTGCTGCAAAAATCGGCCTATCGCACGGACCTCATTTTTGCAGCCATCGGCATTATTGTCGCACTCAGCTTACTCATGTTTGTGGTTATTTTACTACTGGAGAAATGGTTGGTTCGCTGGAAACCCGATCGAGAGTAGCTTCCTCCTTGAATTAAATACAGCAAAGAAAGGACGTAGCGCGTATGAGTCTGCATCCGATTGACTTATCATCACACAACGTGGCTAATGAACAACGAGCCGGGGAACAACAGAGTCCTTCAACTGCTCCTCCTGCTTTGGAATTGGACGGGATCAGCCTTGCCTTCCGTGAAAAGCGAAGCTTACTGCCCGTACTGCAGGATGTATCCCTCACAGTCAAGCCGGGAGAATTCGTTTCCCTCATCGGTCCGTCAGGCAGCGGCAAAAGCACGCTATTTCACATCATCGGTGGGCTACTCAAACCCCAGCAGGGACGTATCCGTATGCACGGACGGGACATGACTGGTGAACGTGGTCATATCAGCTATATGCCGCAGCAGCCCGCCCTTTTTCCGTGGCGTACCACGCTGGACAACGTACTGCTTGGGCAGGAAAATGCTCCACGTAAAAGTACAGCAGTCCCCCCTGAGTACGCCAGTGAACGCGAGCGTCGCAAAGAAGCCTTGCAATGGCTCGAGCAAGTTGGACTAGGCAAATTCGCCAAGGCGTACCCACATACGCTGTCTGGTGGAATGCAACAGCGCGCAGCCTTTCTACGAGCACTACTCAGCCCGCAGGAATTAATGCTGCTGGATGAGCCGTTCAGCGCACTCGATGCGCTGACACGTGCAGACATGCAGCAATGGTTATTACGTATGTGGGAAAAGAACCGCCGTTCTGTGCTGTTTATTACCCACAGCATTGAAGAAGCACTGCTGCTCTCCGACCGCATCTATGTGCTGTCGGCGCGACCTGCTTCGGTGGTGCATGTCGTAGATGTCCCTTTTCCCCGCCCGCGTAGGGAAGAAATCACCCTCGATCCGCTCTTTATTGAATGGAAGCGGACCATGACCAGCTGGATGCGCGAGGAAAAGTACAAACTGGACGGCGACATGGACAATGCTCAGAGCGTCCACAAGAATATCCCGGAAGATGGATTGAATCGACATGAGTGACGTAAAAGTTCGATGTGCATTGAAATGGAACAGCCAAACAAAGCCAGGCTTGGATTTGACCGCAATTGAGCCCGCTCCATTGATCGACGCGCATATTCATGTAGACAGCTACCCGCCTGAACAACAGGAGTTATTGCTCGCTTCACTTGCCGATAGCAGCGTCCAAGCCGTGATAGCCGTGTCGATGCATCTGGGCTCCAGCCGAGCCAATCTACAGTTAGCCAAGCGTTACCCCGAGCTGGTACGACCAGCCTTTGGCTTTCATCCCGAACAAGCTCTTCCACCGCAAGCTGAGCTTGACCTCTTATTCGACTGGATGGACGAACATATACAGCAGATGGTCGCCGTGGGTGAAGTCGGCTTGCCCTATTACAATCGGCTGGAAGCCTCACAGAGCGGTTCACCTTTTGACCTCGCTCCCTACATAGCGCTGCTGGAGCGTTTTATCCAGTTTGCAAGCAAGCATAACAAGCCCATTGTCCTGCACGCCGTTTATGAGGACGCAGATATCGCCTGTGACCTTCTGGAACGTCACAGCGTCACGCAGGCGCATTTTCACTGGTTTAAAGGCTCTGCCGCCACAACCGAACGTATGGCGCGGAACGGCTATTATGTTTCCTTCACACCGGATCTCCTGTACGAAGAAGAGATCCGCAGTTTGGCAAGACAGTATCCGTCTGATCAGATCATGGCAGAGACAGACGGTCCCTGGCCGTTCGAGGGGCCTTTTACCGGACAAGAGACACATCCCCGGATGACTGCCGACGTCATTCGCGCGTATAGCAAGCTGACCCATCAAGATGAATCTGCCGTCCGTCAAATATTTTATGAAAATACGAGACGCTTTTACTCACTATCTGATTGATAAAGGATACCAGCTATTTACTCACTGGAAGGTTTACAACCACAACATGCAACTAAAGCAAAGAACCTCCTTATTTACGCGGGACTTCATCATGCGTAAATAAAGGAGGTTCTTGTATTTTACAGAGTTTTTTGTCGCTACTCAGCTTTTATTGCTTCAAGAAACCCTTTTGTTCCAAAAATGGCTTCATCTTCAAACGTGCTGGCTCGGTCAGTCTCGCGGCCATTTGCTCAGACCATGGCGTAGAGCGTTGACCGCCCGTACGCTCCTTCAAATATTCGGCTGATGTGTGGTCGTATACCTCTACAGCTTTCATCGTCTGATTTTTGTCGTAGCCGTTCATATGCAAAACACCGGACAGCGGAAGACGTGGGCGCAAGCCCGTTTCCTGATCTGGTACACCAATACACATACCGAACACTGGATACACCAGCTCTGGCAACCCTAGCAACTCAGAGACCTCTGCTATTTTAGTACGAATGCCGCCAATGTAGACGATGCCCAGGCCCAGTGATTCAGCGGCTACCGCTGCATTTTGTGCAGCTAACGCGGCATCAATGGTCGCAACCGTATAATTTTCGACGGACCCTTCATAGGAAGGCTGACCTGGCTGGTGGTGGAGTGTGACCTGCTTCAAACGGTACAGATCTGCGCACCATACCAGAAACGCGGGGCATTGCTCAACATAAGCCTGCCCTCCTGCCAACTCGGCCAGTTTTGTTTTTAAAGAAGGCTCGGTAACGGCAATAACGGTATATGCCTGCACATTACTGGACGAGGAAGCCATTTGGCCAGCTGCCACAATAGCTGCGAGCTGCTCGTCGGTAACGGCGGCGTCTGACTTGAACTTTCGCACAGACCGGTGATTCATCAACAAGGAAATCGTATCATTCATGACTGCTTCACTCCTAATCCATAATTTAAGCTCTTTATCTACTTCTAGCTGTGAGTATACGAAGAAGTTCTTGCATGCTTGCATGGCACTCCTACAAATATTATGAAACTTTCGCGAATGATAAGCAACCTGACGTGATGAGGGTTAACAGTATGGTTTAAAAAAACAAACGCAACAAAAAGCAAGCACGCAGAAAACCAATTGTGCGTACTTGCTCTATACTCTGATAATAACTTTATCTCGCTACAGATGTCCGGCAGCACGCTATCCTGCTGGTGCATCCATACATTTTACAGCTTCACCCGTTGGAGACGCAGTGCATTCAGCACAACCGAAACAGAGCTAAATGCCATGGCTGCTCCCGCCAACCATGGAGCAAGGAAGCCCAAAGCGGCAATCGGAATACCGATCACGTTATAACCGAGCGCCCAAAACAGATTTTGTCGTATGTTTGTCATAGTCCGGCGGCTCATTTCGATCGCGTCAGGAATGCTGTTCAGGTTGCCGCGCATGAGGGTAATATCCGCCGCCTCCATAGCCACATCCGTTCCCGTGCCCATCGCCATCCCAATATTAGCAGTAGCCAGCGCAGGCGCATCGTTAATACCATCCCCAACCATAGCTACGATCATGCCTTGTTCCTGAAGCCGTTTCACTTCCTCAGCCTTTCCTTCAGGTAGCACCTCCGCCAGCACTCGTTCAATTCCGGCCTCGGCGGCAACAGCCCGCGCAGTCCGTTCATTGTCACCCGTAATCATGATGACTTCAATGTTCATCGCCCGCAGACGGGCAACGGCCTCCCGTGACGTTTCTTTAATCGTGTCCGCTACAGCCACCAGTCCGGCATAGGAACCGTCCACAGCGACCAGCATCGCGGTTTTCCCTGCGTTTTCCAGCTCATTCATATACTGCTCGGCTGAGTCATCTATTGCGATGCCTTCCCTGCTCATCAATCGGCGTGTACCCGCCAATACCTGCTTACCTTCCACATGCGCCTTCACACCATAACCCGGAATATTTTCAAAATCTGTCGGTCCTACCAGCTCAATTCCTCGATCTGCAATCCCCTTTACAATGGCTTCCGCCAGCGGATGCTCCGAGCTTTTTTCTGCTGCACCGAGCAACCGCAGCAAATCGTTTTCAGCCAAGCCGCTTGCACCAACCATAACATCTGTCAGCTCTGGCTTGCCGTTCGTAACTGTTCCTGTCTTATCCAATACCACTGCGTTGACTGAACGGGTCATTTCCAAATGCTCGCCACCCTTGAACAAAATACCGTATTCAGCGGCACGTCCCGATCCTGCCATAATGGACGTTGGAGTAGCCAAGCCGAGCGCACAAGGACAAGCTATGACGAGAACTGCAATCATTTTCTCCAGTGAGCCTGCAAAATCAGTCGGCGTCACAAGGAAAAACCAGACGATAAAGGCTAACACAGCAATAGCAACAACAATGGGGACAAAAATACCGGAAATCTGATCCGCAATCCGCTGAATCGGGGCCTTAGAGTTTTGTGCATCTTCCACGACCTTAATAATCCGGGACAACGCCGTATCTCCACCCACACGCTCCGCCTGAATACGTAGTACCCCGTTTTTATTAAGCGTCGCCCCTGTAACTGCCGAACCTGCTTCTTTTTCAACCGGAAGACTCTCACCACTTAACATGGATTCGTCCACTGCGGAACGTCCGTCCACGACCACTCCATCGACAGGAATTTTCTCGCCGGGTCGTACAATAAAGATATCCTTCACACGTACCTGTTCGATCGGTATATCAAGCTCTTGTCCATCACGTACTACACGTGCCGTCGTCGCCTGTAGACTCATCAGGCTCTTGATCGCCTCGGACGAACGCCCTTTGGCTACCGCCTCGAACCATTTACCCACTAAAATAAGCGTAATTAGTACTGCACTTGTCTCGTAATACAGCTCTGGCATGGTCATGACAGGCATTCCCGCCATCCCCTCCATGACATCAGACGGACGCAGCGTAAGGTACAAGCTGTAAAAATAAGCCGCAGACGTACCTAGTGCAACTAACACATCCATATTCGAACTCCCGTTGCGAAGCGCTTTGTACGCGCCCACATAAAACTGCCAACCAATGACGAACTGAATCGGCGTTGTCAGCACTAGTTGGAACCATGGATTCAAGAACAGTTCCGGCACATAAATCCATGACGTAAAGGAAAAATGAGCCACCATCGCCCACAACAACGGAAACGACAGCACTGCGGACACAATCCACTTCCATTTTTTACGATGGATATCCTTACTGCGCACATCCGCGATATTGTCCTCAGCGCTCTGCGGGATCGCTCCGTAGCCTAGCTGTTCAATCTTGCTCACCAGATCACCAACCGCAATACTCCCCGCGGCATATTCCACATGAGCTGTTTCCATCGCCAAGTTTACCGTGGCACCTGTTACACCAGGCATCCGATTCAATCCCTTTTCAATTCGGGTTGCACAGGCCGCGCAAGTCATGCCCGTCACATTCAGATTGGCTTCTTCACTTACAGTACCAAAACCAAGAGAAGCAATTTTATCGCGAAACTCAGGGATCTCCACCTGCTTGGGATCATAGGATATCGACGCCTGCTCCAAAGCCAAATTCACATTAGCCTGTGCCACACCATCTATTCGATTTAAACCTTTCTCAATACGGCTTGCACAGGCGGCACAGGACATCCCCGTAATGTGAAGCGTTGTCTGCTTGTCACCGTCGGTCGCACGGTTTTCCATGGTAACCCTCCTCTTATACCCCAGTGGGGTATATCATATCCAAAAAGAAAAAGCTTCTAATATGGAAGCTTCTCCTTCAAAACAAGTCTTTCACACATAAAATATCTTCAGCTTAAACAACATCATAGCCTTGGTCTTCAATGGCTGTTTTCAGAGCTTCAACGTTCAGCTTGGACTCGTCATATTCTACATTCACTTGTTTCGTTTCGAGGCTGACCTTGCCGGTAGCGCCAACTTTCTCCAAAGCCCCTTCTACTGCTTTCACGCAATGATTGCAGCTCATGCCTTCTACGTTCAATGTAACTTGTGCCATTTCTTTTCCTCCTCAGGGATACTTCCGTACCCATAATGTGTATGAATACTACTCTTAACGAATTAGCTTTTTGACCGTAACCAGCAGCTCGTCAATCACTTCCTGCTCTCCTGCCTGCATGCGCTCAATGACACAGCTTTTCATATGCCCTTCCAACAGCAGCTTACCGACACCATTCAGCGCGGACTGGACAGCCGCAATCTGGTTCAGTACATCGTCACAGTAGGTATCCTTCTCAATCAAGCCCTTAATTCCGCGAACCTGACCTTCAATACGGTTCAACCGGGATACGAGGCTGTTCTTGAACTCTGCCGAATGATGACTTTTTCTAACTGTCTTTTCCCCGTCTGTTCCACAGTGATTCTCATGGATTTCAGTGTGGGAAACAGGTTGCTCCTCAGCCATACATCAGCCTCCTGTGTGGTGTATATATGCATTTATGCATTTGTTATATCCTTATCATAATATACCCCCATGGGGTATGTCAACCTTCCAGAAAAATGTCACTTTTCTGCCCTATTTTATACTTTTGAGCGTGCTTCCTTAGCAAGTACGACAAAGCTTAATAGCGCGCCAATCTCGGCTATAGCTATAACGACCGCCATCGGTACGGGGGTTGTTCCACTCCCCAAGCCTACTAGCGGTGAAGCAATGGAACCCAGCAATAGAGGCAACAGACCAAGCATGGCGGACGCACTGCCTGCGGAGCGCTGCTGACTCTGCATTGCCAATGAAGTCGTCGTTGTACTTACAATCCCTACGCAGGAAACGACAAAAAACAGAGGAACTAAAACAGCAAACAATTGGCCTCCGGTAAAGGCTACAGTAAGCAAGCTGATTCCGGCTACAGCCGCAATTATCAGACCCGACAAGAGTAACTGTCGTTCGCTGAAGCGACCCACGAGTCTACCCGTCAACTGCGAAAACAGTACAATCCCCAAACCATTCACTGCAAAAATGATGCTATACGTCTGAGGGGAAACCCCGAAAATATCCTGAAGCACGAATGGTGAGCCAGCGATATACGCGAACATCGCTCCTGTAATCAGCGCCTGTGAGAGGGCATAACCCATAAAGCGTCGATCGGCAAACAGATGACCAAGTGTTCCCAGCGTCTGCTTCAAGCCACCGGACGAGCGGCGGTTAGTTGGCAACGTTTCTGGCAAACCCAACACGACGGCAATTAGCATAGCCACGCCGACTACACAAAGCACCATGAATACACCACGCCAGGAAACAAAGTTCAATATGACACCGCCCAGTACTGGTGCAGCAATGGGGGCCACGCCGTTCACCAGCATGAGCAGTGAGAAAAAGCGTGTCAACTCTTTGCCCGAGTAAAGATCACGGGCTACAGCTCTGGAAATCACGATCCCGGCCGACCCCGTAAGCCCTTGAATAAAGCGAAGCGCAATGAGCATACCGATATTCGGCGCAAACACGCATAGCAGCGAAGCAACAGCGTACAGAATGAGCGAGATCACCAGCGGTCCTCTGCGACCCCTTACGTCGCTAAGCGGACCAGCGACGATCTGGCCAACGGCCAGTCCCAACAGACAGGCGGTCAAACTAAGCTGCGCCAGCGAAGTGGTCGTATGCAAATTGTCGGCTAATGTAGGCAGCGACGGCAAATACATATCTATGGACAACGGCCCGAAAGCACTCAATGCACCCAGGACAAAGGCGATCCATAATATTCGCGATTTGGTCATATCTGCGGCAACCATAACAGTATTGGATAACCGGTTCATAATAATAATCATCCTTTTCACAAAATATAAATAATTACTTCAATACAACATGATATCACTCATTTCGTCTGGCTTCGAATAATTACACGCTAATCCGCAATTTTTTTTCAAAACTGCTATATATCAGGCAGGAATTTACCAATTTCAGGTCGAATTATACGATAACCAAAACAAAAAATTTGTGGAATCTGGAGAATGATAATGGTCTATGATGGAGTGCTACTGGGTCTCATTGTAGGTCTGTTCAGAGGAGGCTGGCGGCAAGGTCTGATCCGTTTCAGTCAAATTCGCCTTATAGCCGGCTGGATGTTCCCTGTGCTGCTGCTGGTACAATTCATTATTTTTTATGCCCAGGAAAAGTGGGCTTGGCTGGCAGCCATTAACGGGTATCTATTTATGGGAGTCTACGTGGTTGGATTGATATTTCTCTGGTTGAACAGACATCATAAGGGATTCAAGCTTATTATAATCGGCGTATTGATGAATTTTATCGTTATGGCGGTGAATGGCGGCAGGATGCCGGTCTCATTGAGCGCTTCGGAGGTGCTGGGTCCCTATTATACAGATATGCTTAAATCCGGAAGTGTCATCTCGAAACATTACATGATGGATGCGAGCACGCGTCTATCATTGCTTGGTGACATTATTCCTCTCTCCAAACCCTATCCCCGCACGCAGGTGATTAGTATTGGAGATGTGGTCATGAACTTCGGGATGTTCCTGTTTATCCAAAGCATTATGGTCGTGAAGAGAACTAAGGATAAGCAGCAAGAAACCAATCCCCGCCACGCCTAGTGCGCACCTTATTCCAAGGAAGGGAGGGAATCCTATGAAAAACTTGAAATACTCCCGTGTGATTATCAATGCTATTATCGTGGCCTCTGTCATCATTGCTTTGACTTCCGGTTACAAAATCGGGGGCTAGTCACCGATAAGAAAAAAAGGAAGCACAGGCTCAACAAAACAGGCTGGATTCCGGCCTGTTTTTTCATGTGAAATTTTCGATTACAAGATTGTAAATTATCCCATTCACCCCTGGTAGCTTTGACATCAAGATACGACAAGGCAGGAGAAGAAATGATGAGTATAATAAAACAGCTGCAAGAACGGGTTACCGCGACGGGAATATACGTGTTTTGCATATGTATGGTAGGCATGATCGTCCTCTTGTATACGAACCAATGGTCCTTTTTGCACTATACGACAACAGAGTGGGTCACGATCTATTCCCTATTGGGAGCCGTTCTGATTCTGGAGCATTTTACATTCCAGTTACCCCCAGCCAGTAACAAGCAGTCCATGGATTCCTCCGTGTATCTGGCTTGTATTTTTGTGCATGGCACCGAAATTGCCATTCTGATTTTGCTGTTAAATGTAATCATCGCTATGTTCCGGCACACAGAGCTGTCCTGGTGGAAGCATACCGTCAATTTTTCCATTTACGCCCTTTCCATTTCCCTGTCTTCAACAGTATTTGAACTAAGCGGCGGAACGCAGGGAGCTTTAAACAAAGATCATTTTGTTTCCTACCTGCTAGCGTTGATTTGCTACTTTGCGGTGAACACCATCACACTGGGCATCTACTTTTATATCGCATACAAAGGGTCCTTCAATGAGCTTAAACAGGCTTTTTTGGCTGAATCTCTGCTCGTATACTTATGTACACTCATTCTGTCTTTGGTATTGACTACACTGATTTATGACAATGGCATTTTAGGACTTTTGCTGTTCCTTGGGCTAAGCATGCTCCTGTCTCACGCATTCAAGCAAATGTTCACGCTGTATCGGGAAATCGAAGAAAAAGCGAACATGGATCGCAGAACAGGGCTATACAATCACAGCTACTTTGAAAATACACTTGAAGCTGAATTAAATATATCCAGATCCGAGAATACTCCTCTCAGTCTGGCTCTGATTGATATAGATGATTTCAAAAAATACAATGATCATTTCGGTCATCTCAAAGGCGATCAGCTACTGGGATTTCTCGGTGAATTTCTAAAAAAGGAGACCTCCGGCACCCACATCACCGTATCCCGCTATGGTGGAGAAGAATTCACCCTGCTGATGCCCGCTCATACCGCTGAACAAGCATACGAAATAGTTAATGCTATTCGAAAAAGATTAAATGATTCTCGTTATGAGGGTGTTGAAATTTTTCCACACGGCTGTCTGTCCTTCTCCGCAGGCATTGCACAAAGTCGCATTGACATCTACGACAAATCACAGCTGGTCGATCTGGCGGATAAAGCCCTGTACTACGCCAAGAAACAGGGAAAAAACATCGTTCATACGCATGGAAGTTTAAATGAAGTGGAGCGCGAGGTCGATCTGGGGCAGGATATTCGTGATCTTGAACAGCAGCTTAATTTGTTCTTGTACAAGGATATTAACACTTTCAAGCATTCCAAACGGGTATTCAGATATGCAGCAGACATGAGCGATGTGCTTCAGCTTGGACCAGAGGATAAGCGGCGTTTCATACTAGGTGCCCTCATTCATGACATTGGTAAACTGGAGATTCCCTGGAATATCCTCAATAAAAAAGAGAAGCTGTCTGGTGAGGAATGGCAGATGGTGCAAGCGCATGTCATGTGGGGGAAACGAATTGTCGAAGCCAACGAACGATTCATAGATTTGGTTCCTTTTGTGGAGCTGCATCATGAACGTTATGACGGAGGAGGCTATCCGTTTGGCTTTAAGGGCGAGCAAATTCCACGTTTATGTCGGATGCTGACGATCATCGACTCTTTTGATGCGATGACAACTGAGCGCCCCTATCAACCCACCAAAACGTTCGAGGAGGCCATTGAAGAACTACGTGCTTGCTCGGGTAGCCAATTCGATCCCAAACTAACGGCTACTTTTATCCATTATATTCAACATAAGCAACCTGCTTTCACGGATTTCATGGAAACAGGGCTCTAATCCTTCATTGGCTCTTCCTCTTTGCCCCTAGCGTGGTTGAAATCGTCCTGAATCCAACCACGCTAGGGGTTTTCATATGATTGACATTTTGTATAATGCTTATTATTTCAAATTTCATATAAATGTCATAATTCGTTCCATCTATTCACGCTATATGCACTATGATTAAGATAGGAATGGGTTTGTCCGTATAAAATGTTACAAATGGGGATATCCTCGCTTCAAGTAATCGAGAGAAGGTGACTTCACAGGCATGTTGTACCTGTCCAGACCAGCCCGTGTGGCTTGTCTCTTATTGCTGTGTCTCCCCCTTCTAATCCTGTTTCCTCACTCTTCGTGGGCTCATGCATTTGTCATTGAATCCAGTCCGACCGAAAATCAGGTTTTGGACAAGTCGCCTTCTCAGGTGACCATCACCTTCAATGAAGATTTGCAATCTGCCTTTATGTCGATCAAAGTGACCGATGAAACAGGCAAGCGGGTCGACACAGGAAAAGCACAGCTTGACCCGAATCACAAAGCCACCATGGAAATCCAATTGATTCCAGGGGTGAAAAATGGAATTTACTCCGTCAACTGGAGAGCTTTATCCGCAGACGGACATCCGGTTAATGGAGTCATTCCATTTCAAGTAGGTAGCGGTTCCAATGCGCCTACTCATCAAGCTATCGCATCTGAAAGCTCAGGGACATCACGAATCGACTTAATCGCTGTCCGTTGGTTTCTTTACATAGGACTATCGCTGCTTTTTGGAGCGATTTGTTTCCGGCTGTTCATCTTACCGAGCATAAGCCAAGACAAGAATCGAAGTGAACAGCATCAGCAAAATCAGCGGCCCTTTGACACATTACCCCGCTGGACTAAGCTGCTATGGAGCGGCTACGGCATAACGTCTGCTGCCATTCTGATCAGCCTGCCACTTCAGGCTTCATGGGATGCCGGGGTTTCCATCAGGGAGGGCTTCTCACTCCCGATTCTGGGAGAAGCTCTCCAATTTACTGGAGCCGGGCAAATTTGGTTTATCCAGATGATTCTCGTGCTGCTCCTAAGCGTAACGCTGATTTACGCGCTGGATTACAGCATTTCGAATCGCCAGCGCCGTCTTTGGGGCTACAGCTCAGCTCTCCTAACGCTATGCCTCATGCTGTCCAAAGCCTTTGTCGGTCATCCGGCAGCGGCTACCCATCCAGCTCCGGCCATTGCGGCGGACTTTGTCCATCTCGCAGCAGCAGCTTTTTGGATCGGCTCACTTGCCGTCATGGTCGTGTGCCTGCCTGTTGCCGGAGCAGAGTTGCCCGTATCCGAGCGGGCAACTTTGCGGCAAGCCGCCCTGCGCCGCTTTGCCGGCTGGGGCATTGCTATGGTGGCAGCGCTACTTGCCACCGGTATATATGGAGCCGTGCTGTACATTCCGGCTCCCTCCATGTTGCTGAACACGTCCTATGGACTCGTTCTGCTCGGCAAGGCAGCGCTGCTGCTAGTCATGCTGGCCTTTGCGGCCAGCCAGTTCCGCAGCGCACGGCAAGCGGCGCCCAGCAAGCAAGCCGCCCGGGGATTGCGTGCCGAGGTGTCCGTCGGCCTGCTCGTGATGCTGTTGACTGCGGTGCTTACTCACCTGTCACCCGGCCAGGCACCTGCTGTTCCGTTTGAGGAGACTCGCACTACGGGCGGATACAACGTTACGCTGTCAGTCAGCCCCAATACTGTAGGCAGCAATGAATTCAAGGTATCCGTTCAGGATAGCAAAGGTGCTGCCGTTTCGGGAATCCAGCAGGTTACATTAACGCTCACTCCAGCAGATCCTGACCAAGATCAACAGGAATTTGTTCTACCCGTGAAGCAGCAACAACCATTCCACAGTCAGGAATTGATGACCTCCGAAGGAACATGGGCGGTAAAAGTACATGCTCTGACGGCATCACTCGATGCGGTTGATGCTGAATTCACCCTGCATGTAGGCGGTAAAAAATAATTATTTTATACTTCAGGATTGTATGAAATCCTCACTTAAAAGGAGCGAAATAAATATGAATACAACGATTCAAACAGCAAAATTCAGATTTTCCAGGCTTGCGACCTCTATGGGTCTAATTGCGGCGGGTGCCTTACTTTTTGCAGGTATGGCCAGTGCACATGTGACAGTCAAGCCTTCTGTTTCACAACCTAATGCGTGGGAAACGTACACATTGAAAGTACCCGTGGAAAAAAACATTCCAACCACCAAAGTCGCCTTGAAAATTCCGAAAGAGGTCGTTTTCAAACAATACGAGCCTGTACCGGATTGGAAAGTAGCCACGGAAAAAGACAGCTCTGGCAAAGTAACCACCGTGACCTGGACGACTGAAAAAGACGGCATTCAAGCGGGTCAGTATCAGCGTTTCAGCTTTGTAGCGCAAAATCCAGACCAAAATACCGCAGCCCCCTGGGACGCCTTCCAATATTACAGTGACGGAAGTATCGTGGAATGGACAGGTGACGAAGGAAGTAATAATCCACATTCCATTACTGAAATCACGGCGGATGCCACGTCCGCAACTCCTGCCCCTGCCGCAGACAGCGGACACGATTCAGCGGGCACGGCAGCAGGCCATACGAGCACAGATGCGGCTAAAGATAGCAGCAGCCCCGCACCTGCTTCGAACAATGCTGTAGAAGCTACACCTGCCGCTTCTGCTCCAGCCAGCTCTGCTACACAAACGACAGCACTCGTCCTCTCGATCATTGCAGTCGTTCTTGGTGCCGCAGCTGTCGGCATTGCACTCAAGCGCCGCAAGTAATCTGGGTTACGTATAAAGGTTAAGACCGTTTTAAAAAGAAAAGCTGACACCTATTTAAAAGGGGTCAGCTTTTTTGGTATGAAAGAAAACGATTAATATTCAGCTTAAATACATACTTAGATTCATCTCATCCTATTATTTCACATTCACCTTTCTATCATTTTTTTGGTAAAATAGGTAGAACCTCACGATTCTAACATGATAGCATTGCAATCTATTGAGCATAGGAGATCATAGGATGAAAATCGTAAATAAGGCTCTGTTATCTAGTGCTATCTTTCTGAGTACCACAGTGGGCCTCTATAGCCCTTTGGCACAAGCCGAGACCGGTAAGATCAGCATCATGCTGGACGGATATCCATTACCGTTCCCCGTACAACCTGCCATGATGAACGGCACGACCATGGTTCCCTTTCGCGCTATTTCTGAGGCTCTTGGCATTACAGTGAAATGGGATCAAGCCAGCCAAAGCATCACCGCTACCAAAGCGCAAGGCTCTGCTACCAAGCAGGTGGTTCTAAAGATGGGTAGCCGCAATGCCACAGTGGACGGACAAACGGTTCAACTAACAGCCGCTCCGCAAACCGTGCACGGCAGCACCATGATTCCGCTGAGCTTTTTCGGGCAGCAGTTTGGAGCCACGGTGAACTGGAACCAGGGAACACGAACGGTCTCCATTACATCGCCTCGTGAAGCTATGTATACAGTAGGCTTCTATGCGCTGTCTTCCTTTGACCAGAAATCCAAAATACCGGATTTTAACGCAGTTGCCTTCGGCTGGAGTCGAATTGATACGAACGGACAATTTACGACAAACGGCAAGGAATACAAATGGCCTCAAGCCGCTGGAACCGTAACACCGGAGTCCATTGTGCAGGAGGCAGACAGCCAGGGGACTTCCCCTTACCTGATGGTCTATTCTGGAGATGGCAATCACGAGCTGACCAAGATTTTGGAAAATGCGCAGCTTCAAGAACAGACCATTTCCCAAATCGTCAGCACCGCCACCGACAAACAATTTAAAGGCATTACGCTAGACCTGGAAGGTTTGGGGTGGAGCGGCGATAAAGCCAAAGCGCGTTCAGACTACAACGCCTTTATTAAAAAGCTATCGACCAAAGCGCATCAGGCCGGGCTCAAGCTCACCGTCGTTCTGCATCCGCTGAACAGCTCTTACTCTGGCTATGACTACAAAACGCTGGGCAATCTGGCGGACGATCTGATCATTATGGCTTATGATTACGGACAGAAGGCTACGCCTGAGCCTTTGGAAAAAGTGGATGAAGCCATACAACTGGCCTTGAAGGAAACCTCGCGGGACAAGCTTATTTTGGGGATTTCGATGGGTAGCGAAAAAGACAGCACCGTTAACGCCAAGATCGGTTTAGCCAAACGTTATGACCTCAAAGGAATCGCTATCTGGCGCTTGGGTATCATTGGAGAAACAGCCTGGGCACAGATGAACGAAGCCATCGAGTTTAAATAAGTGTATCTGACCTTATTCCGCCCGCTAATGATTTCTTATGCGTCTTCTATGAAATCATTTGGCGGGCTTTCTTCATTCCCCTTAACAGAAGTGCTTGCCTGATTTGGAAGTTGTCGTCACAGGCTCGCAACCCTGTTCTCCATAGAAGATCCCCCAGTCTCTCATAAAATCCAGCAACGGCCTTAACGTATCTCCTAACGGGGTAAGCGAGTATTCCACACGCGGTGGATTCTCATTATAAATTTCACGGTGCACAATGCAATCTCTCTCCAATTCGCGCAACTGCAAGGTTAGCATCCGCTGTGTAATATTAGGCAAGGTCCGTCGAATTTCGTTATAGCGCCGCGGTCCTGTGGTCAAATGATACAAGATGACTCCCTTCCATTTGCCGCCTATAACCCCGACGGTTTTCGCTACCGGACATCCAAAATTAACGCTAACTGCATGTTCCATCTCCTGTGCCATGTATACCCCTTCTTTCTGTAGAATGTGTAAACCAATAGCCCCAGACGTATGACAAGGAACAAATATGTGCGTACTTGTTCCCTGCAAAAACTTTCTATATGATAACTATATATTCGATATCAGCTCTCATTATAGTAGCAGAAAACCCATAGAGTACCAACTAAACCCATACCCAAAGGAGTACATTTTATGTCTAATACATCAGCTAAAAAACAGGAAATTCTGGACGCCTTTCTGTTCAGGCACGCCACGAAAGAATTCGATCCCAATCGCATCATACCGGAAGAGGATTTTCAGTTCATTCTCGAAACCGGACGACTTTCTCCAAGCTCCGTCGGTTTTGAACCATGGCAGTTTGTAGTTGTGCAAAATCAGGCATTGAGAGAAAAGCTGGCTGCAGTTTCCAGCGGCGGTCAAAAGCAGATCCCTGCGGCTAGCCACGTCGTCCTGATTTTGGCGCGCAAGGATGTTCGTTATGATTCTCCTTACGTGGAGTATATGTATAAAGAGGTTAAAGGTATGTCTGAGGAAGACTTTGCCTCACTGCCAGGCCGCTATAAGATTTTCCAGGGTGAAAGTCAACGTCTGCTGGAAAACGAACGTACGTTATTTGACTGGGCTTCCAAGCAAACCTACATTGCCTTAGGCAATATGATGACAGCAGCGGCTCAGATCGGTATTGATTCCTGTCCAATTGAGGGCTTTAATTACGATCAGGTGCATGCCATATTGGAGGAAGAAGGACTGCTGGAGAACGGGCTGCTCGATATTTCAGTCATTGCTGCCTTCGGTTATCGTGCTCATGAACCCAAGCGGGAAAAATCCAGACAAGCACTGGAAAAGGTCACACGCTGGATTCTGTAAATATTCGTCCAATACTGTTAGTCAATCTTTAAGTTTGGCACTGCCTAACAGGCGGGCTTGCGATCATTCATCTTAACGATGACCCATTGCAGCCCGCCTGTTTATTTAAATTTTTTTTATTCTACAACTTTTTGCTTATAGCCGTAGTCAAGTTATCCTATATAATAAGATGTATCTGCCTAAAAAGGAGTACAGTACACGTGGAAAGATCAGAGATATTGACAAGGATTGTTATTGTCGATGATGAAGAGTTGGCTTTGGATTATATGAAGCGTCTGCTTGGCGAGTTACAAGGCATACATATTGCAGGAGCTTTTACGAATCCATTCGTGGCTAAGGACTATATTCTACTTGATGATATAGATATAGCTTTTTTGGATGTAAGACTCCCAGGGATCAGCGGAATTGAATTAGCCAATCAAATTTTGGAGCACAAACCCCATATTCAGATCGTTTTTGTTACGGCTTACGATAAGTACGCTATTCAAGCCTTCGAGCTTAACGCACTGGACTATCTGCTCAAACCGGTCACGACAGAACGTCTCATCAAAACCATGAATCGCATTCTGAAGCGTGACGATCAAGCCTCCATGCCTGAGAATCAGCCTTCAGTTCTTCAGTTACAGGTTTTTCAATATGTCGTCTTCACGTACCCGAATCAGCAACCCACTGTTATTCAGTGGAGAACTAAAAAGACTCAGGAGTTGTTTTTGTACTTGCTCCAAAATCATGACCAATGGGTTCGCAAATCAGCCTTGATTGAATTACTATGGCCAGAATATGAGGAAGATAAGGCCTACTCTCTTTTATACACAGCCGCTTATTACATTAGAAAAGCGATAGCGCCGTATCATTCCTTTTTAGAGATTTCCAATACTAATGGCGGTTATATTTTGCATACACAAAACGTTCTGTTAGATACAGAAAGATGGGAGTCCCTTCTGGCATCCGCTCCCCTGATGAACAAGGAATCCATTCCCTATTATGTAAAAATGATGGAACTTTATAAAGGGGACTATTTACAGGAATATGATTTTTGGTGGGTTGAAAGTGAACGCCAAAGACTGCATAAAATGTGGTTATCCATATCATTAAAAATGGCAGAGTGGTATAGAGGGAACTCCCAGCCTGAAGAGGCGATCTCTATTTATGAGGGCATCTGTAGTCGTCACCCCCAAGAAGAGGAAGCCTACTGGGGATTAATGAAGACCTGCGCTGAGATGAATAAAAATAACTTAGTGATCAAATGGTATGATTTATTATCATCCGCCTTATGGGAAGAACTTCATGAGAAGCCCAATGAACAAATTACAAATTGGTTTAAAGAGTGGCAAATGGCTCATGCCTAATTTTTTACGACTGGGAGTAATTCTCCGGAACCCGTAGAGTCCCCATTAGAACCGTCACTTACTTCGCCTCGTTCTGTATAGGACCTACGGGACAGAGATATTAAGTTTCCTGTCTTTGTGCCTTGGGAACATGGAAGCCTACCGTTGTACCCTGGTTGGGAAGACTGCTAATATACAGCCCTTTACCGTATACTTGCTTCAAACGTCGATCCGTATTTCGCAATCCAATCCCGCTATCCTGTTCTTGCTGAGGACCTAGCACATGATTCAGCTCCTCTTGACTCATGCCCACACCATCATCAATAATCGCTATTTCTGTGCCATCCTCCCGCTGCTGAATACGAATGCACAATGTGCCTCCATGTATCCGATTCATGATACCATGCCTAATTGCATTTTCTGCAAGTGGCTGAATCGATAACGGTGGCAATAACACGGATATCTGTTCGTCTACTTCCCATACAATATCTAGTCTACTCCCAAAGCGTTCCTTCTCTATATAAAGATAAGATTTTAGGAGAGCAAGCTCATATTCCAGTGATACGACTCTATCAAGATTTTGAGGGTTAAAGCTTGATCTTAAATATTTACCGAACTCTTCAATAAGTTTCACCATTCTGGTGTGATCCACATGACTTAAGGATGCAATGGTATTCAAGGTGTTAAACAAAAAATGAGGTTTAATTTGTGCCTGTAACCATGCAGCCTCCATCCAAAGCCTCTCCCTTGCGGACTTTTTAACATCAGTCAAGGCACGGACCCTTGATTTCAATTCCATGGAATCCACAGGCTTCATAATGTAATCGTTGGCCCCTGCAAGAAATCCCGTATATAAGTCCTCCTGCTGACTACGTGCTGTCAACAGCAACACAGGCAGCTCCGAAATGCTAAAGTATTCCCTCACACGCCGAGTTAACTCATACCCCGACATTTGGGGCATCATGACATCGGCTATAATTAAATCCCATTCCCGATGATCCAGCCTATGCAAGGCACCCTGGGCACTGGTTACAGTTACAAGGTCGTAAGGCTCCGAGGCGAGAATGCCCTCTAACACCCTTAAATTAACCGGATCATCATCTACTGCGAGTATAGCAGATCGTGCAGAGCCTGCCGCAACCTGCATCACAGCTGCATTCTGTAGAGCTATAAAATCAGTACCTGCTTCTTCATCCATACACACCTGCTCGTTATCGCGTGATTCGTCTGGGGTAGGTGAGGGATCAAGCGGTAGTGTGAAAGAAAAGGTTGAGCCTTGACCAAGCTCAGAGCTTACACTCAAAGATCCTCCATGAAGCTCCACCAATTGTTTGCTAATACTCAACCCTAGTCCAAGCCCATCCCCAATAACCGTCAAATGAGAATTTCCTTGTTCATATGGACGAAATATTCGCTTTTGCGTCTCCTCATCCATCCCAACGCCAGTGTCACGCACCTGAATACTGGCCATTTCGCCTTGGATGTGTGCGTGAACGGAAATGGTCCCCTCAGCAGTATGTTTAACAGCATTGTGAAGGAGATTGAACAGGATTTGGATTACTCGGTTTTCATCCGCTAATACATTTGGAAAATCAGCAGGGATGTTTACTACCATGTTTAGAGGTTTCCCATCTGTCATGAATTGAAGCATATCCAACACACCCGAGGCTACGGCCTTGGGCTTCAAGCTTCTTTTTTCCAGAATAATATCCTTTTCACGCAGACGTGTAACATCCAGCAAATCATTCAATAATAAGGACATACGGCGGCCGACCGTAACGAGCAATTGCATGTTTCTCCTGTTGGGTTCATCTAGGACGCCGCCCTGATTCTCCAGCACGGTCTGTGCTATATTGATCATCCCATGCAGAGGATTTCGCAGCTCATGAGAGGTGTTGGCCAAAAATTCATTTTTCACCTGATCAGCGCGCTGCAATCTGGCCGACAGCCTTCTCAGTTCAGCATTCGTATTAAAAAACCGTTTGAACCAATAGGATGCAAATGCCACAAAAGCCAACACAATATCCCAAGGGTAATAGGGGAGATCATTGGTTTTGAAAATGCCCCACAGCATGCTGGATGCGATGCTAATGGATGCTAGCAACAGAAAAACAGCCTCTTTTTGCCCTCTGAATGTTCTAAGAAAAGCAAGGGAGGGAACTGTAGCACATAGAGTAATAGCTGGGAATGCGATAATAGCCATAAGAAATGCATAAAGGCTGGATGTAGGTGCAAGTAACACCAGAACCGCAAAACCACAGTGGCCTATAAAAACAATCTGAATGATTCGGGATCGAATCAACAGAGACTGCGCTAGCTTCAGTACACACATGCCTATTCCAATATAGGAAAGGGTAGTTATTTTTAACGAAAGACCTAGATTTATGGGGAACCATTCCAATAAAAGCTTGTCATCGTCTGTCAGGATGGATAATACCGTGCAGATTACAATTCCCGCAAAATACAGAAGCGCCTTCTTTTGTGGATTCATAAAAAATATAACGACTATATATAACCCGTGAAGCAGCAAAATAATACATACCATAATTTGCATTGAGATCGTGAAGTTGGTTCGGCTATTCACAGCATCCGCGCTTCCAAAAATGATAGGCTTCATAATTCCTCCACTAGCAGAAAAATCATAATTGGATACTTGGATGACAATCTCAATGGCCTGGCTGTTCGCATCAAACATAGCAGAGAATGGAACAGTTGATCCTATATGCTGTTCGACCTTGCTAGAGACCTGACCACTATGACTAATTAAACGGCCGTTCACAAATATGTTGGATGCCGTACTGATCTTCCCGATCCGAAGTCCGTATAAAGTGTCCAACGATCTGTCACTCAAAATAAGTAGCCGATAGGTTCCAATGCCATATGCCTTATGATCCACAGGAGATACCGACTCACTCCATAAGCCTGGTACCTGAATGGACTGACGCTGCTTCTGCATAAGTAAGGATTTCAGTTCTGCAGGAGAAGATAAAGTTCCAGGATAAAACTCCCACTCCCCATTTAATGGTAGGGTCTTTATCTCCTGTAAATTCAAGCCCCTCAGATCCAGAATTCCCGCCTTGGCCCGGGGATAATCCTGATTGTGGTAATAATCAAACCACAACAAACGCAAGCCGATAATCACGATCAGGAATGACAGCGTAATTAAAAGAAAGTTCCGCTTATTCATCCACTGGTGATCCGGCACCAAACATCAGCGTATCGTTGCTGGTCTCTCATCTGAACCAGCAGCATTGGATGGTGACCAATCCTCATAGTTTCACAACCTTGTCTACATAAATTTCATTTATCGTTCTTTAGCACAGATTGCCCTTGCTACTCAAGCAACATACGAACCGCAGTAAGGACAATTCCAATCAGAAAGCCTGTAAGCGCACCGTTAATCCGAATCCACTGTAAATCCTGCCCCAGTTTATCCTCCATTAAGGCAATCAGTGAAGCCTCATCCATTCTATTTACATTTTCTCGGACTAGATTACCAATTTGGCTATGGTTTGCTTCCACTACTCCGGTAACACCTGCTACGATCCACGAGTTGATCTTGTCCAGCAGCTGCGTATTTCTCCATAAATCAGACAGCATTTGATCCAGTAAGGGTACAATGTATGTCGTTACATAATCGGCATCCTCCATATAATCCAGCAGATAGCGGCGCAGCTCTTCGAGCTTCTCGGATATAGCTGCATCACCTTCCCAAGAATCAATAAAGGTGTTTTTCCAATGATTCAGCCCTTCCCTGACCGTATCTTTGGCTGCCAGGCGGATCAGCTGCGTGTTGATACCTTCCAAGACGGCCTGACGACGCGGATGTCCTTCATCTTGAAGCTCCGCTACGCGGTCCAGCAAAAAGTGACGAATCATCTCGCCCATACGCTCCTCATTCAAATAGCCAAGGAAGGCGTTCAGGGCAAACTGCATAAGCCCGCTGACCTGCAAGCCACTAACAGCCTGCATCCCCAGAGTGCCAAGAGCAACCCCGGTGTCTGACCGCAGTAGCCAGGACTCCGTCTGCTCCAGCGCATAATCCAACGCCCGTTGGTCATACTTCCGCTCGCCAGCTTGCCGGGCGAGTGCCTCTAGCAATGGCCCTATATCGAATTCAGTCGCCTGTCGCTTAATCCCGGTTGTGATGACCGGGGCCAGCTCTGCCAGTGGAAGCGAACGAACAAGTTGCTTGACAAGGACATCTATGAAAGTGACCGCTTCGGGCGTACGTATTCCTTTTTCCACATTTTTCAGTACCAGCTCAGCCAGTCTAATCTCGGCAATTTTAGATGCAATACTTTCTTTATGAAGCAAATTGTTCTCGACCGTGTTAACCAAGGCATCGGTCAGCTTGCCCCGATTTTTGGGGAGAAGCGCTGTATGTGGAATCGGAATGCCCAGCGGATGACGGAATAACGCGGTTACGGCAAACCAGTCTGCCAATCCTCCAACAAGTCCGGCTTCAAAAGATCCAGCCAAAAGACGGGCCCAGCCAAATTGTTGAAAAGGTAACGTAGCAGCAAAGCCTGCTCCCATCATCACAAGTGACCAAGCTGCTGCGGTTTTTGTGTTTTTCGTTTTTCCCATCCTGTAGTCCTCCAAACTGACTGTAAAATTTGTTTCATTACTTCTGTAGTACCATCATATCATTGCCTGTACAGATACCAAAGGTCACTGTACTCTCTTGCGAACAAATTGCATGATATTCAAAATTTTCACATTTTCTTAAATTAAGTTCGCATAACCACACTTATCCATACATTTTCGTGAACAAAATCTCCACAATAAAGCTATAACTATTTTCTAGCAAAATGAGCCCTTTGAATCATTTTGTCGAAATATGGTCCCATTTTTCCCGATACCGAAAGGATATATAACTCAGAAAGTGGAATTGCAAGACTATGGTATATTCATTGAAGAAACTAATTTTCCCCAGCCTCATCCTTTTCAAATAGGTACTTTATGTTATATTTGTTATATATTGTTCAGTCCCTAATCGCTACATGAATTACTTTAATGTGATAAAATAACCTTTGTAAATAGGGACTCCGGTTCTAAAAGGATATTCGTAAAACAAACTACAATTATCTTACTAAAATTGTTTTTTTGTAAAGGAATTGGATATGACAACAAACCAAAAAAATGCCCAGTATGTCTGGAGTGAAGATCCAGTTGCAATTATATGTACACCCTCTTCTTTCGCTAAAAAATCCCTCTTCTATATACAGGAAATAGGCTATTTCAAAACAGATGCTTATGTAATGGAACGACAAAAGCTCACCTCTTTTTTGCTCCTTTTCACCCTGTCTGGAAGGGGGGAATTGCAATATCGAGACAAGGATTATATATTGAAACCTCATGATATGCTTTTTATTAATTGTGAAGAATATGTACAGTACAAAACTTCCTGTCAGAAGACATGGGAGTTTATTAGTGTGAATCTACATGGCAATCTTATTGACCATTTCTATGAACAATTCGATAAACACAATAAGCCCGTAATCTCACTAAAGGATTCAAGTGCAGTATTGGACAAGCTGTACACCTTATTACAGGTACAGCCAGAAAGAAGCTTATCCTCTGAACTGCTCTCATCCAGGCTAATCGTTGACTTGTTAACGATTATTTTGCAGTACCCCTACACCAATCCCAACGCGAATTCAGATGGAACCGCAGAGGTGCGCAAGGTAAAGCAATATCTGGATCAATCCTATTGTGAACGGATCACGCTGGATTCACTTGCAGACATGTTCGCTCTAAACAAGTTCAACCTGGCTAAAAACTTTAAAAAACAGATTGGCTTTTCCCCTATTGAGTATCTTATTAATGTTCGTATCACGGCTGCTCAAGGCTGGCTTAAAACTAGTGATGTAGCTATTGTAGACATCGCACAATATGTGGGCATTCCCAACACAAGTCATTTTATCAATCTGTTCAAAGAGCACATTGGAGAAACGCCTCATTCCTATCGCAAAAAATGGGGAAACCGTATAAAATAGGTCTTATGTATAATCTGCAAGCTTGTTTTGTCGATAAATAGCGAAAATTTGAGATTTAAACTTGCCTAATAGAGTACCTAACTGATAGAATAAATATACAAGCTATTCAGGATAAATGGCAAACTTGTCGAAAGACAAGGACGCAAAGCTACAGGGCCTTCTGTATGATGGCAGCCAGCTACCGGTTGAAGTGGCTTTTTGTCGTGCTTTTTTTTCGAAAACTTTATACGAAATGGCAAACCTGTCGAAAGGCAGGGACGCAAAGCTATAGGGCCTTCTATTTATGATGGCAGCCTGGCCACCGAAAGGAAGTTTTTTATGGGGAAAATGATATTTTCCACACTTCTCCTATTTTTCATGCTATCCGCAATACTCTTAAATTCGACAATTTACGCTGCTGATAGTGTTGTATGGTTGGATCAAAACAATGTAAATCATGGGACGGTCAGTGTGCGTTACTCCGTTAAACCTAACATTAAAACCAAGATTTTGGTTACAAAAGATGCGCAAAAATACTCTTATAATCTGACACCCGGAAAGTCCGAAGAAGTATTCCCTCTCCAGATGGGTAATGGGAACTATAGCATCAGTATTTTGGAACAGCTTAATGGTAATCAATATAAAGTGATAGGACAAGATACGATCGAGTTAAAGCTAAACGATAGCAAAGCGGTATACCTCAATTCCGTTCAAAATATTAACTGGAGCGGTACTAATCAAGCGATTCAAAAAGCCCATGAATTAACCCAAGGCGCAACAACGGATCGTGAGAAGCTTCAAAAAATTTATGATTACGTCATTAGTCATATCAAGTACGACTCCAATCAGGCCTTCGCCTTAACGACTGACTATCTACCGCAAATTGATCGTACGTTAAGCTCGCAAAAAGATATTTGCTATGGTTATGCTTCACTGATGGCTGCTATGTTACGAAGTGTAGATGTACCAACCAAGCTGGTTATGGGCAAATCTTCCTACGTGGACACTTACCATGCTTGGAACGAGGTCTACATCGACAATCAATGGGTGGTCGTAGACACTACAGTAGATGCAGCACTGTATAAGGGTAAACAAAAATTCGAAATGATCAAAGATCCCTCCAAATACATTAAAACAAAGCAATATTAATATCAATGTTTTTATTAATATTATTTTAAAAAATTAAAAAATGAAGAAATAGAACTACATTTCTTTAGAGCCTTGATCACATGATCAAGGCTCTTTTTCTATCCTTGTTGAGAAATTGTTGAGATGTGGCATGTATTCTAGTCCAGAAAGACATTGAGGTCTAACCCATTATCCTAATTTCGGGACTAAAGGAGGTAATATTCATCCCCGAATGTAAATTTCCATAAATTATGAACAAGAAATCAATGCGGCTAACATAGCATCAGATGAATGATTGATGAATATATAAATACAGCCCTCTTGACCTCGAAGGAATAATCATTAGCCGCTAAATAAAAGTATTTTAAGAATAGGAGATTTGTTTACCATATGAGAAAAAAATGGAATACAGCAGTTGTTGCGTTATTGCTCTTTTTGCAATGCTTATTCAGTACAACACAAGCCTATGCACAAAATCCCGACTCTGCTCTGCCAGTGACCCCAGGAACCGATCCGGTTCAGAGTGTGACTAACGATGTATATCCAAAGCCCTCAGAGCCTATTAACATCCCACCTGCTGTCCCGGCTCCAGCCGTTGAGGCAACTGCCAGTTCAACTTCTGAAGTGAGGGCAACTCAGGAAAGTATTTTAACCAAGCTAACCCTCACAGATTCCTCTGGAAGTGTTATTGATGCAGTGTATAATCCCGATAGTCGTATTGATATTGGCTCCGCCATCCATTTAGGGTATGAATGGGAGCTGCCGAACCATACGTATAAAGCTGGAGACACCTTTACCTTTCAATTACCTGAGCAATTTCAAATTTACACAGACATTACATCTCCTCTGACGAATACGGATGGAGAAGTTGGTCATTTCACCGTAGACCGCCAAGGTAAAGTAATTATGACTTTTAATGATTACGTGGAAAGCCACTCTAATGTCAGCGGTAAGCTGGAGGTCAAAACCGATTTTAGCAAACAAATAGAAAAAGGCAGCACACAAGTCATTATTGCGATTCCAATCAAAGGCGGCGAGCAAACGGCTATCGTAAATATTAAGCCTGCAACTGGCCCTACTTTGGAAAAGCAAGGGAAATTCGATGGAAAAAATCGAATTGATTGGACAGTTGACGTAAATAAACAATTGGATTCTATAAAACACGCCGTAGTAACCGACCCAACTCCCCAAGGATTGGAACTAATCAAAGATTCCATCCGGGTATATCATTTGCAAATCAATGTCGACGGAACCACCGTGCTACGGGACACTGTTAGTGCAGATAAGTATACAGTCGAAGCTGATCCGGCCGGGACGGGCTTTAGAATCCGCTTTAACGAGGAGAGTATAAACAGCGCATACCGAATTCAATACTCCACGAACATCACAAGCGAGGATAACCGTTTCTCCAACACGGCTACTTTTTCAGGAGACAATGTGAAGGATCTCTCTGCATCAGCTACTGTTACCGTTAAACGCGGGGATCTTCTAAGCAAAAAAGTAGAGCAATACGATCCAGTCACACAAACAATTTCATGGGCAATCAAATATAATTTTGCCAACAAAAAAATCCCTGCAGCAAAAGCGGTATTGAGTGACCGTTTTAATAACAGCCAACAATTCGTCACAAGCTCACTTAAAGTTTATAAAGGGGATACGCAAGAGGAGCTTCCTGCATCGGAATACAGGGTCACTCCAGTTACTGACGACAACGGTACCAACGGTTTCAATCTACTGTTCAATGCAGATATTGATGCCCCATATACCATCCGTTATCAAACCAAGGCTATAGATCGTGTACTTAAAAATGGTAAAATAACGAACAGTGTAACATCGGACGGAGTAACAAAAGAAACAACCACAGAACTGAAAAGTGTAATTATCACCAAGGGCTATAAGGAACCGAACTATAACACCAAAACAATTCCTTGGATCATTTCCATTAATGCAGATAAATATACAATGGACCAAGTCGTTATCGACGAAGTCTTTCCGAATGGCGGTCTGGCATTATTGCCAAACACATTGAAGATCCAAAGCGCGGATGGAAAAACAACACTAACATCGCCGTCAGACTACGAACTGATCCCTCTTACGCTAGATTATAAAAAAGGGTTCACTATACGTTTTCACAAAAAAATTCAAGACACGTATACAATCAGCTATACAACCACATTTAACAATGAATGGAAAATCGACAAAACCAAACCGGACTTTTGGAATAAAGCCTCTATCACTTGGTTATATAACGGAACAACACAAACCGCGGAGGCCGAAGCTCGATTATGGCCGGACAATATGACCCAGCAAAATGGGGCTAAGTCAGGTAGCTACAATGCCAGTTCCAAACAAATTACATGGGACATTAAAGCCAACTATAACCGCAAAACTCTAAATCATGCTGAAATAAGGGATACATTATTACAGGGCCAAAAACTGGTGCCAGGTTCTGTTAAAGTGTATGATATGACCCTGCTCGGGTGGTGGAATGGCGTACAAAAGGGGGCCGAAGTGCCTTCGAGCCAATATACTCTTGTTTTACCTTCCGCTGCTAACAACAATGAACTGAGCGTCCAGTTTAACCAGTCCATCAACTCTCCTTACTGGATCACTTTCCAAACGACACTGGAAGGAGAGCTTATGGATAAAGAGATTAACAATAACGCTCAACTTATGGATGGAAAAAATCCAGACTCGGAATGGGCAGCCAAAGTGACTGTGCCTCACGGTGGAGAATACGTGACGAAATCCGGTACTCAGAATGGAAATAAAATCGATTGGAACATCCATATCAATGAAGGGCAATCCTATGTCTCCAACGCGAAAATCGTGGATACGCCCAGCAATAATCAAATTCTGATTGAGGATTCTTTTCATCTATATTCCACCAAGGTATCTGCCAATGGAGAAGCTACCAAGGACACTGAATTAGTCAAGGATCAGGATTATAAGCTAAAAATAACAACGACTGCTCAAGGTCAGGAATCCTTTGAGCTTGCCTTTACGAAGGCTATATCATCGGGCTATATTTTGGAATATCAATCCTTTATTCAAGCTGAAGACAAGGCAAAAGTGAGCAATAAGGTTAATTTCGAGGGCGACCGTTTGACCACCGAAATCAGGGAAACAAGTAAAGAGATCATCGTGCGTACATCCTCTGGTTCGGGATCAGGAGGAGGAGTTACGGGAAGTCTGGAGATTACCAAAGTTGATGAGGACGATCACAATAAGGTTCTATCCGGGGCACGTTTTGCACTCTATGACAAGGATCAGAAAAGAGCACCTCTTGTCCAAACTACCAATTCGGACGGGAAAATTGTATTTTCTTCATTGAGTTATGATGACTACATTCTGGAGGAGCTTGCTGCTCCTGAAGGCTACAAAATAACAGCGCCAAAAACAGAAATCAAAATAGATGCAACCATCAAACAAAGTTCAGGCATTAAAGAAATCGTGATCACCAACAAAAAGGACACTCCGGTTGATCCGGGTCCAGGTACACCTACTGATCCAGGTACGCCTACAAATCCAGGTACGCCTACAAATCCAGGTACGCCTACAAATCCAGGCACGCCTACGAATCCGGGATCAGGTAAAAAACATGATAAGGACCCTGAAATAACTGAACCTCCGGTGACGCCTGTTACGCCCGTAACAACCGAAGAGCCGCAAATTATCGAAGATGAGGATGTTCCGTTGGGCGTTCCGACTATTGAACAGCCACCTGTGGAACCAGAAGTGCAACCACCCGCTGAACCAGGGGTGCAAGCTGACACACCAGAAGCAGACCCTCATCAGGAGCCTTCTCCGCCCGTGAAGATTGAAGAAGATCCAGTACCTAAAGGTGTAATTCGTCTACCGGCAGAAGGACCAGAAGATCCAAGTGACCCGGGGCATACACCCAAGGTGGATACATTGCCAAAGACAGGAGAAAACAGTCCTGCTCCCTTCTATGTAAGTGGTATGTTCTTAATTCTTCTGGGTGCCTACCTAGGTTATAAACGAACGCATAAAAAATAAATAACATTTTATAATCAAAAATCCCCCTTCTCAGCTCATCATTAGCGAGAAGGGGAATTATTTTACATGTCCGTTCTATGAATTACTGTATTAGGAGGCTTTTCAATTGCGTAAGCTGGCATACGTGAGCATCATGTTAGGAATCATCATTATGTTATTTCCTACCGCTAATGAATGGTTGGAAAATCAAAGGCAAAAAGAGCTATTACAAGAAGCTGAATCATTATCAAATACAGATACATCCGATACATCGACACTGACTCCCGAAATGATTAAAGGTTATACAGATTTGTCCAATTGGCTGACAAATACCGCAGCAGCGGATGGGCCACAATTGTCTCAAACTACTCCCCCTTCGTCGGCTCCAGAGCAAGCTCCAATCGCTACAATCCAGATTGATCGTATCGGGCTGAAACTTCCTGTGCTCGAAGGTGCGACCCAAAAGCATATGAGATATGCCGCTGTACATATGTCGGAAACTGCGACACTCGGCCAGGTGGGGAATGCTGCCATAGCCGCTCATCGCTCACGAACAACTGGACGTTTATTTAACCGGCTTAATGAGGTGAAAATCGGGGATCAGATTCTAATTCACACTCGGGGTGAAAAATACGTATACAAGGTCTACAACATTTCAGTCGTCACTCCTTCAAATGTCTCCGTTTTAAAAAGCATCAAGAAACAAAAGCTTCTCACACTAATTACCTGTGATCCTCTTGTAAATCCGACACATCGACTCATCGTTCATGCAAGACAACTGACCTAATGCCGCTAATAGAAGCGGAACAACCTATAAACTATATTGGTGGTGACCCCATTGAGTATATCTTTAACAGCCTTACTTCTAATTGGCCTAACTTTGGTGTTGTGGATATATATGTTGATTTTTTTACATTCTGTGATGATGGAAAGAAATTCACTGCGGAAACTTGCCTATCAGGACCCTGTAACGGGTCTGTTCAATCGGAATGCACTTGAGCTATTTTGGAAACGAAGCAATGGCAAGGAGGGTTTTGCTATTATGTATCTTGATCTGGATGGATTCAAAGCCATTAATGACACATACGGACATCAAATCGGTGATAGGTTGCTCAGACGGGTAAGCAATCATTTACTCCAGGTGACAAACTCCAATCAGAAAGCTTTTCGAATCGGTGGTGATGAATTTCTACTCATGATGAAGGATTATGATGCCGATCAGGTCACAGTTCTAGCAGAACTGCTGCTGCAAAAAATCAGCGCTCCTTATAACATTCAGGGAATCAACCTTCAAGTTACAGGAAGCATTGGTATTACTATGCATCCTTCTCCGAAGAAGCCTCTGCCTTCTTTACTGAAAGAGGCCGATATCGCCATGTACCAAGCAAAAGGAATGGGGAGAAACTGCTATGCTGTATACCAGAGGATCAAACAGAGGCCAAACGTCAGATCATATGACACTGCACGAATTATAAAGTTTGCAGCTTGTTTTCGAAAAAAAGCAAAGATCCAAAGTATACAACAAATGGCAAGCTTCTAACACTAACAAAGAACCCGTAACATCAAATCAGGCGGGTAAGTCCTGTTTATCCAAGATTATACCCGCCGATAAAATATTCCTACTCCACCTTACCCTTTGCAATCAGCTTGAAATCATCAAAGTGGAATCCTGGTGCAACCACACAGGTTACCAACACAGGCTCATCCCCCAGCGGACGTGCCGTTTGCCATACTGTTCCTGGTACGAGTGCTTGTGGATGCTGTCCTGCCTCCACATCCGCACCGACGATAATTACCGTTTCTTCGCCAGGCTCTTCTCCGCTTCCACCCAATTTCAACTCTACAGGGCTTCCGCTATGATATAACCACAGCTCATCGGAATGGACCACATGCCACTCGGAGAACTCGCCCGGATGCAGCAAGAAATACGTAGACGAAGCTGCAAAGCGCGGACCGGAATATACATCAGGCAGCACAGGTTTCGGAATTTGAAAATTAGCCTTCCACATCTCTTTGTACCAACCGCCTTCTGGATGGGGCTCCATGCCCAATGCCGTTACAAGCGGTGAAATAGCTTTCGTCATTGTACTAACCTTCCTTTACCCTAAATTCCTTCTTCCCTACTGTAAAACATAGCGTTGCTTTTGTCACGTTTCTCCCTTGGCATGTCGAACGCTATTATTTTATGTCAAATTAAATAACATTAAATTGTGAATATTCATTTGATTTTATCATATAAATAGCAGTTAACAAGTAAAATAACATACCAAATATAATACACGTAAATTTTTATGACATAAAATCTTGTTTTTTATTGTAAGCTTATAGTATCATGAGAGAAATTTTGAAATTCTAATAGAGCTTGATTATGTCAATCCGTCTACTAAGCTATGTATCCAAGCCTAAAAGGGGTGAGCTCTCTGATCCAGTTTCGCAATGTCAACAAGCATTACGGTCACTTCCATGTACTCAAAGACATCAATCTTCAAATTAAGGAGGGCGAGGTCGTCGTAATCATCGGTCCCTCCGGCTCGGGTAAAAGCACCCTGCTTCGCTGCATCAATCGTCTGGAAACGATATCGGATGGGGAACTGATCGTTAACGAGATCCCTGTACACGACAAAAAGATTGATATTAATGCCTTCCGCCGCAACATCGGGATGGTGTTCCAACATTTCAATCTGTATCCACACAAAAAGGTGATTGAAAACATTGTACTGGCACCTATGAAGGTACTGGGCATCTCGAAAGAAGAAGCTACTCAAACAGCCATCACCTATCTAAAGCGCGTCGGAATCGAAGAAAAGGCACAGAGCTACCCCGCCCAATTGTCCGGTGGACAGCAGCAGCGGGTCGCGATCGCCCGTGGGCTCGCGATGAATCCAAAAATCATGTTGTTTGACGAGCCTACTTCAGCACTTGATCCCGAAACGATCGGAGAGGTACTGGATGTTATGCGCTCGCTCGCCCATCAGGGCATCACAATGGTCATTGTCACTCATGAAATGGGCTTTGCACGTGAAGTGGCGGACCGCGTGATTTTTATGGATAAAGGACAGATTTTGGAAGACAGCCAACCTGCCGAATTTTTTCAGAATCCGGGTGAGGAACGGGCTCGCCTGTTCCTGAGCCGTCTGATTCATCATTAAACAGACTACCAATGTAGCGTAAATCGAAAGGGGAATGTTCTGATGAGAAAAAGATTTCAATGGAGTACTTTGGTGCTGGTAGCTTTATCTTGTCTGCTCGTGTTGGCAGGCTGTGGAGGCAAAGAAGGAGCGGCAACGTCGGGGAATGAGGCGGCAACAGCCAACGGGCTGGAAGCGATCAAACAGCGTGGCAAACTGGTCATTGGTGTGAAATACGATACCAAGCTGTTCGGACTGAAAGACCCGGCTAGCGGAAAAGTAGAAGGCTTTGATATCGACATCGCTAAGGCTGTAGCCAAACATATTTTTGGCGATGAAACCAAACTTGAACTAAAAGAGGTCACGTCCAAAACACGAATCACCTTATTGCAAAACGGGGACATTGACGCCATTATCGCGACGATGACCATTTCGGATGAACGTAAAAAACAGGTTGATTTCAGCGACGTCTATTTTAACGCCGGGCAATCTCTGCTCGTGAAAAAGGGGAGCCCCATCACCGGGCTGGAGTCTCTGACCCCAAAAACCAAGGTGCTCGCCGTGAAAGGCTCTACCTCCGCCAAAAATATCCGCGAAAAAGCACCTGAAGCAACAATATTGGAATTCGAAAACTATCAGGATGCTTTCAACGCCCTCAAAGCAGGTAAAGGAGAAGCATTGACTACGGATAACTCTATTCTGCTCGGCATGCAGCAGCAAGACCCGAATTATACTCTTGTAGGCGGGAACTTCACAGAGGAACCTTACGGCATTGCAGTGAAGAAGGGACAACCGGAACTGCTGCAAGCCATTAATGATACGATCAAGGAACTGAAAAGCAGCGGTGAATACGATAAGCTCCACGAGCAATGGCTTGGGGTTAAACCCGAATAGTATTCTTGTGAAGGAGCCGCCATTGCGAGCTCCTTCCTTTCTTAGTTCTGGATAAGGAGGTACATTCACAGATGCTTACTTTTGATATCAACGTACTTTTTGATCATAGCGACCGTTTCAGAGAAGGCTTGCTTCATACCGTTCAAGCTAGTGTCATTGCCTTGATTGGAAGCTTTATTCTGGGGGCTATTATTGCCATCCTCCGAATTGCGCCTTTTAAATGGCTGAACTGGATCGGTACCGTCTATGTAGAGGTCATCCGCAATATCCCATTGCTGATCGTCGTACTGTTTTTTTATCTCGGGCTTCCCACTTTGGGCATCCCTTTGGACGGATTCGTATCTGGAACGCTTGGATTGACCGTATACACGGCCTCCTTTATTGCTGAAGCCATACGTGCCGGCATTCAATCTGTGCCCAAGGGTCAATTTGAAGCGGCAAGGTCCTCCGGGTTGAGTTACAACCAGACGATGATCAGCATTATTTTACCGCAAGCCATCAAAATTGTACTGCCTGCGATCGGCAACCAATTCATTAATCTGGTCAAAAACTCTTCCGTGCTGGCTATTGTGGCCGGACTGGACCTAATGTATTACTCGGACCTCATTAACTCGGATACCTTCCTGCCCATCACAGTCTACGCCATCACGGCGCTGTTGTATCTTATCTTGACGGTTCCGCTTAGCTTTCTTGTACTATACATGGAACGGCGTCTGTCCAAAACATCCTAAGGAGGGAAGCCCGTATGGATTTCGGTGGATTATTTGTGTGGCCTAATGTGCGTTTTATACTGGAGGGCTTCCTGCTCACGCTGGAGGTTGCTATTTACTCTATCGTGTTCAGCTTCGTTCTCGGTATCTTATTCGGCATCCTGCGCTATACTCGCTTACCTGTCATTTCACAGGTTGCAGCCTTTATCATTGATCTCATTCGCAATCTTCCATTATTGCTCATTATTTTCTTCATCGGTATGGTTTTACCATCCATCGGATTGTCGATTTCCCTCAAGTGGGCAGCCATTACAGGCCTGTCGATCTTCGAGGGAGCCATGATTGCCGAGATTGTGCGCAGCGGTCTGAATTCGGTCCATAAAGGACAGGTGGAAGCCGCACGTTCCTCCGGTCTAAGCTACTCTCAAACCTTATGGCATATCATTCTGCCCCAAGCGCTTCGTCGCATGGTGCCCCCGATTGTCAGCCAATTCATTTCCCTATTCAAGGATACCTCACTGGCTGTCATTATCAGTTTGCCAGAGCTGACGCATAACATTCAGATTGTCGGTGGGCAAAATCAATCCTTTGTCATTCCAGCCCTGCTGTTCGCAGCTTTCCTGTACTTTGCTGTCAATTACAGTATGTCACTGATTGCACGCAGGCTGGAAGTTCGTACACATTAAAGCTCGTGATACTCATCAGCGTTGCCACTAGTTGGAACGCACTGTTAGTACAGCTTGTATCTTTTCAATTAATCGCTTCAATGCTTCTCCCTGATAACGGCCAGACCGATAAATCAACTCTAGCTGACCCTGGAGCACGCCGCACAAAATAGGTACAGTGCAAAATTGTGAGCGATCCAATTCTGCCGCAAGGGACTCCGTCTGTAGGGTTACGGCAAGTCCCTCCTGCACCCAGCGCAGGATTGAAGGTATGGAATTTGTCTCCAAGACGGTTGCAAAGGGATACCCGCGATCCCGGAAGCACTTCTCAATGAGCTTCCTGCCGGGATGACACTCTGGCTGCATCGCCCAGGATACATGCCTCAATTCGTCCAGCGTAATGGAAGAACGGTTGGAAAACACATGCTCTACCGGAACAACAAGACAGTAGTTCTCCGTACAAAGAGGAAGCTGGACAAGCCTTTCATCCGTACCCGAATGCAGCGTAATGCCAACATCCATTCGGTTATCCAGCAGCTGTTCTGTTACATCAAATGATGGATGGATGTGCAGGCTGACTCTAGGAAATGACTGATGAAAATGGATAAGCATTTCATGCAATGACTCCTCCAGCTCCGGTAATGCAATACCAATCCGCAAACTCCCGCGTTGCTCGGTGCGCAACTCCTCAATGGAAGCCTTTGCTTGCTGTAAATCCTTGAGCGCATGTGCACTGTGTTGCAGCAACAACTTCCCAGCATCTGTCATTTTAATCTTTTTACCTGCACGGTCAAAAAGCGTCATGCCCAATTCCTCCTCCAGCGCCTTGATTTGCAAGCTAAGCGTGGGTTGGGAGATTCCGATCTTTTCCGAAGCTTTCGTAAAATGTAGTTCCTCGCATACGGCAATGAAGTATTGAAGCTGACGTATTTCCGTCTTCCTTCTCTCCCTTCGAGAATCCCCAGAATGATTGCATGAAAAGGTCATAAGAAGCGCAAGATCGGATCCATCCGGTTCGCGCTTCTTCTTCAGGTTATTGCGCTTTTTTGAGATTATTGGGCTACTTCTGCTTTTTCCGCAGTCAGCGTAATATTCGCAAACGTGTCTGCATCGTACTCCTTGCCGCGGGTAATATCGTAATTGGCTACCCGATTATTCACTGCCTCTAACGAGTAACGGAATAACGTCGGTACGATGGGTGCCTCCTCGCTCATATACGCCTGCCACTGATTGTATATATCTTTACGATAATTGTCGTCAAAGGCTTTAACAGACACCCCTTCCCGCAACAGCTTATCATTCTCTTCACTCGTAAAACGCGAATAGTTAAAGCTGGCTCCGCGTCCATACAGTCCACTAGGGTCTATATCTGAACCCGTACTCCACGCACCGCCAAAAATATCAATGTCGGGGTCATCCTTTTGCACACGATCATAGAAAGAATTGAACTCAAGCAGACGACCGTCCACCAGCTCGACATGAAGTCCGACATCCTTCCAGTTTTGCAAATAAAACTTCGCCAGCGATTCAGCTGTCGCATCTCCGCTCATTGCCGCATAATGGAGCACCAGTTCCTTGCCCTTAGGGTCCTCACGGTATCCATCTCCATTGGTGTCCACATAGCCTGCCTCGTCCAGCAGCTTTTTCGCCTTGTCCGTGTCATACGTGATGCCCTTTGCATTCATATCATGATATCCCTTAAAGGCAGGCGGAATCAGGGATGTTGCTGGAATCCGAAGTCCATGATAGAGCTGCTTGCCGACCTGCTCATTATTCAGCGCATAGCCAAGGGCCAGACGCAATGACTTGTTCGCCAGCTTGGCGTTCGGGTCCATGATATTTAGATTCTTGGCCTGATCGAATTTGCCCATCTTAAAGCCTACATAGCTATAAGATAATTCCTCCTGACCGAGAAACTGTACATTTTTCGGATTGCTGGCCTCATTGTAACGGGTGGTTGGATAGCTGGCCCAGTCAACTTCTCCACTTTTCAGCGCCTCGGTAATGACATTTGGGTTCACCACCTTCAGATGAAGGCCATCCAACTTGGGCTCACCGTGGAAATAATCTTCATTTTTGACGAATTCCACAGATTCACCTGTGACCATAGATTTAATTTTGAACGGCCCATAGCCAATCGGATTTTTACGAACAGGATCAGATCCGGCCATATCTTTCACGGGAATATTCTGAAATACCTTTTTCTCCAGTGGTGTAGACCACAGTCCCGATTTCACCGAAGGATTAGGTTCCTTGAAATGAATGGTAACCTCTTTCTCATTCAGCACCTTGATGCCAGAAATGGTTTTGGCCTTACCCGCGTGATAATCCTCCATGCCCACAATGTTGGTCATAAAGCTATCATAACGCGGGCCTTCGTAGTCTTTATGACCGATCACTTCATAGGAAAAAGCATAGTCCTCTGCCGTTACGGGATTACCATCCGTCCAGTTCAGCTTGGGATCAATTTTGACAGTCACAGCCTTATTGTCTGGGGAAAAGGAAATCGTCGCCGCCCCTTTACCGTCAATATTTAGATTGGAGTCAATCGAAAACATAGAAGGGTAGAAAAACTGGAAGACTTCAAAATCAGGATTGCCTTCATAAAATACAGGATTCAGAATACCTTCAAAAGGGGTATCAGACACGAGTGCATAATTGATGATGCCACCCTTAATCGGCGTCTTATCGTTCTTGACCGCCTTCGCTAGCGCTGTGGCATTCACCTGCTTGCTGTCGGACCTTGAGCCGCCTGTACCGTCAGACGATTTCCCTCCATTTGAAGCGGAAGGCGAACCGCTGCATGCGGCCAGTGAAAATACCAAAATTGCAGATAGAACAGGCAAAATTCCTTTTTTCCAGTGTTTAACCATTGTAAATCCCTCCTTGTCATTGTCCTTATCCTTGAACTTCAGTTAACCCAATCGTTGTCTGGCATCCGTGGCGCGTTTGAGCGCCTGGCCAATAAAGTTAATCGCCAGCATTAGCACCAAAATAAGCAGTGAGGCTGGCAACCACATCCACCAGCTATTCTGCAAAACATCCGGGTCATTAGCATAACTCACCAGTGTACCCAAGCTTGGAGTAGACTCCGGTAAGCCAAAGCCGAGATAAGAAAGCCCGGTCTCAATCCCGATATTCCCCGCGAGGCTGAGGGTCAGGTTGACGATCACGACCGAGCTAAGATTGGGCAGCACGCCAAACCAGATGATTTTCCAATTGGGTGTGCCAAGGGTTTTGGAAGCCTGCACATAATCCAGTTCGCGCTCCGACAACACCTTGGCTCGGATCAGACGTGCTTTCCCAATCCATAAAAAGGCAGTCATAATGAAAATAAAGGACCCTATGCCGCTTTTGGGTACAATGCTGACAAACACGATGACCAGCATCAAAAACGGAAGCACCAGAATAAAATCAATGATTCGCATGATGATGTTATCGACCAGTCCCCCATAAAAACCAGCCAGCAAACCTAACGTTAAGCCAATAGCGGCGGATAACAATGTAATCGTAAAGCCGATGGTGAAGGAATTGCGGGCTCCAATGACCAGCTGACCGAAAATATCCCTACCCGCTCGATCTGTCCCTAGCCAATGCACTGAGCCTGGAGCTTCACGGATCGCGCCCAAATCGACCGTCGTGACTACATCCTGATTTACAAACAGGACAGAGGCATATATAAAGATCAAGAACAGAATTACAAAGCCAATGGAAACCAAGGACATTTTGTCACGCACCAGCTCACGACGTAGTACAGACCAACTGGATGGTGATTTACGAATGATTTCCGGCGTGAAGACCTCTTCCACCTGTATAGACACCATAATCCCTCCCTTTCTCTAGACTTGTTCGCTATTCAATTCGAATGCGGGGATCGACTTTGCTTAGGATGACATCAGATAAAAGAGTTCCTAATAGCGCCAAGAAGCCAGAGATCATGACCAGCGCGTTCACGACTGAAAAATCCCGTTGAGTGATGGACTGGAGGAATAATTGGCCCAACCCTGGATAACCGAAAATAGATTCAAGAAAAATATTGCCTGCAATTACTCCCGTCAGGTCATAGCCCAAAAAGGCAGCAATCGGCAATAGAGAGTTTTTGAAAATATGTCGGGAATAAATTTTACCTTCGGGTACCCCTTTGGAACGCGCTGTTTTCACAAAATCCTTCAGTCTTGTGTCAATGACCTCATTGCGCAGATACTGAATCGTAGCCGTTGTACTGAGCAATGCGCCTGTAACCGCCGGTAAAATGAGATGATACGACTTGTTCACGTAATATGACCATGTCCCCGGCTCCACGCCTACATCCACACTGCCGCTGGTTGGAAACCAGCCGAGCCTGAATCCGAATACGTACAGCAGCAACAACGCGAGTATAAATAGAGGTGTCGCAAAGCTGAGATAGGTATAGCCCACTACGGTTTTGTCCAGCAGACTATGCTGATAACGACCGCTGAGTACGCCGAGCGGAATGGCGATCAGATACGTCAGAACCAGAATTACTACGCCCAGAAAGAACGTGTTCCCCAGACGGCTGCCAATCAGATCGGTAACGCTAATTTTATGTACATAAGATTTGCCCAGATCCCCGTGAGCCAGCTGGACGAGCCAGTTCCCATACTGCACCCACACCGGATCATTCAGCCCCAGTTTTTGTCGCTGTTCTTCCAGTGCGGCCGGATTGAGATTGGGTGTCGAAGTAATAAGTCCTGTCAGGGCATCCCCCGGCATTGCCTTAGCTAGGAAAAATATAAGCACGCTCAGTGCAAAAAGTTGAGGGATCATAACCAGCAGCCGACGCAGTGTAAATTTCCACATTTCTGTACCCCCCTTATGGTAGCGCGACTTGATGGGATGGACTTACTGATTTTAGTGCAAACGGCTTTCCACTCGCGTCTAGATGTTTGGGTAGCTCTGTTTTGTAGGAGGATAAAAGCATTCGCCTTTTTTGGGCATTTTCCAGTCGTTTTGTAGGATCAATATTGGGAATGGTTGCAATGAGGCGCTGGGTATACAGATGCTGTGGACGCTCATAAATGTCTTGCTCGCTCCCCTGCTCCACTAGACGTCCCCGGTACATAATACCGATTTGGTCACACATATGGCGGATAATACCTAGGTCATGACTAATGAACAAATACGTTAAATTAAACTCCCGCTGCACATCCTTCATAAAATTAAGCACTTGTGCCTGCACGGAAACGTCCAGCGCCGACACCGGCTCATCTGCAATGATCAGCTTGGGGTTTAATGTAAGCGCACGCGCGATCCCGATCCGCTGCCGCTGCCCCCCGGAAAATTCATGCGGATATTTGTAGGCTGCATCGGCATTCAAGCCGACCTTTTCCAGCAACGTCTGTACTTTCCTTCGTTCTTCCTCACTGCTCAGCCTTTCAAAATTTCGCAGCGGTTCAGCAATGACATCCAATACGCGCTTACGCGGGTTGAGCGAAGAGTATGGGTCCTGAAAAATCATCTGAATATCTCTACGCAGTGGATGACGATTGTTACGGCTCAGAGCTGCAAGATCCTTTCCTTTAAACAGAAGCCGTCCGCTCGTCAGCTTATTTAGACCGATGATCGTCCTGCCTGTCGTCGTTTTTCCACAGCCGGATTCTCCCACCAGCCCGTATGTCTGGCCTGCCTCAATGCTGATCGACACGCCATCCACTGCTTTCACCTGATCGATAACACGCTGGAAGAAACCACCGCGCACCGGATAGTGGACCCTCAGATCATTTAACTCTAGTAGTGCCATGAGCAGCCTCCCCCTTTGCCTCGTCTTCAAAATGAAAATGCTGATAACATGTACAACGGACCCAATGTCCAGGGGAAATTTCTTTTAGTTGGGGATGGTCTTCATGCACTCTCTCCTGAATCCAAGGAATACGCGGAGCAAAGCGGCAACTATTGCGGGGGATATCTTGTAATGAGGGAACAATGCCGCCGATGACATGCAGTGATTCCCCCTTGGTATGCGATCCCGGCATAGAAGCAAGCAAAGAACGCGTATACGGATGCTGTGGATGCCTGAATAATTCAAAAACATCAGCGCTCTCCACGATTTCTCCGGCATACATGACCACCACGCGGTCGGCTACTTCTGCCACAACACCAAGATCGTGCGTAATCAGGATAATTCCGCTCTCAGTCTCCTGTTGAAGCTGTTTGAGCAAGTCGAGAATTTGCGATTGGATCGTTACATCGAGCGCAGTAGTTGGTTCATCTGCAATAATAAGAGAAGGTCGGCAAGCTATGGCAATCGCGATCATCACACGCTGCCGCATCCCTCCTGACAGTTCATGCGGATACTGATCATACACACGCACAGGATTCGGTATATCTACACTTTCCAGCAGCTCCAGCACACGTTCCCTTTTTTGCTTCGTAGATAGTGACGTATGATAATCAAGATTTTCCTCAATCTGCTTGCCAATGCTCATCAACGGGTTGAGTGCTGTCAGCGGGTCCTGAAAAATCATGCCAATGCCCGCTCCGCGGATTTTATTCATTTGCCCTGAAGAAAGACGGTTCAGGTCCGTGCCTTTAAAAAGGACCTCTCCCTCTACACGTGTGCGTTCCATGTCATGCAGTTGCGGGATAGAAAGCGCCAGCGCGCTTTTGCCACAGCCAGATTCTCCGACTACAGCCAGCACTTCATTGGGGTTGACCGTCAGATCCAGATGGTCGACTGCGGGGTGATATTGATCCTTGATGCGAAAAGAGACGGATAATCCTTTAATTTCCAACACAGGTTCGATATTCAATGCGCGCTTCCTCCATTCTCCATGGTCTTGTCCCGCTTATTCTCACCATGTTTGATGTTTAAAACCTCTCATGAACATTACATACCGTTTTTGTCGGAATAATTTGAATACATCCTATCACCAGTATATGGATATATCAATTAAGATTATGCTATCAACATCATTTAAAAAATCAATGATCCAGCAGTAGCGCGGCCTTTCTGGCACAAAATGTAATGAAATAACCAACCACAGGTTAATTTTCATCACAAAAAAAGTCGCCTGATCCCTCTCAGGGATCAAACGACTAACTAGCACCAGCTCACATTGAGCTCCTCACGATAATTACGAAGCCGCTCCATAGGAGCCAGACTTGAACGTTCTTGGATCGTACCATTTGTAACCTGCTGCTGGAGCAGACCAAGGCTCAGCCTGCGGTTCCGTGGAAGCCGCAGGCTCCTCGAATGGCAGAAGCTTCGTTGGTTGATCCAGAGTCAAACCTGCCACATCAGACAATTTCGTGTAGTCCTGCTTCCATGCAAGCCATTGGACCGTTTGCACCAGAAAGGTGGAATCATCCACTTCCTCGAAACCATCATATGTCTTCTTCGACTGTCCGTTTTCCTCACGCACATATTTCGGTGTAGCATCTTCTACAGGGGAAGAATCACCGATGAACGCTGCCTTGCCTTGACCTACCTTGGAGATAGCGGCATAAGGCCCTTCTGCACGGCCCCCGCCATTATAAACTCCCTGGTCTACAGCATTCCCCCATTTTTTCGTGCCTGAAGGGATATAAGCAATGCCTTTAGCCTTGGTAGGATCAATAATAGCCAGCGTAGATCCTGCATGCATTGCAATCGAGCGCACACCCTTGGTAATGCCGAAAGATTGATCTGCGGCTACAATGTCAGTAGCATTCACGTCACCAAGCGCATTATAACGGAAACGAACACCAAAGTTGGTCGCCAGCCAATCGGAGCTTGTTAATCCTTGCATCGCCGGTGATGCTGCTTCTTCTGCTGTCATGCCTTTGGCCGGATTAGTATAGGCTCCACGACGGTAGCCATTCATAACCTCGGAGGAATCCCAACGGTTTTTGTTACGGTCCGCATTATAATGATCGGAGATGAAGAAGACGCTCCCCCCGGTATTCACGTATTGCAACAGGGCAGCCTGCTCGGATGCCTTAAAGGCAACATTCGCTTCACCAATAATGAACACATCATATTGGCGCAGCTTGTCATATGTTATGGCCTGCTCTCCATAAGTAAAAGGAATGGGACGATTCAATTGGTCTACCGTAAAGCCTACATTACGCAGTCCATTGGCAAAGTCGGAGAAGGCGCCTTCAATGACCCAATCTGCTGCTCCAGCAGTCTGTGCGTGCGTATTATCGAACAGCACCTTTTTGCCTTTTCCATCCGGCAATGTAGTACCGGGTTGACCCGGGTTGCCAGGTTCGCCAGGTTCGCCAGGTTCGCCAGGTTCACCTGGTTCCCCCGGCTCGCTTCCGCTCACCAGTTCAACAGCGCTTGGGCTTTTCACTCCACCAAAATTATTGTAGGCGCCGAGTGTACCCGTCACACGAATTTTGCTGCCGATTAGCTCAGGATGGCCTGACAGCCCAAATTGCCCTCTGTACGCTGAAGTCAGCTGTACATCCAATAGATTAGACGTATTACGTTCATTTGCCTGATCGGCAATCAGTACGTTAAAATCATTCGCGAACGGAGAAGAAAAGTTAGCCGTTTTCGATCCGGTAGCATGTCCGACGATGTAGCCTTCCACCGTCACCGTACCTCCACTACTTTGGCCCTGAAGTGCTTCGGCTACTGTCAATGCTCCCTCTGCCTTGACCTGACCGAATGGAACGAAGATCCCGATCAGCAGTGATACGATTGCTGCTAGATGCAGCATCCCTTTTAAGCGTGAACCTGTGAACCGCAAGCCTTTTACCATACGTCAATATCCCTCCTATGTTTTCCATAAATGTACTTGTCCTTTATCAGATTAGCCGCCAATCTTCTAATTCCTTCCTAATTTCATCCATAATTATGTAAATTTTAATCTTTTTTATTGGAAACGCACCTGTTTATGTAAAAATTGAACCCTGTGATTGACACCGAGCACAGCATACATTACCCTAAGAAAGACATGTAGAACGGTATACGCGAATGAAGATGACGGGAGAGTCTGTCCAGGGAGCCTACACTCTGGCGGCACCGAAGGAGCAAGACGCCAGCACCCGGCTGGCGGATAATCTCTCAGGTCCATGTATCGTCATCTGACGCAACTCTGGAGAGAGCGCAAGCCACCCAAGGGGTAAGGCGGTAAGAACACCGCACGAAACTCTCAGGTAACGAGGACAGAGATAAGGGAAACTTCCTTATCCTGTCCTTTTTTGTGCTCACATTGTGCGTCAGCATTAGGAACCGTCATAACCGCGCAAAGACGCGGAAATACCATATAGTATGGTATTAGAACATACAGGGGGCCACACCATGCGTTTCAAAGATGTATTTTCTATTATCGGCCCGGCCATGACCGGACCTTCCAGTTCACACACCGCAGGCGCGGTGCGACTCGCACGCGTTGCCCGGCACTGGCTCGGAGCGCAGCCTGACCGTGCCCGCATGACATTATACGGCTCCTTTGCCGATACGTATAAAGGACATGGTACAGATCTGGCGCTCATCGCAGGACTGCTTAATTACGATACGGACGATCACCGGATTCCCGATGCCGAGCAATGGGCCGAACAAGCCGGGATGGCCGTGGAATTCGCCGTTAGCGGACTCCCCGCCCCTCATCCGAACACTGTCCGTTTCGAGCTGTGGAAGGGCGAGGATCAGCGCACACTGTTGGGCTCCTCCATCGGCGGCGGCAGCATCCATGTCCAGCAACTGAACGAATTCCGGGTCAATCTGACCGGGGAGCTGCCTACGCTGGTGCTTCTCCACTCAGATAAGCCCGGTACATTGGGCGCGATAACTTCAGCGCTGGGCGCGGCTCACATTAACATTGCCTATATGCACGTAGATCGCAAGGGCCGGGATGGTGAAGCACTCACCGCCATTGAAACGGACAGTTCTGCTCCAGCTGAACTGATTGCGGAACTGCGTTCTTTACCTCATATGTATGAAATTAAGATGATTAATTTGAAAAAAGGAGCTGAATCCGATGCGGTTTAGCCATCTGCATGAAATCAGCGCTTTATGCGCTGAAGAATCCACCACAATTGGCCGCTTGATGATTCAAGAACAGGTACAAGAGACGAATACAACGGAGGAAGAAATCTTCCGCCAAATGTCTGATTATTATGAAGTCATGAAGGAAGCCGTTCATCGCGGACAGACACAAGACACCGTATCCCGCAGTGGATTGACGGGCGGGGACGGCAAGCGCCTAGCCGAGTATCTGCGGGCAGGGGAAACTTGCTCCGGTGATGCCTCCGCGCTCGCCATGGCTTATGCCCTCTCCGTGTCGGAGGTTAATGCATCCATGGGTCGCATTGTCGCCACGCCTACCGCAGGCTCATGTGGGGTTATCCCTGGTGTATTTATCAGTGCGCAGGAGCGGTTCGGCTGGGATGATGAGCATATGGTGCACGGCCTATTCGCCGCTGGTGCTATTGGCTACGTGATCGCCAACAACTCCTTCATTTCTGGCGCGGAGGGAGGCTGTCAGGCTGAGATTGGCTCAGCTATCGGGATGGCCGCTGGCGCTATGGTCGAGCTGCGCGGTGGTACGCCTGAACAGGCTGTTCACGCCGTGGGTCTCGCCCTTAAGAACACGCTCGGCCTGATTTGCGACCCCGTCGCCGGACTCGTGGAGATTCCGTGCATCGTGCGCAACGGGCTGGGAGCCGTGACTGCGCTTGCCGCAGCGGACATGGCTTTGGCGGGTGTGCGCAGCGCTATTCCGTCTGACGAAGTCATTGACGTAATGCTTGAAGTCGGCAGTGAGATGCCGTCGAAGCACCGCGAGACCGCCAAAGGCGGGTTGGCCCAGACGCCGACTGGCAAGCGTTTGACCGAATCACTTACACGCAACACACCGACCAAGAAAGATAAGTCATAATTTATAAGCGGTGCCTCCTTAAAATAAAAGAGCAAGCCTATCGTCCTTGGACGTATGCTTGCTCTCTTTTTTACTGAACGGTTACCTGTACCTTCGTCATTTTACCTGCATATTTCACAGTAATTACAGCTTTACCCTTGCCCTGTGCCTTAATGTTACCGTCTTTGACGGTCGCAACAATAATTCTGGACGAGGACCAGACAGCCGGTTTGGAAACATCCTTCTCCGACTCATCCTTATACGTGGCTGTAGCCGTAACCTTAGCCAGCTGTCCTGCCTTCAAATTCAAAGCAACTTCGTCTGTTTGCAGGTATTTAAGCGTATCAACATCCACGGGTACACTAATTACCTTCCCGCCAAACTTCGCCTGAATGTTAGCTTTACCGTAGCTAACCGCAGTAACCTGACCCTTTTTAACAGTGGCTACCTTATAATTAGACGTTTTCCATTCAGCTTGGGCCGTAACGTCCTTTTCTTTACCATCACTCGATTTAACCACAATCGCGATGGTTTTTTGATCTCCAGATTTGAGCGATAGCGCGATTGCATCCGCTTCAATCTTTTGCGCTACGTCCACTTCTACCGTAAACGTAATGTTTTGCTTGCCATATGAAGCAGTCACAGTTGCCTTACCGCTACCATTCGCTTTAATCAAACCTTCGCTAACCTCAACCACTTTTACATTGCTAGTTGTCCAGGTGGCGTCCTTAGTTACATCTGTTTTTGTACCGCCACTCTTAACTCCTGTTACTTTCAGTTGCTTCGTTTCCTGAGCACCAAGCGCAATTACACGCGAGTCTGTTTCCAGACGGTCTACAAGGCCTACTTGCACGTTAATCGTCAGTTTTTTGCCATTATAGGTCGCTGTAATAACCGCTTTACCAGCGGATTTACCCGTAATCGTTCCTTTGGACACAGAGGCAATATCTTCTGCGCTTGAAGTCCATTCTGCATCCTGTGTTACATCTTCTTTACGTCCATCCGCATAAGTAGCCGTCAAAGTTGCAGTATAGTCCTCATCAATATCAATCGTTGCCGTTTTGGAGGACAGAGACAGATCACCGGGTACATTTACGGATACCGTAGCTGTAACTGTTTTGCCACCATAAGAAGCGGTGATCGTAGCCTCACCTGTTTTATAACCCGTGACTTCTCCCGCACTGACAAAAGCGATATCTTCATTGCTGGACTTCCACTCTGCCTTACTTGTGATATCTTCTTCCGTACCTGTTACATACGTTGCGGTCAGCTTGAGCTTTTTGGATTCCTTGGCATTCAGGCTCAGCTTGTCCTCACTCAAATCCAGATATCTGGAGGTTTCGACATCTGTCTTGATCGAAACGGTCTTATCTCCATACTTAGCGGTCACCGTAGCCGAACCCGCTCCAATCGCCATAATCGTTCCCTTATTCACAGTCGCAATTTTTTCATCGCTTGATGTCCAAGTAGCTTTATCTGTGATATTCGTTACCGTCCCATCCGGATAAACGGCAGAAACTTGTACTTTTTTAGATTCATCTAGACGGAGAAAAATATTGGATTCACTGGCTTTCAACTTATTCGTTTGATCGACATCCACCGAAATCGTAGCGGACATCGTGCCATATTTACCTGTAATTGTCGCCTTTCCCGCGCTATAGCCGGTAATGGTGCCTTTCAGTACATCCGCCACAGCTGCATTGCTGGTGCTCCACTCAGCGGACTCTGTCACGTCCTGTACCGATCCATCCGGGAACGTCGCTGAAAGCTTAACCTTCTCAGTATCCTTCAACAAAAGAGAAACCTCTGATGAACTGACATCGAGGCGTTTAACCTGCTCCACCTGCACAGCAATGGTTACGGTCTGTTGACCATATACGGCCTTAATATTAGCTGTACCTGCTCCCTGAGCGGTAACCAATCCGTTCACTACTGTGGCTACCTTTTGATTATCGGAGGTCCAAGTAGCATCACCCGAAACCTGAGCTGTTGTATTATCACTGTATGTCGCTGTCAAATCAACCTGTCCTGTACCGCTTGAACGCAAGTTCAGGCTTTGTACACTGGATGTCAGCGCCTTAACCTTTTTCGTTACATGTACCTGAACCGATTGCACCTTCTCTTTATAGGTCGCAACCACGGTGGCTTCCCCTTCAGCCTTGGCCGAAACTGTACCATTATACACAGTAGCAATAGCTGTATTATCACTTTTCCAATCCGTGCTTACGGTTACATTCGAGGTTGTCCCATCGCTAAAAACAGCAGTAGCCGTCAACGCAGCCGTATCTCCCTGCTGCAAAGTTACCTCGTTAGAGGAAAGGACAATCTTGGAAAGCACCGCATCCGCAGCAGATGCAAATCCTGCATATGATGTAAAACTTGAAATCAGGATGACCAACGCCAGAAAACCGGACCATCTATTCTTCAAAATCTAATTCCCTCCCATTTCAAAACTTAAATTAAGGATTTCGCAAAATCCTTACACCTACGTTTTATGTCGTCATATGGAAAAGAATAGTTTAGGCTTCGAAGGAAATTTGGTCCTTATTAACTAGATCGTTTCTGATAAAAATTAGACATTACAATTTGTGTAGCTTCAGAGCCATAGTGAAGAGTTTTCTCAACAGATCCACAATCTCGCATTTACAAACAGCTATATGCTGCTGCGCGAACTCTTAAATGATGGTATTCTTCCATATTAGGAGCCAGTTGGTGCATGTAAACGACGGAGTAATCAGATGGTATTACATTAACAGCTCAGCCACCGTTTCCTTCCAACGATGGATCACCGATTCCGGTTCCTTGAGACGAACCGTGACACCTGTCAAGATATCCGCATATTGGGCCGAATCTTCTCTGGCTGAGAAAACATGCGCTGCAAATCGCTCACGTACATGCTTGGCTCCGGGCAAAGCAGGCAGATGTTCCAGCGACAACCGCACATAATGCGCCTTCCCTCCGGTGAACACCGCAAGCGTCGCCTTCCCAGTACGGATCATGTTGCCTGTCGTGGTCGTACCCGGCCATAGTGCCAGACGCAAATTCCCCTCGTCCCGCGCTACAACCTCGCCCACACTAATCATCGCTATGTGCGGCCACTGATCTTCCGTGACCGTCAGCAGCATCATTGCTTCATGCTGCTTGTCCTTCAGCTCCTTACCGTCTAGCAGCGTAAACAGTTCCTTACCGATCCTTGGTGTCTGCATGAAGTATATTCCCCTTTACTTTTGGCCTATAACTTCAAAGTACCATAATTTACGGCTACTTACGAACGACCCTATATCCGCTCTGGAATAGGAGGAACATGAGCAGCATTCGGAATATCTTGGGGGTTTACCTTGAACGCCGATTTATACTTTGCTGGATCCGTAATGCTATCCGGTTCTGAGGTCCGCCATGTGAACAGGCATACAGGGCACAACAAAACCTCCCAGGCGCCTTTAACTGGCGAGCGGGTAACAACCTCCGAACGATTAGATTCACAACGGGGACAAATATGCATCTGTCAGCACTCCTTTAATCTTTCTTTATTTTCAAAAATATTCAGAGAAGCATTTGGCTCAACTTTTTCTCCCATTCTGCTACACCCAACGGGGAATCGAGCGACTGCGAGTAATGTCCTCTAATATCCGGTGCTACAGGTGTCGTCGCATCCAATATCATTTTGTGCGTCATACCTGCCGGATCAGAGCCGGGGTCAAGCGGTAAAATAGACAAGCCAGGAACAATGACAGCATCATGCTTTGGATGAAGCTTGGTGGATAAAGCCCACATGACCTGCGGCAGATTGAACGGATCGACCTCCTCATCCACCACAATCACGAGCTTGCAATACCCCAATCCATGCGGAGTCGTTAACGCACGCATTCCCACAGCCTTTGCAAAGCCGCCATATCGGGTTTTCGTGGAAATAATAGCGACCAGCCCATGCGTATACATGGCATTAACAGCCACGATTTCATTAGGAAAAGCATCCTTAAGTTGCTGAAACAACGGTACACTTGTATTCACACCGATCATATAATCCGTTTCCGTCCAAGGCATCCCGATGTACAGATGCTCAAAGATAGGCTGTTTGCGGTGATATACACGATTAATCTGAATGACTGGCATCGCGCGGCCGCCGGAATAGTGACCTGTGAATTCACCGAATGGACCTTCATACTCACGTTCACCTGCTAACACTTCGCCTTCCAAAATGACCTCGGCTCCCCAAGGCAGATCCAGATCTGCATCCTTCGCTTTGACCACACGATAAGGCTCACCCTGAATGGCGCCCGCCATCTCATATTCGGATTGATCGTACAGCAACGGCGTAGAAGCAGCCGTTGTAATCACAGGCTCACATCCGAGGGCAATAGCCACCTTCAGATTTTCTCCGCGCTCCTCAGCCTGACGGATATGGATCGCAATATCATGCTGTGGTACAGGCTGGATGCCCAAACGGTTCTTGCCTTTCACCTGCATCCGGTATAGGCCGACATTTTGCTTACCGTAGGTGTCCGGGTCATCCAGATCGCGTGAAACTAGAATGGCTTTATCCAGATAAAACCCTCCGTCCCCCTGATTCAAACGAAACAACGGCAAAATATCAAACAAATTAATATCCTCTGTAATCTCGACTTCATGAAAGGGTGCGGTTTCTTCCCGTTTCACGGGCACCGGAAATTGTTCATAGCGTCTGGCAAATTCAAAAAACTGCTCCTTGAGCGGCGTGTTTTTGGGCATTCCCATCATGAGGGCATGATTGGGCCAGGAGCCCATCACATTCATTGCAATACGAGCATCCGTATATCCATAGATGTTGTTGAAAAAGAGAGCAGGCGTCTTATCTCCAAGATTGTTTAATGCTCTGTTAGCTGCTGCGAGGTCCGGCTCCGGCTTTACCTCATCGCTGATCGTGAGTAATTGTCCCTCCTTTTCCAAGATGTGTAGAAAATCGCGAAAGTCTTTATAGGCCATCATTCATTCTCCTTCGTCTTTCGATTTCTCAATTCTGGTGCAGTCTGGAGTCATTCTGCTTCATTCCATCCCAGCGTTTGGCTGCGGTTGTGACAATACCGAACTGATCCAATGCACGAAAAACAATATGATCCACCAATTCCTCGATACTTGCAGGATGATTATAAAAGGCAGGCATCGGCGGCAGGATCATCACGCCCATACGTGACAGCTCCAGCATATTTTCCAGATGGATACTACTTAATGGTGTTTCTCTAGTCATGAGCAGCAGCTTCTTTCGCTCCTTCAGTATCACATCCGCTGATCGGGTAAGCAGGTTATCCGCCATACCAATACGAATGGAGGCAAGGGTCTTCATGCTACAAGGAGCGACGACCATGCCGTCTACTCGAAAGGAGCCGCTGGAAATACGCGCAGCCTGATCCTTATACGAGTAAACTGCATCCGCCATTGCCTCCACTTCCTTCACCGTGTAGCCTGTCTCATAGGGGATGTTCGCAATAGCCCACGGGGATAGCACCAGATGGCTTTGGACCCCAGCCTCTCGTAATTGTTGCAATATACGGATACCAAAGATCGACCCTGTCGCTCCCGATATTCCTACAATGATTTTCTTCATATGTCCCCTCCTTCCATCCCATCGTTTTATGTTCACCCATGCATTACTTTCAAAAATTATACGCCCGTTCCCTGCACACGAAAAATATATATAATATATGTAATGCATACTTTAAAAGTATTCAAATCGAAGCGTTGTTTAGAAATGAGGAGGAATCCCCCAATGGACTTGAAGCATCTGCATTACTTTTGCGTCATCGTGGAGGAAGGGCAAATCACCAAGGCCGCCAGAACGCTCAACATGGCCCAGCCTCCACTGAGTCAACAACTCAAAAATATGGAGGACGAGCTTGGTGTAAAGCTGATTTACCGTGAAGGAAAGAAGTGGGAAGTTACCGAGGCCGGGTATACACTGTATACACGCGCCAAACGATTGTTGGCTGAAATGGAGGACACCTGTAGAGAAATTGGGGAGTTTGAAAACAAAGTAACCGGCACACTTGCTATAGGCACGTCATCCGCCTGTATGTCTCTGATTACTGAACAACTCAGTCGCTTTCATCAGGTTTATCCAGAGGTATACGTTAAAATAGGACACGGAGACACACATCATCTGGAAGAGCTGTTACACCAAAATAAAGTTGATCTGGCCCTGCTGCTGCTTCCGGTAGATGACAAATCGTACCATACAATTGAACTGGAGGGCGTTTCTTTTGTTGCGCTTCTTCCGTGTGAATGGGCAGATCGCCATCCCAGTGGGGAAATTACATTACAGGAAGCTGCCAGCTATGACCTCTTGTTGGGACGCCGAACAGAAGGACACGGACTATACGAAACCGTCATCCGCAAATTTCAGGAACACCATCTTATTCCGCGCGTCGTACTGGACTGTCCAGAAATATCGACCATTCTCTCGCTCGTTTCTACAGGCATGGGAATTACCATTATTCCAGACGCTGGCTTGGGACAAGAATACGGGGACAGATTTCGCACACTCTCCATTAAGGAGCCATTCCCCTTCACACAGCCTGCCGTCGTATGGCGCAAGGATCGTTATTTATCCAATGCAGCTCGCAAATTTGTTGAACTGCTACAAGCTGGAGACACGAAAAAGACTGTTCCCGAGTAGATGCTCTACCGCTCTACTCCTGAAACAGTCTGATGCTGGATGAACTTCCTTCATTCGGTCGTTGATACCGCCTTACTTGACTCCTTGATGCCGATACTCGGTTGGAGTCATTCCACATTTGCGCCGGAATACCTGTGTAAAATGCCGCATATCCTGATAGCCGATCCGCTCCGAAATATCAGCCAGCCGCAGATGAGGATCACTGAGCAGCCGCTTCGCCTCCTCCATACGCAGGCAAATGACATAATCCTTGTAGCCTTGTCCCGTCTTTTGCTTGAATAACTGGCTGAAATACACCGGATTCAAAAATACGATTGAAGCCACCTTCTCCAGCGACAGCTCCTCTGTAAAGTGAGCCCGAATGTATTGCAATGCCACATCTACCGTATGCATGCCTTTGCGCAGACATTCTCCTGTATCCGCTGCTGCGGCTGCAATCTCCTCTGGTGTACGTCTTAGTCGCGCCACCTCTTCAGGTATGGAGGCAAAATTGTGATGAACACCCGAACGTGTAATTTGTAGGGGAACCTTCACATAACGCTTCAGATGGGATTCGAGCAACGTCTCTAGCCGTGCGGCCTCTGCTTCATCCCTTAGCCTTGCAATGCCCAGCAGACTATGGCGGTCTAGACTGACGACAAAGCCGCTGCCTCCTGCCTCAATGAGCTCGGACAGTACATTTTCAATCATAAAATGCTCCAGATGCGTCTGCTTGTGATCAGGTTCCATGCGAACCATGAAGAGATGGAATTCCGGATAATTTTCGACAAAAGGCTGTATATCCAGCTTGCCCGTGTCCAGTCCAAGGGCATAGCGTTGGAAAACGGCTTCACGCAAATAAACCATATTGGATTTGAGAAGCCTACCCTCGTTCGCCTGCTGCGAGGCCACAAGCGCTTCGGCTGCCAGTATTTCAATGCATTCCAGCAGCTTTCTTTTACCAATCGGCTTTAACAGGTAGTCTTTGGCACCCAGCTTTACTGCTCTTTGTGCATAATGGAAGTCGGAATGGGCCGAAATGACAACCCACTGCAGATGAGGATGCTTTCGCTTAGAAATACGCATGAATTCCAGACCATCCATACCGGGCATCAGGATATCAGTTAATACAATATCTACAGGATGCTCCGCCAGAATGCCTGCTGCCTCCTCGGTGGAAGCAGCGAGATGAATGCCGCAGGTTGGTAGAGCTTGGCCAATGGTACGCCGAATCCCCTGCCGAATCATATTTTCATCGTCAGCTATCAGAATATTCATGTTTCTCCTCCTTCTGTGGCAGAGGCACACTTACAGTGACTGTTGTTCCGGCCCCAGGTACGCTAGAGATCCGTAGGCCGTACTCTTCTCCGAACATGTGCCGTAGCCGTAAATTTAGGTTTTGCAGGCCGATGCCTCCCGCCTGCCCGCTGCCCGTCTGTTTGCCGGGTTCTGCCAAAGCGACCTGGACCACCTCCCATCGTTCGTACTCCATCCCTGCACCGTTGTCGATGATGTGCAGGCTCAATACACCGCCATATTCCTCCGCTCTGACAAGTAGCTTGCCACCTGTATCCGCATGAAGAGGCTCCAATCCGTGCTTCACCGCATTCTCAATCAATGGCTGTAAGGTCATTTTCGGCAAGCGGATATCCATCCATCGTTCTTCAATATTGATGTCTACAGATACCCTGCCCTCCAGCCGGGCTTGGATAATGGTGAGATAGTGGCCAACCTGCTCCACTTCTTCACGAAGGCTTACATCGGCCCCCTCTTCCCAATGGCTGCTGTAACGGAACATATGGGATAAGGAGAGGACCACCTCTCCGAGCTGATCCTGTCCCTTTTCGTCCAGCATCCAATAGATCATATCCAGCGTATTATATAGAAAATGGGGATTGACCTGCGTCTGTAGCGCGTGCAGCTCCGCATTTTTTTCGCTGACCGATGATATACGCACCAGCTCAATCAGCTCTGCAATCCGTCTTACCATATGGTTAAAAGAGGTAGCTAGCTGATTAATTTCTTCATAGGATTTGGTGTTTACCGTATGACGGAAATTTCCTGTCTCTACCCGCTTCATTTCCCGAATGACTCGCTTGAGTGGAAGGGAAATGCTCCTGGAGACGATGGATGCAATTAACGCCGACACAATAATAAGTATAGGTGCCACGATAAATAAGTACCTTTGATTTTGCACCAGCTCCACGTTCAGATCCTCACTGGGTGTCACACTAATCACAGACCAGTCGGCAAACGGTAACTTGGAAGCGATTACAACTCTTTCATTACTTCGATTTACAATAACATCCTCCTCCGGTACCTGCTGCTCTAGATTTTGCAAATCCGGTGGCGGATCAGAGGAAGTAGCCGACACAATTCGGTTTTCATGACCCAACAAATATACCTGACTATTGGTGCCTAACCGCAAATTGTGGAGAGCGGACAAAACAGAACGCGGCTCAGCCTCAAACAGGACAATACCAATCGGCTTGTGTTCATCCAGATCATAGAGCTGCCGTCCAAACGCAAACACGGGTCTGGTTTCCACCTGATCAATGACAGAGTGAGGATACACGCCCAGCCATGCAATTTTGCCCGCCGACTTTCGAATTTCCTTATACCATTCCGTATGTTCGTAATGAGTATCAATGACATTCATATAATTGCCATAGTTATATACCTTGCCTGTGTCTGTGATGACATGGATGCCAATCAGATCCTCACGCGAATAATAGATAGCGCCCAGAATATTCGTAATCGTACGTTCGTTGATGTAATTGACAGCAGGTAAATCACTGCTATCCGTCGTCAACAGACGAACCAAATCCATGTTGTTGCTGATCGATTTGGAGAGACTGTTATAGCTGCCGAGTAGCAATTCGAACAGGCCTGCCGTCTGGGATACATTTTTACGCGCCAACTCGCTGACCTTATCATGGAACTGCACCGTAGTACGGTTGTAAAATAATAGACTGACCGCCAGCACAATGCCGGACATGCTCAATAGGAACAGAACAAACAAGCGGTATTGAATGGATTGAAAACGGCGCATCATACCTCCGTGCGCTCCTTTCGCATCGGCCGCCTATCCTTTAACCGCTCCCGCAACCATGCCCTTGGTGATATTTTCGGACAGAACAAAATAAATAATAATGACTGGTAAGGCACCCATGACTAGAAAAGCACCAATATTACCGTAGTTCACAGAATACTGGCTGACGAACGTATATACGCCGAAAGGGAGAGTTTTGAGCTTCTCGGACGAGATAAAGGTGGCAGCCATAATGTATTCATTCCAGATGTTAATGAAAGTTAAAATACATACCGTCATGATAGGCGGAACCGAGATGGGTAAGATTACACTGCGGAAAATACGATAAATGCTTGCTCCGTCAATGTAAGCGGATTCTTCAATTTCGTGGGGAATGGACCGCATAAAGCCGGATAGGATGAAGACCGCAATCGGTGTCTGAAAAGCAATGTAGGGTAAAATCAGTGAGAAATACGTATTCAGAATATGGACGTTTTTAAACATCACCATCAGCGGCAGCAGTGTAGCTTGCATCGGGATCATCATCCCGATCAGAAACAAAGTCAGCACAACAGCCCCGAAGCGCCAACGAAAACGTGTAATCGCATAAGCAGTCATCGAGCTTAATAAAATGACGAAAATCATCGTAACCCCGGTCACCAGCACACTGTTTCCTAAATAACGCAAGTAGCTCCCTGATTCATAGGCTTCCTGATAGTTGTGCCACTGGGGCACTTGAGGGAGTGCAAAGAAGCTTGAGCTCAATATCTCTTCATTCGTCTTCAACGAATAGGTCAGCAGCCAAAAGAGTGGATACAGCTGCGTGACAATTAAGATTGCCAATAAGGAAAAGACTCCCGTTTTTTTCAAGGCATTCAACAGCTCCATCTCCTTTAGCTTACCTTATTTTCGATTCGTTTGAAAACAAAATTTATCACAATTGTAAATGACAAGCAAATCACTACGAGAATTGAAGCCAATGCGCTGCCATATCCGTATTTCATCGATAAAAAGGACATATTGTACATATACGTGGATACAGTATCCGTCGCATGGGCTGGTCCTCCACCCGTCATCACCCATATCAAATCAAACGATTGCAGGGAGCCGATAAATGCTAATACAATTGATATCTTGAAAATAGGTACAATGAGCGGCAGCGTAATATAGCGGTCTGCTTTGAATCCTTCAGCTCCATCAATTTTGGCTGCTTCGTACAACTCATTCGGTATGTTTTGTACTCCGGTAAACTGGATAAGCAAATGATAGCCAAAATACTGCCACAACGATACAAAATAGAGGGCGTACATCGCTATCTGCGGTTCCGTCAGCCATGAGCGTGTCCAGCTTTCCAGCCCAATCGCCATCAAAATACCGTTCAGCATTCCACCCATCGAGGCCGGATTATAGATCGTCTTCCACAGCTGCCCGATAATGACCACCGATAGAATAACCGGCAGAAAATACATCGTAACCAGCGTATTGGCCTTACGCACATAACGATTAAGCAAGATCGCCAGCAGCAGACAGAACGGAATCTCCAGCATGGAAAACACAGCAAACATCATAGTCCGTTTCACGGATGGCCAGAATACTGAATCTGCTGTAAAAATCCGCTCAAAATTAGCCAGCCCCACGAACTTTGCCTCGGCAATTCCGTTCCAATCCAGCAATCCACAATACACCGACACCAGAATCGGAACAAATACCATACAGGTATACAACAACAGGCAGGGTAGCACGAAAACGGCAATGGTACGTGCTGGCACCTTTAGTACATTCATGCTCTAATCTCCTTTGTGTTGATTCTGAACATCTTCTGAGGATGCGCAACCTACATGATTTCCAATCAGGGAAGAAGCATTCTGCCCCCTCCCTAGTGCCTGCTACTTCAGGATTTTGCAAAATTCAATGCCAGTCGCTCCAAAGTGTAATATCTAGACGAACCAGGCCAATTTGATCTATATATTGTTCATTGGGAGTCGCTTATTGGATTTTTGCAAAATCCTCACTTATTTATTCGCTTCAAAAGTGTTCTGATGTTCCTTGGCAACTTGTGCAGAGTCTTCCTTTTGCACGAACAGGTTTTGAATGCTACTCAGATGCGCCTGCGCAATAGCCGGATTCATCGTATTATCAAAAGCGAGATCGCCCCCTTTTACATTCTTGAACAGCTCATTAAGACTAATCGCTAACTCGGAGTAGCCCGCTTCCTTCAGATCACCCTTCATTTTCTGACCGCTGCCAATCGCATTTTTCAAATCAAACTGAATTTTGGGCATCTCCTTAATAAAATAGTGCAGAAAATCCTTCGTTTCCTGTAAATGCTCACTGTTCGCAGATACCGCAAATGCGCTGCCCGGCGCAATTACATACTCATTCACATCACCCTTGCCATTCACCGTAGGGAATTGAAACGCTCCTACCTTACCCGCTACCGAAGAAGCATCAATTGACCCCGTTTCCCATGTACCCATGATATACATCGCGGCTTTTCCTGTTTTAAAAATATTACCGCCTGCATTGTAGTCAATAGAAGTAGCTCCATCCGGGAAAGCTCCTGACTGCACCAACTCCTGAAATGCATCCACCGCTTCCACAAAAGCCGGGTCGTTAAACGTCTTTTTGCCGTCCAGTACATCATTGAGAAAATTCGGTCCTTCATTCGTACGCAACAAAATGTTCATAAAAAGGAGGGACCCCGTCCATGAATCCTTTTCCCCAATGGCAATCGGAGTAATTCCCTTCGCCTTCAGCGTTTTAACCGTCGTAATCAGCTCGTCAAAGGTGGTCGGCAACTTCTGGATTCCCGCCTGCTTGAACAGTTCCTTATTGTAAAACACCACTTCTATATTGTTGCCATCCGGAAAAGCGTAGAGCTTATCGTCGAAACTATAGTAATTAAGAAGTCCATTCTGAAATGTATCTTTTAACCCCTCTTTATCAGCCACATCGTTTAATGGAGCCAGCAGCCCGGCATCTACAAATGGCTTCATCTGTGCAGCCGGGTTTACAATCGTGATATCAGGTACTTCCTTCGCCGCTGCCTGTGTCTTCAGCTTAAGCTTTTGTTGATCTGTATTTAGCGAATCCAATTCAATTTTGACATGAGGATGATCCTGCTCGTATTGACCTACAATTTGCTTAATCATTTTGTACGAAGGGGTGCTCGGATCAGGATTAATGTTCTGAAAGGTAATCGTAACATCTTTCGTTGCGGTGCCTCTGCTCGGTTCTCCTGAATTTCCCGGACTTGGGCTTTGTCCGTTATTACAAGCTGCCAGCGTCAATGCCAAGGCGCTCGCCACCACTACGGCAAACGCTTTCATTTTTGTTCTGCTCATGGTCTTTTTCCTCCTCTTGTTGAAGCATTGCGCAATTTGCCCTCCTTATTGGTGGACACTCAATGCCCGCTTGTTCTTTTCATTATGTTCCATAGAAAAGACGTGAACAATGCGTGAACTTAAGGAGAAGGGTTTGTTTTTTCAAGCCCTCATTTGCGTGCTTCAAAATTCATTCATATCATAACTTGCAATTTATCTAGAACACAGGCATAATATGAATAAGATCATATTTTGATAATGATTATCATTATTAAATGATAAATACACATAGACTTTAAAGGAGGCAGGACCGCAGTGAAAGAAACTTTCAGTAAAACCTCCCTGCATATTGATGATTATTTGGACCTTCTCAATCTTGCCGTACAAGTCGGAGATACCAAGTGGCAAAAAGAAATTACCCGTAAACTTCAAGCCTTGAGTGTCCTTCAGACAGAACAGGTTGAAATAGATTAACTCCCCAGTTAATACTGTCCTTTGTTAAAAATGCTAACTAAGCACCACTATACAAAGGACAACCAGGATATCATAAAACTTTTGACCGAATCCATGAGAAAGATCTTTCATGTGAATGATAAATGAATCGGTTATAGGAAAAAGAGCACAGCCCGTTAAGGCTGTGCTCTTTTATATTGCTTGGCGACGTCCTACTCTCCCAGGACCCTGCGATCCAAGTACCATCGGCGCTGGAGGGCTTAACGGTCGTGTTCGGGATGGGTACGTGTGGAACCCCTCCGCTATCGCCA
>NZ_JANAVI010000055.1:0-764 GCF_024213325.1 Paenibacillus sp. MZ03-122A | reverse complement strand
GCCACAGGCAGGTTCGACGTGTTTCCCGTATACAGCGAACCATCCGCTAAATTCAGTACGGTGCCTTTATACGCTTGCGGGAGTTCCGAATCCCCGTATACCAGCAATAGATCCGTGCTACTGTCGTCCAGCATGTACGCGATCCGCTCGGCCGGATATGCAGGATCGACTGGCAAATACGTGCCTCCGGCCTTGAGGATCGCGAGGATTCCCGTAATCATCTCCATCGAACGTTCCGCCATGATGCCCACAACCCGATCAGTTCCAATATCTTTTGTTCGCAATACCCTTGCCAACTGGTTTGCCTTCACGTTTAGCTCTGCATACGTCACGCGCTCGGACTCGAATACCACCGCTACGGCGTCTGGTGTTCTCGCCACTTGTTCTTCAAACAAGTCGACAATGGTTTTGTCATGCGGATAATCTGCTGCCGTGTCATTGAATTGCAAAAGCTGTTGCTGCTCTTCTTCCGACAGTATCCGAATTTCCGCAATCGCTTGTAACGGTTCCTGCGTAACGGTCGCCAGCACGTTGCCGAAGTGCCCCAACCAGCGTTCCATCGTCGCTTGCTCAAACAAGGCCTTCCGGTATTCAAGTACGATCTGCAGCCCCTGTGCGTTTTCCACTGCATTGATCGTCAAGTCGAATTTCGCGGCCAAATTATCAAAAGCCGCAGCACTAATCTGTAGACCGTCCAACTGAAGCTCCGTTTGCGCCATGTTCTGCAGCACTAGCATCGTATCAAACAACGGATTACGGCTCAT
>NZ_JANAVI010000054.1:0-818 GCF_024213325.1 Paenibacillus sp. MZ03-122A | reverse complement strand
GCATCAAGCCATAGCTTCGGTGGTGTGTTTAGCCCCGTTACATTTTCGGCGCAGAGTCACTCGACCAGTGAGCTATTACGCACTCTTTCAATGGTGGCTGCTTCTAAGCCAACATCCTGGTTGTCTGTGCAACTCCACATCCTTTCCCACTTAACACACACTTGGGGACCTTAGCTGATGGTCTGGGCTGTTTCCCTTTCGACAATGGATCTTAGCACTCACTGTCTGACTCCCGGAACTAAATCTATGGCATTCGGAGTTTGACTGAGCTTGGTAACCCTTGCGGGCCCCGCACCCAATCAGTGCTCTACCTCCACGATTCTTCTTTCCGAGGCTAGCCCTAAAGCTATTTCGGGGAGAACCAGCTATCTCCGGGTTCGATTGGAATTTCTCCGCTACCCCCACCTCATCCCCGCATTTTTCAACATGCGTGGGTTCGGGCCTCCAGTGCGTGTTACCGCACCTTCACCCTGGACAGGGGTAGATCACCCGGTTTCGGGTCTACGTCCACGTACTCATTCGCCCTATTCAGACTCGCTTTCGCTGCGGCTTCAGCTCTTCACCTTAACCTTGCACGGGAACGTAACTCGCCGGTTCATTCTACAAAAGGCACGCCATCACCCATAGATCGGGCTCTGACTTCTTGTAAGCACACGGTTTCAGGATCTATTTCACTCCCCTTCCGGGGTGCTTTTCACCTTTCCCTCACGGTACTGCTTCACTATCGGTCGCCAGGGAGTATTTAGCCTTGGCAGATGGTCCTGCCGGATTCATACGGGGTTTCACGTGCCCCGCACTACTCGGGATCCGTCTCGGAG
>NZ_JANAVI010000053.1:0-823 GCF_024213325.1 Paenibacillus sp. MZ03-122A | reverse complement strand
TAATTCGACCATAATACGCTGCACTTTCTTATGATTAACTCGGCGCCCCCGATTAAATAGTTCGTCACGGATACGACGATAGCCATAGCGCCCCTGATGTTCCTCGTAAATAGATTGGATAAGGAGTTTCAGATCCGCGTCTGGATCTGGCTTACCCAACTGTTTGACCCAATAATAAAAGGTGCTACGTTTGACTTCTGCGAGCTTTAGTAATGCAACCACCGGGAACTCATGCCTTAATTCATAGACGACTTGCGCTTTGTCTTGTTTGGTGATTTTTCCTTGTTTTGAACTAAGGCATTCAACTTTTTTAAATAGGCGTTTTCCATACGCAAACGTTCTAATTCAGCTTGTAGAGCCTCCATTGAATCCTTGGCAGGTTCTTGCTTCTTTGTGATGTTTTTATTCTTATCTGTCATGCGTGGACGCCCCTTTTTCTTTGAATTCAGGGCGTCTACTCCATGTTCATTGAATTGACTACGCCATTTCCTAATGACTCCAGGTGAGGATATTTTGAAAATGACAGCTGCTTCATTCGGAGACGTCCCATTCTCGTTCATATAGTTGAGTACGTCTAGTTTATATGCCGTGGAGTAAGATGTATAGGTTTTTTCAAAAGCTTTTACCCCGTGAGATTCGTATTGCCTAATCCACATACGTAAAGCTTCATGATTCATCCCTAATGATTGTGCAATGCTTTTGACTCCCTCAGTACCACGCTGATACCTACGAATGGCCTCCAATTTCTCATCTAAACTGAATTTAGGCAAAAAAACTGCACCTCCATTGTTAGTCGTGTCTAACAAATGGGGTGCAGTTCAGA
>NZ_JANAVI010000052.1:0-833 GCF_024213325.1 Paenibacillus sp. MZ03-122A | reverse complement strand
TCTGAGGCTTGTACATGGCTCGGGATCGCAAGAGCGACCTACTACCGCTGGAAAGCAGCCGTGAAGACAGAGCACACAGATGCTACGGTGGAGAAAATCCGGGGGCTTTGCATCCATCATAAATTTCGGTATGGTTACCGGAAAATCACCGCACTCCTTCGGGCAGAGCAAAGAATGAATCACAAACGGGTTCAGCGGATTATGCAGCGTGAGGGGTTACAGTGCCGCGTGAGGATGAAAAAACGAAAGATCACTGGGCAGCCCGCTTATCCGGCAGAAAATCTGCTGAAGCGGCAATTCCATGCAGAGGCGCCCCTGCAAAAGCTCGTCACGGACATCACCTATTTACCGTTTGGCGGAAAAATGTTGTACTTCTCTAGCATTCTAGATCTGTACAATGGGGAGATTGTGGCTTACAGTATAGCGGACAAGCAAGACACGTCCTTGGTTTTGGATACGCTGAATCAACTTCCAAAACGGACAAACATGCTGCTTCATAGCGACCAAGGAAGCGTATATACGTCACAGGCTTATCAAGCTGCAGTAAAGGGAAAAGGCATTACCATGAGCATGTCCCGAAAAGGAACGCCCGCTGATAATGCCCCCATCGAATCGTTTCATTCCACACTAAAGTCTGAAACGTTCTACCTCGAAGATCTCGTCTGTACAACGACTGCAATCGTTGTACAGACCGTTCGAGACTACGTCACCTACTATAACTCAATTCGGATTCAAACGAAACTAAATAACCAGTCGCCGGTAGATTACAGGCGACTGGCTGCTTAAACTTGAAAGGTGTTTTGATCCCTGTCTCACAAACGGGGGTCAGTCCC
>NZ_JANAVI010000051.1:0-927 GCF_024213325.1 Paenibacillus sp. MZ03-122A | reverse complement strand
ATGGGAAGCAATCGATTGCTCTTGGGTTTGCTTCATCACGTCTGAGAATAAGCTGTCCACTTGACTGCGGATACGCACAGGAATGGTATTGATAAACAGACCAATGATGTGCTCCACATTCGGAATGTCTGCCGGACGTCCAGATACCACGCTGCCAAACACCACATCATCTGTGCCATTATATTTTTGCAGCAACAGGCCCCAAACGGTCTGCATCAACGTATTGATCGTTACCTGATAACGCTTGGCTATGCGCTGAATACCTGCCGTTAGATCCGCGCCCAAGTCAAAATCCAGACGCTCCGCCTGATATTCCGTTTTGCCCTGGATTTTAGCCTGTGGCAGGCGGGACTGTTCCTCATATCCTTCCAGAACCTTGCTCCAGTAACCTGATGCGGCCTGACGATCCTGCTGTTCCAGCCATTCAATATATTGACTGTACGGCGTTACAGGGGCCAGTTCAGGTTGCTTATGAGCCAGTATTGCAAAATAACTCGCAAACACTTCGCCTGTCACCAGCGACAAGCACCAGCCGTCCATCACGATATGGTGGAAGCTCCATACAAAACGGTACGCATCCTCACCTGTGCGCAAAACAGCCACACGCATCAAAGCATCTTGCGCCAGATCAAAGCCTCTTTGCTTGTCTTTGCGCGTATATTCGAGGATGTACTCGTTTTGCCGCTCTTGCTCCATATCCCGCAAATCCTCTACATACAGTTCGCTGCGCTTATTCCGATACACAACCTGAAGTGGTTCATCTTTCCAGCCGCTGTAGAAGTTCGTGCGTAGTACCGTATGCCGCTGCACCAATACATCCAAACTTGCCGCAAACGCATCAATATTAAAATGTCCTTGCAGATCAAAGGAGGCCTGTTCAAAATAAGCTCCTGATTGCGAATCCATCAGATTGTAAAAGAGCATGCC
>NZ_JANAVI010000050.1:0-957 GCF_024213325.1 Paenibacillus sp. MZ03-122A | reverse complement strand
ACCCGCACCGGGATGGTGTTGATGAATAGGCCCACCATTCGCTCCACATCCGGCAATTCCGCCGGTCTTCCCGAAACCACCGCTCCGAAAACGACGTCCTGCGAGCGGTTGTACTTTTGCAGCAGCAGTCCCCATACGGTTTGAATCAGCGTGTTCAGCGTCACCTGATGCTGACGAGCCACTTGCTGCAATCCCTCCGTCATTTCCGTATCCAGCACGAAGGCATGCTCCTGCTTGTCATAGTCGCCTTTTAAAGGAACGCTGCGTTTAGGCAGCCCCGCGTGCTGCGTATAACCGGATATGTAGTTACCCCAATAGGCACGCGCTTGCTGGGCATCCTGCTTCTCCAGCCACTGGATGTAGCTGCTGAACGGTTGCACGGGAGGTAGAAACAATGGAGTTCCGCTCGTCAAGCTTCGGTAGATCGTAAAGAATTCCTGGATGATAATTCCGAGGCACCAGCCATCCATCAGAATATGATGGAAGCTCCAGAGCACATGGCTGCGTTGATCGTTCTCTTGCACAATCGTCACGCGCATCAAAGCATCATGGCGCAGGTCGAATCCCCGCTGCTTGTCCAGCTCTTTGTATTCCCAGACGGATTTCGCGCTACCGTCGACCACGGTAAATTCAATGTCCCGCTGCTTTCCAACGACTTGCAGCGCCTGCTTCACGCCACTGGTCACGAAAGCGGTGCGCAAAATCGCGTATCTCGCCGATAACTGGCGCAAACTTTCCTGGAATCGTGAGACCTCAAGCTTGCCGTTCACGGTAAACGCGAACTGCTCCAAGTAAGTTGCTGAGTGGTGGTTCGTGAGGGCATGGAACAACATGCCTTCTTGCATCGGCGTCAACCGATAGATATCCTCGATCGGATAGTCGAAAGCCTGATTCAGGGCCTCTACCTCCGCGAGTTCGATTCCTTTGGAGCTGCAGTCGCTTGGCGTCAGTTCTGGC
>NZ_JANAVI010000049.1:0-1016 GCF_024213325.1 Paenibacillus sp. MZ03-122A | reverse complement strand
GTGACCGACAGGGCTTCGCTGCTGACGTAATACGCGCACAGGTAAGCTTGTCCACTTTCGTCCTGTTTCGCCATGACTACAGCTTCCCGTACCGCTTCGTGTTCCAGAAGCCGTGCTTCCACTTCTCCGCACTCGATTCGGTACCCCCGAATTTTGACCTGGTCGTCGATCCGGCCCAGATACTCAATGTTCCCATCCGGCAGCCATCTTGCCAAATCCCCGGTCCGGTACATTCGCTCTCCCGGTACGAATGGATTGATGACAAACTTCTCTGCCGTCAGTTCCGGTCGGTTCAAATAGCCGCGCGCCAAGCCGTCTCCCGCGATGCACAACTCACCTGGTACACCGATCGGTAGCAGATTATTTTCCTGGTTGACGATGTATGCGCGAGTATTGGCGAGCGGAACGCCGATCGGTATGCTCGCTTCCCGTGGATCTATGTGGTCTACGGAATAGTACGTTGCGTACACCGTGCTCTCTGTCGGTCCGTACACGTGAATAATCCGGCTTTTTCCGAGCACTTGATACGCTCTGGCTACGTGATCGGCCGATACCTTCTCCCCACCGAACAACACATGCCGGACGTTGGAAAGACTGTCTACATCGAGATCAACAAGCGTGTTGAATAAAGCCGTCGTCAAGAAGAAAACCGTGATTTTCTCCTCCCAAAGAATTCGCGACAAAGCGGCGATATTCAGCATATTCTCTTTTCGTATGAGAACAAGGGTCGCTCCATTCAATAACGCGCCGAAAATATCGAAAGTCGACCCATCAAAGGCGTAGTTCGACAATTGCAAGATCCGATCCGTTGACATGAACGTCACATAGTTGCTATTGCGTACCGTTCGAATGACGTTTTGCTGAGTCGTCATCACCCCTTTGGGATGTCCCGTTGATCCCGATGTGTACATGATGTACGCCAAATCCTTCGGCCCGCTTGCCACAGGCAGGTTCGACGTGTTTCCCGTATACAGCGAACCATCCGCTAAATTCAGTACGGTGCCTTTATACGCTTG